>DATEIS010000419.1:0-21364 GCA_035278765.1 Pyrinomonadaceae bacterium | reverse complement strand
GGTAGAGACTTTCTCTCCTTCACTGAATCCACTGCGAGGTTGACTGTCGCGAGGCCGGCGTCGCCGAGACGATCGATCACATCCGGTTTCATCAACCGTCCGTTAGTCGGCAAATAGACGAAGATGCCCTTCTGAGCACTGTAATAAACAATCTTGTGAATGAAATTGGGTCGCAGCAAAGGCTCGCCACCCATGAGTGCTAAGACGCGCGATCCGATTGAGTGCAGCCAGTCTATTGAACGCTTGGCAACGTCCTCGGTCATTCCCTTCACCTTGTTGTCGTACGACCAGCAATAGTGACAATCGAGATTGCACTTCCAGTCGGTGAATAGGTACGGGATGATTGGCCGTAGCTCTTTGCGATTCTTCAGCGTCCGGGATCGGAAATACGGCGCGCCCCAGGTTTTCCACATCCGAACACCATTCAACTTCAGGTATTGGTTGTGAGTCATTTCCCTGGCGTCGGGTCGCTGCGGATACGGCGGCTCAGGGAGAACGTCCTCGGTTGGCTCTAACTTATCTCGGCCAGGCCGTTTATAGAGGATTTGGTGTAACTGTGGCGCAATTCTAAATGCCGGAGCAGTCGATCCCGTTTCACCAGGCTGAACAGTACTCATATTTTGGTCCTTTGCCTCTGCAAGAATGGCGTTCGGACGCTAGTTTATTCGAACAGATAAAACTGTCAAGCCGATAAGCTGGACCGAGTTAAACGCCGATCAGTTCGGGTCGTCACTGACAGGACCAACCAGGATTCGCGCCTTGTTGCTCGTCAAACCATGCACTTTGAGGGTGAGCAGCACGTCGCCGGCGCCATTCAGGTCTCCGGTGAGCCTTATCACAATCTGATTAATATTAGGCAAACCTTGCAGCGGGCTGACGAATTCTACCCTCAACGGGTGCAGGACATGGTTCGAATCTTCTGCTTCGACCGTTAAGGTTTCAACACCTTCGCCGGGTAATAAACCGAGATCGGAGGCGAACACGATTATCCGCGTGCGGTTGCGGCCGTCCGATAATAAGGTCGTCGTGATCGAGAACGGTTCGGGTACCCATTGCGTCAACTCCATCGCGACGGCTCGGTCTGTGCCGGGTTCAGTCAACAAGATCGGCAATTGCACGGCTTCGAAATTCGCGAACGTATCCGCTGTGAGATCGTCGACAGTTCGCACTGCGGGCGACAAGCCAAAGTGATCTTTCGCCGCAGTAACTGTCCAACTGGTACCCGCGTCGAGGTTTGTAAACGAGTAGGAGCCGTCACTTGCCGTTGTAGTGGTGTTACTTAACGGACCCGAGAGCGTGACCACTGCTCCTGCCAGTGGCGCACCATCAGCTTTCATGACACGACCGGTAATTGAGTGTTTCTTGAGCGTCGCGGTAAAGTCCGCCTGCGCGTTTGCGCTCAGCGCGTTGATGGAGGTTGAAGCGGGGCCGAGGTTGTAGTTCGCTTTTGAAGGTGTCAACACGTAGCTTCCACCTTTCGGCAACTCGAAAGAATATTGACCGGCACTGTCAGTGACTGCTGTTCCGAGTGAAGAGCCGGAAAGTGCAACCAGCACACCGGGCAACGGATTGCCGTCACTTTTGATAGTTCCCTTCACCTGATAAGTCTTCGGTTGTGTGATGAAGTTGGCAATCTGATCTCCACTGGGTGTGATGATGGTCGCAGACTCGAAATTGTGATCGTCAGATGCAGGCGTTACTACATAGCGACCGCTTGTTGGCAGTCCCGAAAAGATATAGTTGCCGTTGTTGTCAGTGCTAGTTGTCACTGACTGAGATCCACTGAGCGTTAATTTAACCCCAACAAGGGGCGTGTTATCCGGATTCGTGATACGACCGGAGATCTTGAATGTCTGTGAAGGAGAGCTGGATAAGTAATTGTTCAGTGCCTGCCTGGTAGTGTCCTGACAGACCGAATCCTCAAAACAGTGGATCAGCAGATCCGACCAGTAAAAGTGGGCCGCAGGATCTGGTTCTCGTCCGAGTACGGTAACAAATCGGCTGCGAACGTATTGCACCGGATCGGCAGCGGCAGTCGTATTGATCGTGATCGTCGATTGCGCAGACGAATCTAAATGCACGTTAGAGGAGTTAATGACAGTCAGTTCTCGGGTATTCGCGTCGGCAAAAATGTGATCCGCATCGGCCTGGAGCGTTAACTGATCGAGAATGGCCGCGCCAATATTATTCAAAGCGATCGCTGCCGCTGCGTTATGACTCCAGCCGTATCTCGATTTTTCAACGAACACTCGATCGGCGTTATAGAGTTGATGTCCAAACACACCAAAGTTGGACACGTTCATTTCGAGATTACTTACGTAGATGAGATCTATCGGTGCGCTGGCCGGAGTGTGACGATAAGGAAGACTGCTCAATCCCCAAAATGCGCCTTCATCAAGAAACACATTTCGAATCACCACTTCACGTCGCGGCGAAAGATTCGTGGTTTGCGCCGCGTTGCCGATATTGATCCACGAAATCGGCGCTGCATAACCTGATTTTCCAAAAAGCTCTGCGCGCTGTCCGTAATCGAGGAATGTAGTATCTGAAACAGTTATCCCGTACCACTCGATATTCTGTACGACCGGGATGTAGTGACCGCTGGTCGCAGTAGAACCAAGAAACTTGCACTGTGAGATTTCAAGGTCGCTTCGTACTGCCATCACGATGCCGCCGCCAGTCAATGTTGCCAATCCATAAAACTCACTGTGCTTTATCTGAGCTTTTTCGATATCGGCCAACAGAAGTGTCGTAGCTGCATCGGTGACGACGGTTGCTGTTCCAACAAAGGCGATGTCTTTGACGACAAGATTGCGCAGCCCTCTTATAAAGATCGCAACCTGCTCCTCGCCCGTGCGCGGATAAACTTCCGAAAGCAGATCGAGACCCAGCGAGAGTTCGTGGCCCGGAGCACTCGGTGGAGCGACGGGTGTTAGTGATTCAACTCCGACGATCGTGATTGACGACGCGATTCCGGTGAAATTTTTCTCAACGGGAGTGACAATCGCGTATTTACCTTCGGGGACGAAAAGTGTTCCGCCACCTGCGGCAGCGAGCGCGTCGAGAGCGCTTTGGAAAGCTGGACCATCATCGGCGACGCCATCGCCCACGGCGCCAAAGTCGCGCAGATTGAGCGGCGCAGAGTCAGGTGAGGGAGATCGACCGTTGCCGATTGCCGTACTGTTGAGACACAAAAAGAGACATAACCCAAGTAGATAAACGAATATCCGTGTCATGATTGCTGGTTTTAGTTGTTAATTAAGTCCTGTCGGGGTTAAGAGAGTCGCTGTGAGATTGGTATTGGGGACAAGCGCCGCACCCGCTTGGTCAGGCTATTAGGCCCGGATTTACTGTACCTAATTCGGCTGGTGATGGTCCAGAACTTTTTTCGGCCGCTCGTCAGTAGTGGTCACTGGGTGCGTCAAACTCGATGACGCAGTCATTCAAGCCCGAGTCGGCAAGTCTAACTCCGAGTCCATCGAACATCAGGATGACGGCCACACTTAGAATCACCGTGAGGACAGCAACTCTGATCTTGTGGTATCCATCCATATCGGCGACTCTCTTGAGCACGAGAACGATCCCAAACGAGACTATGACGATCTCGAAAACGTCGGAAGCATTGAGAGTTGAAAGCACGTCGATTAGACGCCGGTCCATCGGGATTGTTCCGTTCTTTATCCACAGATTACGCAGATAGATACAGATAGACACAATCTGGGCCTTCTTGTAGACTGGCCCTCAGAGACCGAGTCCTCATTACAATAGGAGATTTAATACATGCCTTCCCCCCGCAATGCCCAGATCATTGCCTTGCTTGCAAGCGTTTCTTTGCTGTTAGGACTACCCCTTAGTAGTTTTCAATCACTTCGTGCCCAAACCAAGACACAAGCACCGGCACAGTCTGCTGACGTTGCTAAGCAGAAGCCTGATTACTCGCAGGAAGCCGCAGTCCTTGAAGATCTGCGAACCTCGTATCGTTTTGAGCGCGATGGTACCGGACAACGCGACGTAACTTTCCGCGCCAAAGTTCAGAGTGATGCAGGGGTTGAACGGCTCGGTCAATTGGTCATTGGCTACAGCTCCGCCAATGAAAAGCTGGACATGGATTACGTTCGCGTGCGGAAAGCCGATGGCTCAACCGTCAACGCGGCCGCCTCGGACATCCAGGATCTGACGGCGCCCATTGCTCGTGAAGCGCCGATCTATACCGACCTCAGACAAAAACACATTACCGTTCCCGGACTCCGACCGGGCGATGTGCTCGAGTATCGAATGGTCTGGACCATTCATACTCCACTTGCACAAAACCATTTCTGGGTCGAGCACGACTTCATTAAAAAAGCCGTTATTGTTCTCAACGACGAGCTGACCGTAAACATCCCCGCCGGCAGCAAAGTCAAACTAAAAAACGAACCCGCCTTTGCACCGGAGATCAAAGTCGAGAACGACCGGCGCGTCTATCACTGGAAACACGCAAATCTGAAACCCGACAGCGAAGAACAAGACAAGGACGAGGAAGAAAAGGAAGAAAAGGAAGAGCCCGAAGAGATTCACCCGGACGTGCAGCTAACGACATTTCAAAGCTGGGACGAAGTGGGCCAGTGGTACGCCGGTTTGCAAAAGGATCGAATCATTCCCGACGAAAAGATCAAGATCAAAGCAGAGGAGATCATTCGCGGACGAACCACCGAGAAAGATAAAGCCCGTGCGCTTTATGAATTTGTCGCCAAGAATTTTCGTTACGTTAGTCTGTCACTAGGCCAGGGCCGATATCAGCCACATGCCGCGGCTAACGTCATGAGCAACCAGTACGGCGACTGCAAAGACAAACACACGCTGCTCGCTTCCATGCTCGCCGCGACGGGACTGCGTGCTTATCCTGTGTTGATCAACTCGACTCGCAAGCTCGACCTCGATATTCCGTCGCCGGGTCAATTTGATCATGTCATCAGTGCGATTCCGTTAGGTAACGAAACTCTCTGGGCAGATACAACTGCCGAGATAGCGCCCGCCGGACTGTTGTCTCCTAGTCTCCGCAACAAGAAGGCGTTGATGATTCCAACGGCCGGACCGGCGCGGCTCGAAACCACGCCGGCTGAGCCTCCGTTTCTTTCGTCTGAAGCAGTGTCGATCGAAGGCACAGTTGACGAGCTTGGCAAACTGAACGCACATGCGCGCATGGTTCTCCGTGGCGATGCGGAGTTGTATATGAGGTTTGCTTTTCGTCGCACACCGAAGAGCAATTGGAAGAATCTTGGTTTTTATCTCGGTACCGCCGTTGGTATTGGAGGCGAAGTCACCGATATCAACACTTCGGACCCGGCCGATCTCGACAAACCTTTCGAGATTGAATTCAACGTTGCCAAGAACGACTTTCTCGATTGGTCCAGCAAGAAATTGAAAATCGGAGTTCCGCTTCCAGCGTTCAATTTGTCGCCGCTCATGGGTCGCAAGGCAAATAGCACAAAACCGCTCGAACTCGGTCCACCGATTGATATCACTTACAACGTGAAACTCACGCTGCCGAGCAAGTATCAAACGCGATTACCACTTCCGATCAAAGTGTCTCGCGATTATGCCGAGTATGCGGCCAACTACAAGATGCAAGGAGCTGTGCTCGTAAGCGATCGAACGCTGCATCTGCGACAGCGCGAATTGCCTGCCGAGCGTTTGCAGGACTATCGGGCATTTGCAGCTGTCGTAAAATCTGACGAGGCACAGGCGCTTTCGTTGGAGACGGAAATCGCCGGCACACCTGCAATTTCTGATTCGGTCAAAGTCACAGATCTAATACAGGCTGGTAACACCGCGATCAAAAACGGGAATTATGCGATTGCAGAACAACTGTTCAAGCGTGCAGTTGAAAAGGATCCAAAACACAAGAAAGTCAGAAATGACCTGGCATTCGTAATGGTTCGACAAAGAAAGTATGCTGAAGCAATTGCAGTTCTGAACGAACAGACAAAGGACAATCCGTTCGAAGATTATGCTTACGGACTGCTCGGTTACGCTTACTGGCAACAGCAGGACTACGCAAACGCCGAGGCCGCCTACCGCAAACAGATTGAAGTAACTCCGTTAAATGTGTCCGCTCATTCGAGCCTCGGGCGGATGCTGCTCGAAGCGCGCAAGTATAAAGAAGCCATTCCGGAACTCGAACGCGCCATTTCTCTTGCGCCCGAAGACGAAAACCTGCGAGTGAGTCTTGGCCGCGCGTATTTGAATCTCGATCAAACCGACAAAGCTATCGCTGCTTTCGAAGAGGCGATCAAATTAGATCGCGCGCCGATTGTCTTGAATAATGTTGCGTATTTTCTTTCCACCAAGAGTGTTCAGCTCGACAAGGCGCTTCAGTACGCGGAGTCAGCCGTGTCCACGATCGCAATTGGCCTTCGCAACGTCGAAATAAGCAGTCTGAAAATGGACGATTTGAATTACGTCGAGTCGTTGGCGTCTTACTGGGATACGCTTGGCTGGGTCTATTTCCAAAAGGGCGATATAGACACGGCGGAGAGATACATCAGAGCAGCATGGATACTGCAGCAACATGGCGAAGTCGGTTATCACGTAGGAATGATTGAAGAAAAGCGCGGCAGGAAAGAGGAAGCAATTCGCTTCTACGCTCAGGCTATTGCGGTTTTCAAGCCTTCGCGGGAGGCGCGAGAAAGTCTTGAGAAACTAATTGCGGCTGGCAGTGTCGACAAATTGATCGACAAAGCTAAAGGTGAGTTGCGCGATTACAACGTTATCAACCTCGGCCAACTCATGCCGAATCTGAAGGCCCCGACCGAGGCCGAGTTTTATGTCGTCTTTACTCCTGATTCAGCGCGAAATTCGCAAGTGAGCGACGTGAAGTTCATCAAGGGCGACGATAGTCTGAAGTCAGAGATTCCGGCATTGAAGGCGCTCAAGTTTCCGCTCGTCTTCCCCGACAGTTCACAGACCAAGATCATTCGACGCGGCGCGTTAAATTGCGTCCCCAAACCCGGCGGCTGCACGTTCACGATGATCAGCCCAGATCTCATTACGTCCGTGGACTAAAACCTAACGCCGAAGGCGTTAAGCAAACTCTAATTCTTAGAACGACACTCGCAACCCGAATTGGATTTCGCGCCCTGGGGTTGCGGCTTCGGTGATTGTGCCGAACTGAGGCGTGTTGACGAACCGATTCGGTGTTCCGAGATTCGAGTGGTTGAGTGCGTTGAATGCCTCCGCACGCACCTGGACCTTGATCGTCTCCGTCATCGCGAACTCTCTTTGCAACGCGAGATCGAGAGTCTGCCGGCCTGGTCCATACACCGTGTTTCGACCCACATTCCCAAAGGTGAACGCCGGAGGCGTTGCAAACGCCGCGGTATTGAACCATCTGTCCGCCGTTCGACTATTCGCATCGAAAACAGGTTGACCAGTCAAGTTGGCGCGAATCGGATTTTCACCTAACAACGTACCCGCATTAGCAGTGTCGCCAAACACCGAAATGGTAAATGGGAAGCCACTCTGCGCCTGATAGATCGCCGACAGCCGCCAATCTTTCGTGACCTTATTAACGAAGCCACTCTTCTTCAACGCCGGTATCCCGTAAACCATACTCAGCGCAAAACGGTGACGCACATCGCACGAAAGTCCCTTTTCGAGTTTGAGATTTGAATTGTCCTGAGGCGCCGCCGACTCAAACATCGGCGAACGGAAATCAGGAGCATCGCTAAGATTCTTTGCGTAAGTATAGTTCGCAAGGAAGGTCCAACCGCGACTAAATCGTCTGCGCAAATTCACGTAACCAGCCTGATACCAACTCTGCGCGGAATTCTCCAGCAGGTTGATGCCACTCACAGGAAACGTCGTACTGGTGATCGCGATATCGGTGGGCAGAACCATCCCCGGCACAAAGCTCAACCTTGTGAAAGGCCGGCGTGGTCCAATCGCACCTGGACCAGGAGGCGCATTGTTGATTAAGTGCGAACGCTGCAAGTGCAATCCATGCGAACCAAGATATCCGAGCTCGAGAGTTGTTTCCGCCCCGAGACTCTTCTCCGCCGACGCGCTCCACTGCTCGATATATTGTGGCGGCGCATCGGGTTCAAAAGCGGCGAAACTCACCGTCGTCGTTCCCAATACCGCCGGGGCGAAGTTGAAGTGACTGGCGACGATTCCCGGCGCGGGCACGAAGTTATCGCTCTGCTGTGTTTCCGGAAACACAAAAGGCACGTTGTGACGCTGGTTGCACCACGTGTTCATATCAACGGGTGTGAAAAAGATTCCGAAGGCAGCGTGCAAAACGAGGCCGTGCTTATGCAGGTTATGCGAGATGCCGAAGCGCGGCGCAAATTTTAGTTTATTGGAGTAATTCAGTCCTTCCGGAAAACCTTGCTGCCCACCGATAAATACAGCAGGAGCGCCGTTTTCAAATGTCAGATTGGTGTTCGTATAGCGAATGTCCACGAGCGGACTCATGTACTCATAGCGAAGCCCGATCTGAATCGTTGTGTTGCGCGTCAACTGAAAGCTGTCGTGCACAAAGGCATCCGCGTACCATTGCCGCAACTGCATTTGCGGAATGCCCGCTTGCCTCTGCTTCACGGCAGGGAGACCGAGCAGAAAACTCGCCAGCGCCGATCCGGTGCCGTCATTGGTTGCAGTCTGTGTGGTGAAGCCGTTAGTGAACTGGTAAAACCCGCGGTTCTGAAAGAAGCCCCACATCGGCCAGATGAAACGACGATAACTCGCGCCAAACTTCAAGCTGTGTCTGCCGACCTGCCAGTTCAACGCATCACGGGCTTCAAGAATCGTGTTCCACATCTGCACCGGCGTCGCGACGAAAGTGTCGCCCATGCCTGAGTAACCCTGAACGTTGAACCACGGCGCGCCAAATGCGCCTTCACCGCCGAACCCGATGCCCGTGATGCCGAGCTCCGACACGATATCGTTCGTAAAACTGTTCTCCGAAGTGCGATGCATCGCGAGACGTGAGACGGTGACCGATGCGATGTTCACTATGTTCGGATTAATCACGCGGGTCCAACCGATGGTCCCGTTTTGCGCCAGGTTGTCGTGAATAGCGCCGAAGCCAGGCAGGTTTTGCGGCGTGAAGCCGCGTTCACTGCTGAACGAATAACGAGCAAATAAACTGTTGTCGCTATTGAAGGTGTGATCGAAGCGAAACGTGGCCTGATCGGTGACGTGATGTAGATTGCGCACATCGAGATAGTTGTTGCAGTCCACGCCGGCGCCAACGACTGTGGGCGCGCCCATCATGGTCATGCCGCAACCCATCATTCCCATTTCCATATTTGGTCGCGGGATATACTTCCTCAAAAACAGTTGCGCTTTCGGATCGATCAGATTCTCAGGAATCATGTTATCCGGAAATGGATCGCGAATGATCTGTGGATTGCTCGGGCTGATTGGCCGCGTTGGATCGAAACCGGGATTGGGACGCGAGCTGAACGGGTTATAAATCGTTGCCCCACTCATCTCAAACATGCCGTCGATCTCATCCTGAGTGGGCACGGTAGAGATCATCGTCTGCGACCGTGTGTGTCGCAGTCCTTCATAATTGACAAAGAAAAAGCTCTTGTTGCGCACGATTGGACCACCAAACGACGCGCCGAAGTTGTTTCGCACCAGATGATTCGATTCTTCCATCTCGTTGAAGGTGCGAGCATCGAACACGTCGTTTCTCAAGAACTCATAAACGGTTCCGTGATACTCGTTCGTGCCAGTGCGCGTGACGATGTTGACCTGCCCGCCGCCCGCGCCACCAAGCTCCGCGGTGTAACTTCCGGTCTGTACTTTGAACTCCCGCACGGCATCCGGCGAAGGACTGAAGTTGAGCGTGTTGAATGTCGGGTCTGTGTTCGTCGCGCCATCAAGCAGGAAGTAATTTGCGTTGGGGCGATTGCCGCTGATGCTGATTGCGGAACGCTGGCCAGGACGCCAGTACAACGGGCTCATGTCGCCTGTCTGCGCTCCGTGCCCTTCATGTGCACCCGGAACAGTGAGCACCAAATCGATCAACATGCGGCCGTTGAGCGGGAGGTTCTGAACTGCCGTCGGCTCGACCACTTCGCCGAGGGAAGCGTCTGTAGTTCGCAAGACGTTGATCGTGTCGGCAGAAACATCAACCACCGTGCTCAGTGTCGCGACTTTCATTCCCAGATCGAGCGTCATCGACTGGCCAACTTCGAGTGTGATCTTTTGAGTCAGCGTCGCAAAACCGGAAGCCTGCACGGTGACTTTGTAATCTCCGGGCAGTAAACCCGTGATCTGGAAGCTGCCGCTGTCGTTAGTGACTGCTGAACGCGAGGCGCCGGTGGTTTCCGAGACCAGTTGAATCGAGGAGCCCGCCACAACCTTCTGTTGCGGATCGAAGACGGTCCCGCTCAAACTCGCGTAATTACTTTGCGAATAAGCCCGGCTGGCAATTAACAAGCAGAAGATAACAAGAGAGAGACGCAGTATGCGCATAAACTCCTCCGCCTGACGCTGAATGTGTTTATCCACAGATTGCGCAGATTCTGTGTGAAGTAATCTGTGTGATCTGTGGATTAAGGACGGCTCAGTCTAGCGACCTTTCTTCTGCTGGGCATCCACCAAAAGTTTTAGTTGAAATGAAAATTAGGTGGATGTCATATTTCTCAGATAGACTGTCAAAAAATCACTCCAAGGATCAGCCATGTCCATTATCCTATGCCGCCCTCGATCCCTTCCTGTTGAAAAGCTTGTTGACGCTGAACGACGGGCCATCGAAGTCAATCCCGAAAACGCACTCGAACACAGATTAGTAACCCGGACCCCCACTGGCCGTCGCGGTGGTCTACGCCGCATTGCAGTGGTCATTGCCCGGAAGTGGCCGGCGACTGGCGTTCGTTTGAGCGTCTCGTTCATGGATAACCCGAGCACTGCGTTGCGCGCCCGCATTCTCAAGCACATGAACGCGTGGGGAGAGCACGCTAACGTCCTCTTTTCCGAGACAGCGGGCGTGGGCCAGGTGCGCATTGCCAGGTTCGATAAGCCGGACGACGTAGCGGGTTATTGGTCGTGGCTCGGAACTGAGATTCTGGAAATCGACGAGAACGAACCGACGCTGAATCTCGATAGCTTCACGATGAACACCGCTGAATCTGAGTTTATCCGAGTCGTCCGACACGAAGCGGGACACACGCTCGGTTTCGATCACGAGCACATGCGAAGCGACATCGTGAGCCGTATCGATCGCAAAAAAGCGATCGCTTTTTACGATGAAGACCAGGGCTGGTCAAAGGAAGAAGTCGAGCAGCAAGTTCTGACTCCGCTTGCCAAGAAGTCGATCATGGGCACGAAAGAGAGCGATCCGCTTTCGATCATGTGTTATGACCTGCCCGGCAAGATCATGAAAGATGGCAAACCGGTAATCGGTGGCACGGACATCAATCCGAATGATTTCGCCTTTGCGAAGTCGCTTTATCCCAAACCCGAACGGCCTCGAACCGAACGCACCAGACGAGACATAGTGACACCTGTTTCCCGCGTCGCGGAAGCAGACGAGGCGTTCGAACTGGTCGTGATGAGCGAGTTTAGTTACGGCGATCAGCAGCGAGCGGCAAATTCCAGTCCGAAGTTTGCTCAGATCTTCGCGAGCTACGGCGGTGCTCGAGTTACATCACTCATGCGACTGCGCGCCGACAAGGGCGAAGAAACAACAAGCTTCGGCAAGATTATTCGAATTCACGAACGCATCAAGGCCTATACAAATCGTGAACAGGGATCACTTCCCAACGACGAAGAAATGATCGCCTTCGGCAGTCAGCTCTTTGACACCCTCTTTCAGGGTGACGTTCGGCGTCTGTACGACGAAGCTCGGACTCGTCAACGTAATCGATTGGATTTAGTGCTGACTTCAATGATCCCCTGGATCGCCGAGAAGCCGTGGGAGTTTGCCTACGATCACGGACGGCGGAGTTTTCTGGCGACTGAAGAGATTCATTTCGTGCGCAATGTGCTGACGAATGTTCCAGCCGACGATATCGCGCCGTGTGACGGGCCGTTACGCATTCTCGTCGTTTCCGCACAACCGGTCGGGTTCGGAAGATTATCGATCGATCAGGAGGTTGCCGTAATCCGGCGCGGTTTTGATCCGCTCGTCGAAGCGGGACTCGTCGAGATCGACACGCTGGCGCGCGCCACTCCTTCGATGATCCATGATCGTCTCAAAACCGGCGGATATCAGGTGGTCCACTTCATCGGTCACGGTGTGTTTAATGAAGAACGCGGTGAAGGTTGTTTGATCTTCGTGAATGAGAATGGAAGTGAATATCCGTTGGGTGAACGATCGGTTCGTGAGATCTTTCGCGGACGTGGTTTGAGTCTTGTGTTTCTGAACTCTTGCGAGAGTGGACGTGGCAGTCGATCTGATTTCAACAAAGGTGTGGCGCAGTCGTTGGTGGCACACGGACTACCGGCCCTCGTGGCGAATCAATACAGCGTATTGGATTCGTCAGCCACATCGTTCGCGCAGCAGTTTTACTCGTCGCTGGCACAAGGTCTGTCGCTGGGCCAGGCAGCACGCGAAGCACGCATTGCCGTTAACTATCTGCTGCATGGCGAACCGATCGACTGGGCAGTGCCGGTTCTTTACGCGCGCGACGCAAACGCGACGATCTGCACACCGAGGAAGAAATCGGCAACCGTTCGCACCACCGGGATGACTGCCTCGACGCGACGCGCGACACAGGCTCATGTCTCGAAGATCGCAGTGTGGGACATGGACAGCGTCTTTCCCAAACTCGACGAGACATTAAACGCAATGAATCAGGCACAAGGCGAATTTGGCTTTGAGCTCGCGGATCTTTCAATTCCCTTGGGCGTCTGGGATCTTGAAAGCGTGAAAGGCACTCCATATTTGTGGGCTGAACGTCTTTCTCACCGACTTGAGCGAATGCCGATGGAGCTCGGTGTAGAAGTGCTGGTGTGCTTAACGAGGCACTGGTTAACAGATAACGACACACTTAATCTCGACAACTGGTGGCCAGAGGGACGGAACCCTCCAATCTGCATCTTCTCGATCGCAGGCCTTGAAGAGCTGGCAGCGCAAGGTCCAGAAACCGATCGAGCCATAGCAAAAAATCTGGTAACTGCGCTCTCTGGCTTTTACGGTAATACTAAACAGAAGCTGGGAAAAAAATCGGCGGCACTCGACGCGATCTTGAAGGTCTTCACCTGATCACTGTTCAGCGAACAACGCTAACTCGGAAATTGCAGGACAAACAGGCGCCTGTGTAATACGCAAACGAACCTTCGTTGTGCTCACGGGTTTACCACGTACTAGTTTGCAGTTTCCGATGCTCGTGCCGCGGGCAAACTCCTGCCATTCATTGTTTGTCCAAATATCCAATGCAAATGCTTCGACTCGTTGGCCGAGCGGAAGATACTCACGCAGGCGAATGACGTTGAATGTTCGCTGTCTTCTGAGGTCAATAATTAACTCGGGCGTCGTAACATGATCGTCTGTGGTCCAGTATGTATTGCGCCTGCGGTCGATCACGTTTCGTGGTGAAAAACCGTTTCCTCGTGTATTGCTTGCATTAACCCGAGCTCCCTGTGCGAAGTCTTCACGAAACGTTGCGTCGAGGATGCGGCGGAATTCGCGCAGTGAATTTGCGTCGGGATTAGGAATTTGTCCGCGACGATCCGGCGCGAGGTTGAGCAGGAAAGAACCTCCACGACCGACGGAGGCGTAGTAAAGATCGACGAGCGTGGCAGCGTTTTTCACCTTGCTGTCTTCGCTTGAGTGATAAAACCAACCGGGTCTGATCGAAACATCGCATTCAGCCGGCACCCAGTGCGAGCCGGGACGATCCCCACGATTCAAACGGGCTTCGTCGGCTCTGCCGGGCGCGAAATCGTCTTTGTTAAGCGTGTTCCACAACGGATCGCCTGCGATTCCGCGTTCGTTGCCGACCCAGCGCACGTCTGGTCCAGCATCGCTGAAGAGAGACGTGTCAGGTTGGAGCCCCCGCACAAGATTCCACGTGGTGGGCCAGTCGTAATATTTGTCGCGATCGATCCTGCGGGTCTCACGCGCGCCGCCGTAAAATCCGTCACCGCCATTCGCACCGTCAAAGAAGATCTCGAAAACGGGGCCGTATGAAGTTAGCAGCTCACGTAGTTGGTTACGGAAGTAGGTCAGGTATTCGGGCCGGCCGTAGTCTTTGTGGTTTCGGTCCCAGGGCGAGAGATAGATGCCGAATTTCAGTCGATACTTGTGACAGGCAGTGGAAATCTCCTTTACGACATCGCCACGACCATTTCGCCATGGGCTGTACTTAACTGAGTGTTCGGTGTACTTCGATGGCCACAGGCAGAAGCCGTCGTGATGTTTGCAGGTCAGAATCAGGCCTTTCATTCCTGCCGCTGCTGCGGTGCGTATGATCTGATCGGCGTTGAAGTCGGTAGGATTGAACAATGCAGGCGATTCGTCTCCGTAACCCCACTCTTTGTCGGTGAAGGTGTTGATGGTGAAATGGATGAATCCATAGAACTCCATTTCATGCCACCGCAGTTGACGCGCGGACGGCGTGGGACCATACGGCGACGGTCCCCCAACTCTGGCGCGTGCAACCATCGGCGACGAGAGCGCCGCAACTCCAAAAATAAATCGACGTCGGTCCAAAATTAACCTCGGAACGTACTGTAGGGGCGGCCCTCCGTGGCCGCCCGTGGTTTGAATCCTACCTTCCGAAAACGAGATCCTCGAGTTTGGCGAACCCGATTACAAATCAAGTTCGCGGTTTTTATCAAACGTGTTGCCAGAAGATCTATCCAAACCACGGGCGGCCACGGAGGGCCGCCCCTACAGTACGTTCTGTGTACGTTAGTTTACTGTAGTGTGCACTAGCGTAGACATTGTACAGACATAATAAATTCTCAAGGTTAAAAATTGGGCCACAGCCTCGCGGAATAGCGCTTGCAGCCCACATCCTCATTCGCAGCGTATGCTCGCGTTGGTGCTGGCGAGGCGGGCGCGCTTGTAACACACATTAATCCAACCAGCTTCTCCGTGATTTGGGTCGGATGGCCCCCAACCTGTTTACACCATCCCTTTCCAGACCCGAGTACGCGAGTTCCATTTTCCGGAGGCGATATAGATCTCGATGTTGTTGCTGGCAAACCCGGCGATACGCCTTGACGTGTCTTTTACCACGTTCGTGATTGCGGTACTGGCCGTTTGGCGTATCACTCATCTGTTCTACGGCGAAGATGGACCAGGCGACATCTTCCTTCGTTTACGCCGGCTCGCTGGTAGTAGCTTCTTTGGTCAACTGCTCGATTGCTTCTATTGCCTGAGTCTATGGTTCGCAGCACCTCTCGGCTGGTTAATGGGTGAGACATGGTTGGACCGCGCGCTCCTTTGGCTTGCTTTGTCGGGCGGCGCCGTCCTGCTCGAACGTCTCACCGATCGCAACCCAAAACCTCCGCCGGCAATCTGGAACGAAACACCAATTCAAAAACATAACGATTGAGGAGGAATCAAACAATGTCATGCTGCGGTAAGGGTCGTAGTGCGTATAGTCAAAACAACATTGGCTCAACTCCACCAGCGGAGAATCAATACCAAATTACGACGCCAGTCGCGTTCGAATACTCAGGTCAAGGCGAACTAACCGTTACCGGACCGCTTAGCGGGGTGGTTTATCGGTTCAACCCGAGCGTCCGGCGTGTGCGCGTCCACGGCGCTGACGCCCCATCGCTCCTCTCAGTGCCCGGCCTTCGTCCCGTGTACTGACCTGTCAATTCCTTCATGCACTCCCACAGAAGGAACACTGTGGCACGGATTGCCCGCGCCACTCCCTCTCAACAATTAATTTCGAAGGAGTATCCATGAGTAAACTCGTCATACCAATTGACGTATCACAGGTTAAAGATTCCGATCGTGGCCAGCAGAAAGTAAGAGTCGCGGCCAAAATAGGAGACAAGGTTGTCTCTCAAGTTGTGTCAGTCAAAAGCGGCAAAGCCGAGGTCACACTCGACGTTGACGACAAAAAACCACTGACACTCGCAATCGGCCCCGACAACGTTTCAGATCAAGACATATTCAATTTTCAAACCCTCACCACCGCTGTCAATCCCACGCAATGGGCCAACAAACCCACGCTGAAGCTTCCACCTTTTGTCGTAACTCCGGCTTGGTGGGTCCTCTGGCTTGGCTGGTGTCGCACCTTTACGATCACGGGTCGCGTTATTTGTCCCGAAACCGGTTTCCCGGTTCCGGGCGCCGAAGTACGCGCCTTTGATGTCGATTTCTTTTGGTGGTGGCTCTCGAGTTCGCAGGTTGGTCCAACAGTCATCACGGACGCGAACGGACACTTCACCATCAAGTTCACGTGGTGTTGTGGTTGGTGGCCGTGGTGGTGGTGGCAGTTACGTCGCTGGAGTCTTGAACCATTGCTGATCGATAAGATTCGACCGGTTCTCAAGCTTCGGCCGGAATTGAAATTCAAAGAGCCGACTCCTGAAGTGTCTTTTGATATCGCCGGCTTAACGAGTGTTATTCCGCCAGTACCAATTAGACCGATACCCGGAATCGCAACTCCGTCGATACCTATTCCGCCACCCATTAGAACCATAACAAAAGTCGACCCGTCCACGATTCCGACTCTGCGCGAAGGGCTCACCCGTATCCTTCCGCCTGTTCCGGAGCTCGAGCGCCTGCGCATCTGGCCGTGGTTCCCCTGGACACCCTGGCTCGATTGCTCGCCGGACATCATCTTCCGCGTCACGCAAAACTGTGGTGGCGGCCAGGATAAAGTGATCGTAAATGAAAATGTCTTCCAGGCTCGCTGGGATATTCCCACTAACCTCAACGTAACCCTGAAGGCGAATGACCAGGCGTGCTGTATCCCGATTAACGATCCGGATCCCATCGGTGACTGTGCGTTGATAACAGGGGTTTGTGGCGATCCGGGAATAATTTCCGGCAACATTGGCGGAACTTCGGCTCACCCTGGCGGTCCGGTCGGCTACGCCAATCCCGGGACCAGTGACAATCCATTCTCCGAAGGTATTTCGATCTGGGGCCAACTCGGAACTCATCCACAGACGGCCTACTATGAGATCGAATACAAGGAACACTCTGCTGGTCCAGGTGCGTGGACTTCGGTGCCACCAGCTGCTTTGAGTGGCTTCACGCGCGGTTACTTCGATTCAAGTCCGGGACACGTGTGGCCCAACCAGTGGTTCTATCCGGGCTTTCCTCTCGTACCACTGGGCACTAAGTTAGTTTACGAGAGTCGTCAACATTACGAGCAAACCCATCCGCTGCCACCGGGTTCAAGCTGGGGCAATGTTGCGAATGGGCGAGTCTGGTTCATGAACGTAAACGAGCTGGCCCAGATCCAGACCGCGGGAAACTTTGTGGACGGCACTTATGACTTTCGTGTCCGTGGGTACCGAGCTTTGCCGGCTGGCGGGCCAGACCCGGCGGATCCTGGAGTTGTGTTAAACGGCTGTGGCGGTCATGCGGACAACAATATGATCGTTTTGCGTATCGACAACCGCATTGTCGGCCCGGGAGAGCCCGGGAGCGTGCACATCGACACGACTGAGCCCGATTGCGGCATCAACTTTATTAAGCTGGGGAACACCGTTGTCCAGCCTTGCGGTGCCGAACACCTGTTGCCTCATCCACCCAATCCGGCAACACCTCTCGAGATTGACTACTTCTGTAGCGATCCTCCGGGTCACCTCGATCACTACGAACTTAAGCTACTGTGGGGTGACAGTAACGAACGCAGTCTGTTTACGTTCGGTGCAGCGCCAATCGGAGTGGGTGGGGTTCATCCGGGACCGGACTACTCGTCAGTGCCACCGGCAGCAAAGCCCATCTGGCAAGGTGGTCACATGAAACTCATCATTCCGGACGCCTCGCAGGTGTTTCCAATAACCTGTTGTTACCTAATCCAATTAACGGTGTGGAAGCGCAACATCGTCAATTGCAGCAGCCCTGTTTACCACAATCGGGTCCACCATTCGTTCACCGTAACCGTTGGACCATAAGGTTGGTCCAGCATTGAAAAACGCCGCGTCTGCTCTCAGGCGCGGCGTTTTATTTCGAAATGAGTTTCCACAGATTCCGCAGATTAGATAACATTAAACGACCTCGCGAAAATCGATGCCGTGGTGGGTTTAGTAAGACACCATGCATTCAAATTATCTCCTAAACGCGATCAACTCATTCCTGGTATTCGTATCGGCCTCCTTGTGTGGAGGAATACTGCTGTTGATCAGTGCCATCTATATCTATCAACGGGCGTTAGCGTTAAAAATTGAATTACTGAACAACACGGACGATGTTGCAACTTTCCTGGGAGGCGCCACCGCGCACTTGATTTTTCTAATTCCTATCGTTTATCTCGGGGCGGCATGCGGGCGTTTTGCTTTGAGGGTGGCGCCACCATTGCTCACCGGCCGAATGAGGTTTGGGGCTTTGATACTAACGTTCCTTCCTCTGTTCTTACTTTCCCTTTACCCCATCGTCTTCCTGCTCATTTTCTTCAGTTCGAGTGAACGAGTACAAACAAAGCAGACCGCAGCGATCGACTTCGCTGCGTTTAGTATTTTTAGTCTTATATGGTTCGTGGCGTTTTCATTTTCTCCAATCAAGCAACACTTAAGACCGTTATCTTTCCTGCAACGTCCTTATGTTTTGTTTCTCAGACGTTTCTCAAGGTTCTCAGATCGAACAGTGATTAATCTTGTTCTGCGGCAGACTCCCGCGAATAAGCCGGTCGTGTTTCTGGTAGCGCCGCGCAGTCGCATGGGTGATTGGAATCCATTCCTGGTGGGATTCGCGGGGATGAAGCTTCTTCATCCGTTTCGCAGTGTGCCGCTTTGCGTGACTTCTACAAATACTGAATGGCAAGAAGCGATACAGACCCTAATAAAGCACGCTCAATTCGTGATCGTTGATACATCAGAAAAGAGCGAGGCAATTGAGGCAGAGCTTGCGATGATCAATCAGGCTGGGTGTTGGCAGAAAACAATCGTGCTGAAAGAGGAACCCGATCAGACGATCGGCTCAGAGGGATTTCAAACTATTCGCTATCGCAAGAGTTGGGTTAGAGCGATCCCAAGAATGATTCTCGGTTACCTCGCGATGCATGTATCGATAATTCCCTTGTCTATCATCATCATTCGATCAATAGACACCTCGTGGATTCGAATTCTGTTTTATATCCTCGTGATTCCGTTTTTGGGATGGCTCTACGTCTCGTTCTTCGTGCGTCCATCAATCGACCGCAGCTCAAAACTCTCACTCAAAAAGCTTCTGCGCGCATCTGCGTAATCTGTGGTCCTAATTCTGCACGGCGATTTGGAACTGTTCCAGTTTGCCGTTGGGTAATTCGTAGGTCCACGCGCGCAATGTCTTGTTCTCGAAACGCAGTATGTAAACTCGCAGTGTCATTCCACCACGCAATCCTTGTCGAACCTGGGTGAACTGTTTCGGTGGGCCGAGCGGCGCCAGGCCACTCGCAAAGTCCTGCAACGCCTGCTCACTGAAATAGGCATTCGCGTTGTCGCTGAAAAGCGAACGGTCGATGGTGCCGTGCTGTAGTCCATCGAAGATCTTCTTAGCCTGCTCTAATTTTGCCGGTGTTGCCGGATCGTTCTGCTCGAAGAGCAATGGAACAATGCCGTGGGCGATCTCACTGGCTGCGGAAGACGCGTCCTGATTTGTCAGCGCCACGATCGAAACTCGATCATCCGGAAACACGATACTCTCTGAAACAAAGCCAGATACTTCGCCACCATGTGAGACCGCGCGGCGTCCGGCTTCTGTCGCAAGACTAACTCCGAGTCCATAACGAGTTCCCATACCGTTGTTGAGTTGTGCCTCACGTTCCAGCTCTCGATACGAAGCAGGCCGCAGAAGCTTGCGATCGATGATGGAAATATTCCACTTCGCGAGATCCTCGGCGGTCATCGCCAGCTCGCCAGCCGCGAAGAGCCAGCCTGGTCCCTCTTTGACCGCCGCCCGCACTGGTCCAAGTCCATAACGCATGTAGCCGGTCGGGTCCGTATCGCCTAGTTTCTTTTCATCGATATTAGCCACGCTCGCCATACCGAGCGGCGTGAACACCTTTTCCTGTAGAAACTGGAGGAGCGGTTTGCCGCTAACCTTTTCAATTATCACGCCGGCGATGACGTAGTTTGTATTGCTGTACTGCCACTTTGTGCCCGGGTCAAAATCCAAAGGCTTGCGCGCCCACATGTCGAGGATCTTCGCAGAGGTGACGGGCTGTAGCATCATTGGCATGACGTAGTCCTGCGGCCAGTAATCCTGATAGCCGGACATGTGCGACAACAACCGCCGAATCGTCACCTCATTTGCGCGCGTTAGATCAGGAATAAATTTCGAGACTTTGTCGTCGAGCGACAGTTTTCCCTGTTCCTGCAAGAGCAACAGAGCCGCCGCAGTGAACTGTTTGCTGATTGAACCAATGCTGTAACGCATCCCGGAAGTGGCGGGTGTCTTTGGTTCGAGTCGCGCCGAACCATAGGCATTCAAGTAAACGATCTTTCCGTCTCGCACGACAGCGATCGACGCGCTTGGCACGCCTGATTTCGCCAACGTATCAGTCGCCAGTTTATCGATCTTGCCGCGCAGCTCAGCCGACAACTCTTGCGCGTCGGCGATTGAAAGCGTAGACAACAAGATTACGGCGATGAATAGAAAGCGAGACAATCGACCGGGAGCTTCAGGCATGTTGTTCTCCTTGAATCAATAGAAGTCGGATAACAATTCCTTATAACAAACTTGCGTTTAAGTCTAGTTTAGAAGTTCGTAATTAATGAGTAGGCCCTGCTCATACGTTCGGCCAGTGCCGCACGACGAACCGGGGAAAGCATCAGCGCCAGCGTCAAGAAAGAGGCATCAATTTGTTCATCACAACCCTCCGCCACCGAATGTGATTGCTGGTTAAAGACAAATGGCGGGCTCGTTTTGTGACGATGGGACAAAAAAATTAGCACCAAATGGGTGATTTGCACCCTCAGTCCCACATATCGTAAGATTGGCGTCCCAGATAGGCGCGTAGCTCAGTTGGTAGAGCGTTGCCTCGACACGGCAAAGGTCAACGGTTCGAGCCCGTTCGCGCCTACCAGAAGATTCAAATAAAGAAGCCGCCGGAGAATCTCCGACGGCTTCTTTCCTTTTGCTCTAAATGAGTCTCTTCTGCTTGAATTACTCGTGAGGGTTGAACGAAGAGTAAATTCTCACCAATCTACAAGCTTTCGCCGGACCTTGAAAGAAAAACGGTCCGGTTTAAAACTGGTCCAAGAGTTAGATAGAGCAAGTGTGGGAGTTTTACTAATCTAGCGGTGAGCG
>DATEIS010000418.1:0-15130 GCA_035278765.1 Pyrinomonadaceae bacterium | reverse complement strand
GTGATGCATGACAAAAGCAGAACTCGTCGAAGACGTAGCTCGGGCGGCTGAACTCACGAAAAAGGACGCTGAGCGTTTAGTAGAGATTGTCTTTGAAAGCATCATCGAAACCCTGAATCAGGGCGAGAAGATTGAGCTGCGTGGTTTTGGCAGTTTTCGCGTGCGGGAGCGCGGTGCGCGCCGTGGGAGAAATCCGAAGACAGGGGACCCGGTCAGTATTCCCGCCAAGCGTGTTCCGTATTTCAAACCCGGCAAAGAACTGAAAGAACTTATCAACGACGAGAACTCCGGCTCACACTCATCGCCGACAAATCCTTCACGAACGATCAGCGACGACACTCACCGTCCGCCTATTCTTTAATTGCATGGAAAGATTGTGGAGTCCCTGGCGAGCCAGGTATATCGCATCAGGCGTTGATGCGCAGCGCGATGGCTGCGTGTTTTGTCTGATCGCGAGTAATCCCGATCAGGATGAAACAAATTTTGTGCTGCATCGAGCCGAGCACTGTTTTGTGGTTCTCAACCTTTATCCGTACATCACCGGGCATCTGATGGTCGTTCCTTATCTGCATACGAATGAGTTTGATTCAGCGCCAAAAGAGATTACGGATGAGTTGATGGATATGGCGAAGCGGTCGCAAACCGCATTGCGTGAGGTGTATTCACCGTCGGGATTCAATATGGGCATGAATCTCGGCTCCGCCGCTGGAGCGGGCATTGCAGACCACCTGCACATTCACCTGTTGCCGCGCTGGTCAGGCGATACAAACTTTATGACTACAGTTGGGGATTCGCGAGTGATTCCCGAAGACCTTCCTACCACGTACTCGAAGCTGCGACCGAAGTTTTAGCCACGGATCTTCACGGATTAAAAACACAGATTAGCGTTTACTGACTTTTCGTGGCACCGCTTCGTCTTCGACTTCACCGCCGAGACTGATCGGAACATCGGAGGGTTTGCTGTAACTGATGCCTCGTTCTTCGCTGTCGAGGTTACCGGCAGGCAGTGGTGGCAGTGGACCCGTCATGGCCGGCGGGTTGAAGCCGGGATAGTCGATGCGGGCGTGATAAATGGCCGTCAGCGCACTGATCATCGCCTCACGGATAATAGTTAACTCCTGCAACGTCAAGTCACATTCATCGAGCTGGCCATCGCTGATGATCGCGTCGACGATCTTGATCACGATCGCGCGAATGTTTTCCGGATCGGGACGCGCCAGTGAACGCGCCGCCGCTTCACAGGAGTCAGCCAACATCATGATCGCGGCTTCTTTGAACTGTGGCTTCGGACCGGGATAACGAAAGTCAGCGTCCTCAACAGTCTCACCGGGCTTTGCCTGTGCCTGAGCCTTGCGGAGGAAATAGTGCAGTGTTCTGGTGCCGTGATGTTGTGGAATGAAGTCGGCGATCTTTTGCGGTAGCCCAATCTCTTTAGCGAGTCTCGATCCATAGGTGACGTGACTCGTGATGATCTTTGCGCTCTGGTAGGGACGCAGCCGGTCGTGTGGATTATCGCCTTGTTGGTTCTCGACGAAATATTCCGGCGCGGCGAGTTTGCCGATGTCGTGATACAGGGCTCCGATACGCGCGAGCAGCGGATTTGCTCCCACGGCGCGACAAGCGTCTTCAGCAAGTTGGCCCACCGCATGCGAATGTTGATTGGTTCCTGGTGCACGCAGAGCTAGTTGGCCCAGCACCGGCAGATCGGCGTTTGAAAGCTCCAGCAGTTTTACGTCAGTTAGTATTCCAAAAGCCGATTCGTTAATTGGCAATCCGCCCGCCGCAAATACAGCGGTCAACAGTCCTCCGGCAATTCCTGCTCCGAGAGCAAGCAGGAAAGTTCTGAATGTGAGAGGCTGTTCGGAATACGCGATGAGAGCGATAGCCATCACTACGTTCACTGCACCGACGAAGAGACCGGCGAGCGTGACTGACTGCCGTTCGCGATAACGCCCGATTCCATAAATCGCCGCCGAACAAGAGACCGTCGCGAAGAGTGCTTTTTGCATTCCGCCCGGCGCCAGCATGCCTGCAAAAAGTGCCGTGATGATTCCGGTTAGAAAAGCGAGTTGAGTGTCGACGAGCATTGCGACCAGCAGTGCGGCCGCGGCAAATGGAATCGCGAAATTCCAGATGACCGGGTCGTTGAAAGGAGGTTGCATACGCGCCGCCATGCTTTCGCCAAAAGCGAAACCAACTTTCATGAGGGCTGTTTGGACCAGGATCGCCGAGCCTACCAACGCAAACGCTTTGTGTTTACCCAAACTCAGCGGACTACCACCGGTTCTGTGTTCCGCAAACTTCCACGCCGCCCAGTAAACACCAACGACTACCAGCAACAGTCCGAAAAAGTTGTGCCAGGGTTTGCCGGAGTGGCCGGCATTCTTGATTGCCGCAATCTGCGTGAGTGTGTTGGGTGTTACTGTGTCGCCTTCGCGCGCAATCACCTGGTTACGTTTCAGTGAGATCACGACGGGCTGAACACGGTTCGCCTCTGTTTCGCGAGCAGCTGCGGTAGCTGTTTGATCGAGAACCACGTTGGGGCGAATCAGTGGCGCCAGTGCTGCGGTAAGTGCGGTCTTTTGTTCGGACGACCAACCCTGTAAGTTGACGATTCGCGTCTCTAGACTCCGGCGTGCTGATGACAGCGGCGTCATTCTCGTTCGCGGCGCAGGCACAATCATTTGTGCGACGGGATTGCGAACGTCGACAAGCACGATCTCCTGCTGCAAACGATCCGAATCGTTATCGTCGTAGATATATCCGGCACTGATTTCGCGGATGATTGAAGCAATGCGATCCAGGTCAGCTTCAGACTTAGTCTGACCTGAATTTGTTTGTTGTTGGAGATCCTCCCAGGCAGAACGAAAGCTTTGGACTGAAGTTTCGGCACGGCTTGAGTCGAAGTTGAAGACAGGGCGCGTGGATTCACGAGCGATGTTTTTGAGTCGTTCGGTTTCGGCTTGGTCCACTGCGGTCAGATCGGAAGGCGCGACAATCGAGCGCCCGAGCACTTCACCTAACGTGTAATTGTCATTGAAACTTGAAGCGCGATTGGTGAGGAGAAGAAGGGTCGTCAGAATTACGAGGACGCTACAGCCGATTAGAAAGCGTGTGCGTGGCTTAAATACCAGTAGCGGGCGAATTGCGTACGCCAATAGCTTGTCGCGCGCCTGGCTGAATGGAGTTTTGAATCGTGGACGAAATCCCATAAAGAGATTAGCCACAAAAGGCACATAATCCACAAAAAGCACATAAGGCGGTTTTGTTTCCTTTTGTGCTTTTGTGTTTTTTGTGGCTTTAGGCAGCGGCGAGGTTACGGGCCAATACCGCTCCAGCTTTTTCGAGTAACGCGTTCAGCGTTGACGGCTTGATAGCCGAAATGACAACCGTTTCGCCGTTATCAAGTTGTCCTGCGAAGCGAACAGCCGCTTCCACTGTTTCCGGGTCAACCAGGTCAGCCTTGTTTAAGGCAAGAACGGACGGAATCTCTGCCAGCTTAAGTTCTGCCAGGATTCGTTTCACTGACGATACCTGCTGTACCCACCGAGGATTCGAGATATCGACGGCATGAATCAAGAGCGTGCTGTCGCTGATCTCCTCGAGTGTGGCGCGGAATGCAGAAAGCAGATCCGGAGGTAGCGCACGAATAAAACCGACGGTGTCGTTAATGATCACTTCCTGTTCGCGCGGCAATCGCAGCCGGCGCGACGTTGGATCGAGTGTCGCAAACATGCGCTGCTCGGCGTGCACGTCACTCTTCGTGAGTGCGTTGAGCAAAGTGGATTTGCCGGCGTTCGTGTAACCGACGATCGAGATTACCGGCAGTCCGTGTCTGGTTCGACCTTTGCGACGCTCCTGGCGTCGTTGTCTTTGAGCCTCGATTTCTCGTTCAAGGCGATTGATACGATCGCGAACGCGACGACGATCCGTTTCGAGTTTCGTTTCACCAGGACCTCGACCGCCGATGCCGCCCGCCAGACGCGAGAACGCCGAATCCTGGCCGGCAATTAAACGCGGCAACAGATATTTTAACTGGGCCAACTCGACCTGAATCTTTCCTTCTTTCGACTGCGCGCGTTGCGCAAAGATATCGAGAATCAACTGCGACCGATCGATCACCTTGAGATCAGTAGCTTCTGACAATGATCTCACCTGCGCCGGCGAAAGTTCACTATCGAACACGAGCATGTCCGCGCCGAGTTGTAATGCTCGAATGATCAGTTCGTCGAGTTTGCCACGCCCGAGGACCGTGCGTGGATCGATCGCTGAACGTCGTTGAATGATGCGATCCTGAACAACCATTCCTGCGGATGCGGCCAGTTCCGCTAGCTCTTCCATCGACTCTTCAGCGTCTGCCACCGAGCCGGTCGCCACGCCGACGAGAATGGCGCGATCGCGCACTTCCGCACGTTTTGCTGTGCGGCGGTTGCGCGCCATTTCTTCTTCAAGCGAATTGATCAGCGCCTGAAAATCGAGATCGAGTTGCGAAGGTATTTTCGGTTCGAGAAAGGCGTAGAGTTCAGGCGTCGTTGCGTTATCCAGTTCACCTGCATGCAAAGGTAACAGGTGAGCGGCGCGCACGAGTCCGGGAAGTCCCGAATCGGCATCGACGTCGATAGCGGCCATCAGATCCAAACGCAGCAGGGCAAGGTCTGTTAAGTCGTCCTGTGTTAGGGGTTCGCCGCGCAGGTGCGTATGAACACAACGAAGCCCGCGAAATCTTCCCGAAGCCACGCGTACACGTTTGAAATCCGGCAGTTCGATACGACGATTATCGCCTACCATCACATATTGAATGTGTCCCTGGCGGTCGATGAGTGCGCCGATTTGCCTGCGAGTTTCGTGGGAAAGTTCGCCTAGCTGGCGGGCAAACTCAGGGGTGACGATCTGGTCGGGAGGTATGCGTCGAGTGTACAGCTTTTCGATACGCCGCAGTTGATTAGGTTTTAAGCCCAGAGTGTTGCCGAGAACGCTGGTAATGGCTTTTTCCTTCCTATTCCGGGGGCGAATTATACCATAGGCATAGATAACACGGATGGCTGCCCGATCTGCGCAGATCTCTTCGTAAATCCGTAGTATCTGTGGCATCATGAACGGCTTTTATGGGTAACGCTGGAAAAATTGTGAATATCGATCCGCCTTACGGGATCGCTGGTGGGGAGATCGTGATCGACTGCACTGATTTCGATACCAGTGATCCGTTGCGGTGTGCTGTCCTCATTGGCGACGCACCAGCGCAGATAGTCGCGCTTGGCCCACGCCGTGTACTGGCAATTGTTCCTGAAACGAAAGGCGGCCGAGTCGAGGTCACGTTACAGAGTGGCGACAGCCACAGTGAACCTGCATATCTCACAGTCGGAAAAAAACTCGCCGGCGATCTACACCCCGTTGCAAACCCCGCGTTCGACCCGGAAGACGGTGCGCTTTTTGTCACGCGTTCCGGATCGCGTGGCGAAGAGTTGCCGGTGACGTTATTTCGAATCGACATCAGCGGCGACGTATCTGAGTACTCCGGCGATATCCCAAACCCGACGGGGATTGCTTTTAGTCCTGACGGACAAATGTTTGTTAGCAGTCGACTCGAAGGCGTTGTTTACAAAATCAATCCGTTCAAGGAAGCAGTTGCATTCGCGCGTAACCTCGGAGTTGCGTCCGGGATCGCATTTGACAGCAACAGTGTGATGCACGTCGGCGATCGCACCGGAACGATCTTCAAGGTTAACGGGATTGGAGAAGAACGAGCGTGGACGCAACTCGAACCGTCAGTGTCGGCGTTTCATCTCGCGTTTGGTCCTGATGACTCGCTTTACATCAGTGGACCAACAGTGACTAGCTTCGATTCGATCTGCCGGATCAATCCTGACGGTGATCTCGATATGTTTTACAAAGGGTTGGGACGTCCGCAGGGTCTTGCGTTTGATCGAGACGGTAATTTGTATGTGGCAGCGGCGTTGCGCGGGCGGCGCGGTATCGTTCGTATTTCACCTGATGGAAGTGAAGCGAAAGTCGTAGTTGCCGGCGTCAATCTGGTGGGACTTGCGTTTAGCTCAGCCGGTGAGATGGCCGTGGTATCGATCGACTCGGTTTACAGTGTGCCGACGCAGATTAAGGGAACTCTTTTACCCTAAGTTCGTCTTCTACCTTGTCACCCCTGCTAGGTTGCACCGACAAATGCTGGAATGCTAAGTTGAGCGTTCTAAGCGTACTCAAAAGGGCCTACATTTTGTTTGTGAGAGTGTTACATTGAGTCCGGAACAAGTAATACCACATCTAGTGATCTACATGGTGGTGCTGCTGCTGGCCATCTCAGCGCACGAGGCCGCGCACGCCTGGATGTCTTGGAAGTTCGGCGACGACACGGCTTACCTCCTGGGCCGAGTTACACTGAATCCGGTGTCCCACACGGATCCGATTGGAACACTCTTAATTCCAATTGTGAATTTTTTGATCGGCGCAAGTGGCGGCTTGGGCGGATTCTTTCTGATCGGATGGGGTAAACCGACTCCAGTAAATCCACTTCGCTGGCGTCAGAAGGATCTCGCCAATGTGATGGTCTCCATCGCGGGCATTCTGGCCAACATCCTGATCGCGATCATTGCATTTACGATCATTAAGGTATTGATCGTGACTCGCTTGGTTTACTCGATTCCCGATGGTTTGCAGGAGCCGGTTATCCTTTTGCTCGGCAATATGCTGACGATGAACATCTCACTCGCAGTCTTTAATCTACTGCCGTTTCCTCCGCTCGACGGCAGCAAAGTCCTGGAGACTTTTCTTCCTCCCAGCGCGCAGCCGCTTTACGAGATGCTTGAGCAGTATGGATTCCTGATTCTGATGGTGTTGATGTACATGGGCGTTTTCAGCATGATAATTACGCCAATCTTGAGAGTGGTGTACTCTCTCCTGTACTGAGACTGGTGTACTCTCTTCTGTAAACGAGCATGACCAAGCGAATCTTCAGCGGTGCACAACCAACCGGCAACGTACATCTTGGAAATTACCTCGGCGCGTTGCGCAACTGGGTCGCACTGCAACACGAATACGAAAGTTTTTTCTGTATCGTAAATTTGCATGCCATCACGCTTCCGCAGAACCCGAAGTTGCTCGCGGAGAAGACCCGAGACCTGGCGCGGATTTACCTGGCCGTCGGAATCGATCCGCAAGTTTCCACAGTCTTCGTTCAGTCGGACGTTAAAGAGCACGCGGAACTTACCTGGGTGTTGAACTGCGTTGCGCGGATGTCCGAACTCGAGCGCATGACGCAGTACAAGGACAAAGCACGCAAGCAACAGGAAAACATCTCCGTCGGACTCTTTGATTACCCGGTTTTGATGGCTGCTGACATTCTGCTCTATCAGACTGATCTTGTACCCGTCGGCGATGATCAGCGACAGCATCTCGAACTGACTCGCGATATCGCGATTCGATTCAATCGCGATTTTGGCGAGACGTTCAAAGTACCCGACGCTTATATTCCAAAGGTCGGTGCGCGGATCATGTCCTTGTCCGATCCGTCGAAGAAGATGTCGAAGTCAGATGACGATCCAAACGGTTGCGTGTTGTTGATGGACGATGCCGACGTTATTCAAAAGAAGTTCAAACGCGCGGTGACGGATTCAGGAACTGAGATTCGTTTTGACGAGTCGCGTCCGGCGATCAACAACCTGCTCGAGATCTATCACCTCATTACTGCCAAATCGCAGCCGGAAGTTGAAGATCACTTTGCCGGCAAGGGATACGCGCAGTTGAAAGGCGATCTGGCAGAAGCGACGGTGGAGTTTCTGCGACCGATTCAACAGCGCGTGAGGGAAATCAGTGACGAGCAACTCGATCAGATCCTGGACCGGGGACGGGAAAAAGCCCAACAGATCGCGAGTGTAACCCTCGATCAGGTATTTCAAAAGACAGGTTTAGGCCACAGATAAACACGGATTTGATCCGGATAAAATCCGTGTAATCCGTGGCTAACAACGATGGACGAAAATAACCCGCAAGAGACTTCAGAAGACCGTGCTGCGCCACTCAACGTTGCGGGGGCAATGCCGCAAATCGTCTCTGATGACGACAGCGACGATCTGAAGATCCTGCTGGGCGAGTTTGAAGGTCCGTTAGATCTGCTGTTGCATCTGATTCGTCAGGAACACGTTAGTATTTACGACATTCCTGTTGCTCGCATCACTGACGAGTACCTGCGTTACCTGCGCATCATGCAGGAGCTGGACATCGCTGTTGCGGGCGACTTCCTGGTAATGGCAGCAACGCTGATTGAGTTGAAGACGAAGATGCTGCTGCCGCGCGATCCTCTGGCCGCGCCGGAAGAGGATGAAGATCCGCGCTCCGATTTAGTCAATCAGTTGCTGGAGTATCAGAAGTACAAAGCCGCGGCCGAGATGCTCTGGTCGCGTGCGACGGTTGAGCAGGCAGTTTTCAGACGTGCCGAACTGGAAACGGATAAGAACAATCCCGAAGTAGCAGTCGGTTTGTTTGATCTGCTGAAAGTGTTTCAGGACATACTCGCGCGACACAAGGAAGAGAAGTTACTCGAGATCGAGCGCGAAGAGATCTCGATGGCTGAGATGCTCGAGCGTTTGCGCAACATGGTTCTGTCGTCGGGTGAGCTCAACTTGCGTGTCTTCTTTGAGCGGGCCAGATCGCGTCGTGAGCTCGTGCTGGCGTTTCTATCGGTGCTGGAGTTAGTGCGAACAACTGAGGTCAAACTATTTCAGCGCGAAACTTTTGGCGACATCGTCGCGCGCGTAACAGGCTGATTCGAATGGAAAATAACGAGGAGAATGTAAATCAGGAGCCGCTCGACGAAGCTGCTCTGAACGAAGAGGCAAGTCGTGAGCTTGCGGCGATGGTTGCCGAAGCGGAGCAGTTGTCGAGCACTGCTGAAGAAGACGGCGCGGACGACGCGGACTTGTCGTCGCCACAGAGCGAGACAGAACGCGCCGGCGTGATCGAGGCGCTGATCTTTGTTTCTGATGAGCCGTTGAGTGTGAAGACTATCGCCGACGTTCTCAAGGAAGATAAGGCGGTGGTCAGCGAAGTAATCGCAGCACTCGCGGAAGAATTCAACGGTCGCAACAGCGGATTGCAGTTACGTGAAGTTGCAGGTGGTTGGCAGTTTGCGACACGGCCCGAATATCACGAGCACGTGCGTAAGTTTTTGAAGACACGTCCCAGTGCGAAATTGAGTATCGCGTCACTCGAAACACTTGCGGTGATTGCGTATCGCCAGCCGGTAACTGTTCCCGAGATTTTGGAAATACGTGGCGTGCAGTCGCCTTCGGCAATCAAGACGCTGTTGGACAAGAAGCTGATCGTGGCGAAGGGACGCAAAGAGACTGTCGGGCGTCCGATGATGTACGGAACTTCGAAAGAGTTTTTGTTACAGTTCGGATTGAAAGATTTGTCTGAGTTGCCGAGTGTAGAAGACTTCCACGATCTGAGTGGCGGGTCGTAGTATTGCCGATTTCCAATTGCCGATTGCCGATTAAAATTAGCAATTGGCAATTGGAAATCGGCAATTGAATATGGAACAACGACTGCAAAAATTGATCTCCGCGGCTGGTGTCGCCTCACGCAGGCACGCAGAGGAGCTGATTGCTGCGGGCCGCGTGACGGTCAACGGCGAAGTTATTAAAGAGCTTGGCACGAAGGCTGATCCGGAAAAGGATTACATCAAGGTAAACGGCAAGCTCATCAATCCTCAGCTCAAGTCTCGCGAAAAAATTTACGTGCTCCTAAACAAACCGAAGGGTTATCTCTCGAGCGTTTCCGATCCGGAGGGACGCCCGCTCGTGACGGAGTTTCTACCGCCTTCACTTGGCAAGCTTTATCCAGTCGGCCGGCTCGACTTCAACACTGAAGGTCTTCTCTTACTCACGAACGATGGCGACTTCACGAACTATGTGACGGCGGCTCGCAATCGAGTTGAGAAGGTTTACGAAGTGAAAGTGAAAGGCGTACCGACGGAGACTGGCCTTCAGCGACTACGACGTGGCGTGACGCTCGAAGACGGCACGCGGACGGCGCCGGCAAAAATCGAAAAGCTTCACGAGACACAGACAAACGCGTGGTATGAAGTGTTGCTCCATCAGGGACGCAACCAGCAGGTGCGACGCATGTTTGAGTTAGTTGGACATTCGGTGTTGAAGCTGCGACGCGTGCGCATCGGTTTTCTCACAGACGAAAAACTCAAGCCCGGTCACTGGCGGTTCCTATCTCCCGCAGAAGTCGCCCGATTCACAAAAAAGAGAAAAGCGTAACCTCCTTTGGAATTGGCGCAAAACTCTGCTAAAAAACTAGCACTATGCATTTTGATTTAACCGAAGAGCAGCAACAGATCAAGATGAGCGTGCGCGAGTTTGCGGAATCGGAGATCGCGCCTCACGTTCTGGAGTGGGATGAATCCCAGCATTTTCCGATCGAGCTAAAACCACACCTCGCAGACCTCGGTTTGATGGGTGTGCTCTTTCCTGAAGAGTATGGCGGCGCGGGAATGGGTTACGTCGAGTACGCCACGATCATCGAAGAGTTGTCGCGCGTCGATGGCTCAGTCGGCATCTCGGTGGCCGCGCACAACTCACTTTGTTCAAATCACATTTACAAGTACGGCACTGAAGAACAGCTCAAGAAGTATCTCGAACCGTTAGCGAGCGGCAAACAATTGGGAGCGTGGGGGTTGACAGAGCCGAGCGCCGGATCAGATGCATCGGGCACGAAAACTACTGCAGTGCGAACTGACGGCGGCTGGATCGTCAACGGCTCAAAGAACTTCATCACTCACGCGATTCACGCTGACGTCTGTGTGGCCATGGCAGTCACTGACAAGTCTCAGCGAAGCAAAGGCATCTCAGCTTTCATTTTCGAAAAGGGAATGAAAGGCTTTTCACCTTCAAAGAAAGAGAACAAACTCGGATTGCGTGCTTCGGAAACTGCGAGCGTGGTTTTTGAAGATTGTTTTGTGCCCGATGGGCAACTGCTCGGCGAAGAAGGAAACGGATTTGTGAACTCGATGGAGATACTCGACGGTGGTCGTATCTCGATCGCTGCCCTCGCGGTTGGTATCGCACAAGGCGCTTACGAGTCAGCCGTGCGCTATGCAAAAGAGCGACAGCAGTTCGGAAAACCGATCGCGGAGTTTCAGGCAATCCAGTTCAAACTTGCAGACATGGCAACGCAGATCGATGCCGCGAGACTGTTGATGTATCGCGCCGCATGGATGAAGGATAACGGAAAGAAGACGACGAAGGAGTCGTCGATGGCCAAGCTGTTCGCTTCGGAAGTGAGCGTTCAGGTCTGCGAAGAAGCGATCCAGGTGCACGGCGGTTACGGGTACACGAAAGACTATCCACCCGAGAAATACTGGCGCGACTCGAAGCTGTGCACGATTGGAGAAGGAACGTCGGAGATTCAGCGCATCATCATCGCTCGTGAAGTGCTGCGGCAGATCTAGCCACAAAAGGCACAAAAAGCACAAATGGTGGCTAATACACTTAGTGAGCGTGTCAGCAATGGCGAAGCCGCGGCGGTGGCGCGTGCCATCTCGAAGATCGAAGATGGCTCAAATGATGCCGCGGCGCTGATGAAGGAGATCTATCAGCGCTCGCGTGGGGCGTTGGTTATTGGAATCACCGGCGCTCCAGGCGCCGGCAAGTCATCACTCGTCGATAAGCTCGCGATGTTTTACCGCCAGCAAGGCGAAAGAGTCGGCATCGTCGCCGTTGATCCCTCGAGCCCGTTTTCCGGCGGCGCAATCCTCGGCGATCGCATCCGCATGCAGACTCTCGGCCTGGACGAGGGCGTCTTCATTCGCTCGATGGCCACACGCGGCAATCTCGGGGGATTGGCACGAGCCACAGTCGACGCAGTCGCGATTCTGGATGCGGCTGGTTACGCCAAGATTATTGTTGAGACTGTTGGCGTGGGACAGGATGAGGTCGAGGTCGTCAAAGCGGCTGATGTCTCGGTGGTGGTTTTAGTGCCGGGCATGGGCGACGATATTCAGGCGATCAAGGCCGGAATAATGGAGATCGGCGACATCTTTGTTATCAACAAGGCTGATAAAGAAGGTGTTTATGCGACGGAAAAGGAGCTCGAATCGCTTTTGTCGCTGGCGACGCGGGACGACGGCTGGGACCCGCCCATCGTCAAGACCGTCGCCACTGAGAATCACGGCGTAACCGAGCTCGCCCAGGCGATCGAGAATTTCTGCCGTACACAGCTCGGGGCGCGTGTAAGTAGCGACCGCCGTCGAGCTATCGCGCGCTGGCGGATTGTCGAGTTATTGCGCGAAAATCTCCTCTCCCGCGTTTTGGCAACAGACGCGTCGGTTGCTATGCTTGACCGGCTGGCCGACGAAGTTGCAACCAGGCAGCGAGACCCTTATTCTGCGGTTGAGGAGATTATTCAGGCTGCTGGCAAGAGCGCTTAGGTCTTCGTACTTTGTGCTTTGTCCTTGCGGGGACTACCAAGTACCAAATACTAAGCACAAAGCACAATGAAAATCGATCACATCGGAATTGCCACGAGGAGCATCGAAGAAGGTTTGGCGGTCTGGCGGGATGCCCTCGGCCTCGAAGTCGACTCCACTGAGGAAGTTACCGAGCAAGGCGTAAAGGTATGCATGCTGGCGGTTGGTGATACTCATGTTGAGTTACTCGAACCGCTGAGTGCTGAAACGGCCGTCGGAAAGTTTCTCGCTAAACGCGGACCGGGAATGCACCATATTGCAATTGAGGTCGCCGACATACGCGCCTCGCTTGCTGGACTAAAAAACAAAGGGGCACGCCTCATCGACGAAACTCCGCGCGTGGGCGCGGGTGGGTGTTTGGTGGCTTTTGTTCATCCCTCATCCGCTAATGGAGTGCTGCTTGAGCTCGTGCAGCATCAATCGTAGGAAAGGAAAGTATTTTGAATTCTACAAGAAAAGCTCTTATCGCCGGCGCAGTCGCCGTAATTTTTGCACTGGGTCTGATTTTCTGGCAGGTCAAAGCGCGTAAAGCCGGCCCGGTCGAATTAACGGCAGAAGACATGGCGTTGATTGCTGAAGATCAGCCGCCGCAGATGCGTGCTCGTTTGGCTACCGACGAAAAGGCGCGCAAGGATTTTGCGCAGGAAGTTCGGCGCTTGCTGGCCGTGGCGGAAGAGGCAGAAGCGGCCGGCGTCGCCAATGCACCTGACATGAAGCGCCAGCTCGAGTTTCAAAAAGCCAGCGTCATCGCTCAGTATTATTTTGAAAAGCAAGGCGAGCAGGCTGCCGGCGACATCACCGACGCCGAAGTCGACGCTTATTTCAAACAACCAGTTAATCAGCATAAGTTTGATCAGATCATCGCTGACGCGAAAGCTAAGGATCCGTCATTTGCCGCACAGGAAATTCCCCAGGAGCAGATGAACATGCTGAAGCAGCGACTGGGCCGGATTTATCTCGCTGAGAAGAAGGCAGTCGATCAGGGCATGGACAAGAGACCCGAAGTCCGATTGCAGATGATGTTGCAGCACGCCCGTGCAGTTGCGCAGAAATATGCGGTCGATAAGCTGCAAGCCAAGATGAAAGCGACGGACGAGGAAATCAACGCGTACCTCGCGCAGCATCCCGAACTCGACACCGACACGAAAAATCGCGCCAAGGCAGAAGAAGTTCTAAAGCGTGCGCGGGCCGGCGAGGACTTTGGGAAACTCGCACAGGAGTTCTCGAGTGACGGCAGCAAGGATAAGGGCGGTGATCTTGGTTGGTTTGGTAAGGGCGATATGGTTCCCGAGTTTGAGCAGGCCGCTTATGCACTGAAGCCGGGCGAGATCAGCAATGTGGTCCAGAGCAAGTTTGGTTTCCACATCATCAAGCTCGAAGAGCGAAAGACAGAAACAAAAGACGGCAAGACCGAAGAGATGGTTCACGCGCGTCACATTTTGATTAGCGATCCCGCGGCCAATCCCTTTGGACCTCCGCAGAGTCCGCGCGATCGTGCCCGAGCCGATGTTGAAAAGGAAAAAGCGACGAAGGTGCTCGACGAAATTGTGGCTCGCTCGCACGTGAAGGTTGCTGACACCTATCAGGTGAAAGCCCCTGAGCAGCAGCCGATGCAGCAATTGCCGCCGGGATTTGCGCCGCCGCAGCCGGAACAGGAAGCTGCGCCAGCTCCGTCACCCGCGAAGCCAGCAAAGCCGGCGCCCAAACCGAAGCAGCAGTAAACCGGATAGGTCTTATAGGTCCGATTCGTCCTATAAGACCTATTCGTGCGATTGAAATGCAATTAGGCGATTATCGGGTCGAGATCATTCAGGACACCGAATTCCGTCTTGACGGTGGAGCAATGTTCGGAGTGGTCCCGCGTAAGCTCTGGGCGCGGGAATGTCCGCCCGACGATGAAAACCGCATTCGCATGAACATGAATTGCGTCTTCATCGATACAGGCTCCGAAAAGATCCTGATTGAAACTGGAATTGGCGATAAGTGGTCCGCAAAACAAGAGTCGATGTATGGCATCGACCGCGTCCGGCCACTTACTGAGACACTGAAGACGCGCGCCGGCGTTTCTGCTGATGAGATCACTATAGTGGTCAACACTCATCTGCACTTTGATCATGCCGGTGGCAATACCAGTCTGAACACTGAAGGTATTCCGGTAGCGACTTTCCCGAATGCTCGTTACTTCGTCTCCGGCGCTGAGTTGGGCCACGCAGATCATCCGACTGAACGCGATCGCGCGAGTTATTTACCGGAGAATTGGAGACCACTGGTTGAATCAGGTCAGCTTGAAGCAAGAGACGCCGATTACGAAGTGGCGCCGGGTTTGAAAATGGAGACGATCGCCGGTCACAACCGATCAATGCAATGCTGGCGACTTGAGCGAAACGGGAACACGATGTTTGGTTTTGCAGATCTGATTCCGACGCGCGCGCACGTTCGTCTGCCGTGGATCATGGGTTACGACCTCTATCCCGTCGAGACTCTCGAAGCGAAGAAAAGAATCCTGCCGCAGGCGGCACGCGAAAACTGGATCTGCATGTTCTATCACGATCCTGATGAACCGCTCTGCCGGTTACAGCAGGGAGAAAAGGAGTTCAGTCCGATTCCGTATCGCGGAGAGGACTAAGAGCTTTCATGAGTACAGCAGGC
>DATEIS010000417.1:0-7976 GCA_035278765.1 Pyrinomonadaceae bacterium | reverse complement strand
ACTTCCTGAAGCTGTTGATTGTTCAGCGTGCTGGAGATAACTGGTTGATCGCGCTGAATCAGCCCCGCATCATTACCAGTAACGGTGACCGTCTCATTCTGGGTGCCGACTTCGGCCTTAATGTCTGCGCGAACAATCTCAGAACCGTTGAGCACCGTCTCTACAATTGTTTTCTTGAAGCCGGTGGCAACTACCATCACTTCATAAGTGCCCGACTTTAACGCAGCGGCTTCATAGTTTCCTTCGCCATTAGTGGTCAGGTCTCTGGAGAGGCCGGTGGCTTTATCTGTGATCTTGACTGACGCGTTCGGAATGACGGCGCCATTCGCGTCCGTAACGGAACCGCGAATGGTTCCGAGGTTGGTGCCCTGTGCGAGCGCAGTGCTCATGCAACACAAGAGGACTCCGGTCACTAGAACAATCGTCATGACTGTGCGTAGGATTTTCATATCTGACTCCTTAAAGAAACTGAGCGCCGCTATCGCTTCAGTAAAGATGAACCAAAATTTGGGAGGTTTGTTCACGTCTCAAACGAACCTTTGACTACCGCGTCCAACCTGGCCATCTGAGCGGGTTAGTTCGAAGCTAAGACTAACCTACTACTGTTTACCGCTCTTTTGTTTTGTTGACTGCCTGGGTTGTTCGCTGTGTTGGACTCGAACTAGTCCGCGACGTTTAAAAAATCTGGCGCGCTTATAACATCCACTCTCGATCCATTGCAAGACCAAATTCAGATCCGCAGGGAATTTTGTTTCTATCGAACGTACTGTAGGGGCGGCCCTCCGTGGCCGCCCGTGGTTTGGATACGAAGCGTCCACACCGGGCCACTCTCGCACCTTGAACACTGTTATCAAAGCCACGGGCGGCCACGGAGGGCCGCCCCTACAGTACGTTCCGTGACTATTTGATCACGGGCAAGATTAATGCTGAGCTGTGGTCACGATCGTGATAAATGACTTGATGTGCCTTCAACGATCGCGTCGCTCCCAATATATCTTCGCCGGTGTTCATATTCCGATCGAACCGCGGAAAGTTACTACTCGAAACGTACAACCTTATCCGGTGCCCGGCCTTGAACACATTCGCCGTCGCCCACATATCAATCGTGTACTTGTAGATCTTGCCCGGGGTGATCGCTGACGCCTGCTTCGTACTCTCTCGATACCGCGCTCGCACAATCCCGTCGGTTAAAAACCGTGCATAACCATTCGCATCAACGTCGACAAGCAACGCGGTGAAATCCGTGTCCACTGCGGACGTCGATGCATACAGCTCGAATGAAACGAACCCCGTAACTTCAGTGTCTTCAGTCAATGGCGGCGTTGAAAACACGAGGACATCTGAGCGTTTTTCATTAGGTCTTTGATCTGCCGGACCAGGCGGAATTTCCGTCCCGCAACATAAACGTCCCCCAATCGTGGGCACAGGATTTTGCGGGTCATAATCGAATTCATCCTTCTTTTCCGAATCGGCCGGTGGCTCCAAGCTCAACGAACCGTCGCCCGCGATACTGTTTGCGCCCTTAGTTGAGTGCAGGTAGTACTTCGTGTAACGAGTACGTGCGAGGGGAAACTCTTGCTCATCGCGCCAAACGTTACTACCCATGATAAAGAGACGAACGGGTGCGCCACTTGAATATTCGTTTTTTATTCCCTTCAGAGAATAGTCAAACCACTTCAACGTCGCGGCGGTGTTGTCTAACACGGCGGCTTTACCAAACACCACATCGCCAATCTTTCCTTCAGCGGACGTCGCGGCGTGAGCCCATGGACCAACAATCAAACGTTGACCGGCTCGCGCTTCTGCTGTAGCCGCTTTAGCATGCAAGCCGGTGTAGTTCTTGATCGAACCTTTAAGAAACAGATCGTGCCAGCCACCCGCGTGCAAGCCCATCACTGTCATGCGCGAATAGTGATCCGACACGCGCCACTTCGCCCAGTAACTGTCGTCACGTTCATGTGTCAGCCAATCGCGAAAGTATGGCGCGAGAGGGGAAATCTGCGGTGCTTTCAGAATTGTGTAGTCCTGTATCGGCAGCTTGTTAACCCATTCCTTTGGCGCCTGCACTGCGTCTGCCTGACGACGCAAGGTGTCAATCGCGAGACCTGAAGTCCAAGAACTACTGAACCATTGCATCAACGCACCACTTTGATAAGTCCAACCGTCGTAATACTCGGACGCCGTCACGTACGGAAATATCGAGACGAGGTGCGGCGGCACTGCCATTGCCGCCAGCATCTGCGTCGCGCCAACATAAGAGCCGCCAAACATGCCGACTTTGCCGTTCGACCCGTTTAGTTTTGCGGCCCACTCAACAGTGTCGAACCCATCAGCACTCTCGTTGCGAAACGGATAAAACTCTCCTCCCGAAGCGAACCGACCGCGCGTGTCCTGTAGCACAACGATGTATCCATGCGACGCTAGTTCGTTCGCCATTCCTGTGCTGCCAGTCCGGTTATAAGGCGTACGTTGCAGGAGAACCGGAAATTTTTCATCACTTACTGGACGAAAGATATCCGCAAACAGCGACACTCCATCTCGCATCTTCACACTTACATTCTGCTGAATCGCGACTCGGTAAAGTGTTTGCGCATGTGTGCCCGCTGCGTTCAGACCGAGAACGAAGAGCGCGGCGATTAATACACGAATGTTTCGCGTGCGTTGAGCAATCATAGTTTTAACTAAACCTTTATCCGCCGTAGTCCTTCGCCCTGGTGGTGTGCGAAATAGACGAGCTGACTCGTGAACTGAAAGGCCCAGTTAAAAGCACGAGCCGGTCGATTCATGTCCAGTTGCACAGCTAGCTCGAGGAAACGTTTGCAGCGTTTCTCATAGATCTCTTTACGCCTGCGGTCTTTAGTAAAGAACAGACCCAAAGCAAAGGTATAAGCCATTTCAGTGTTGTGCATCTCCATGTCTGGTCCAAGCTCGCCTGGCGATGCTTTTGGGTCATAAGCAGCAAAACAATTGATGACGTAATAGGCTTTCGAACCGTCCGGAACGATGCCTTGACGATCGAGAAAGTCACACCATTTCACAACCATCTCGCCGACGCGACTATCGCCCGTAAGCGTCCAATAGTGGAAAAGCGGATCGAGCAACAATGCCATCATCCACGCCGAAGTCGCACCGGGAAACTTCGCTTCGTTCGGATCGTAGAGTTCCCAGTTTTGACGCAACGAGCCGTCTGGAGGACGTCCGTCGGGAGGTTGTTGCTGATGTTTGTAGTAGGCATCGACACACTCGAGAGCTTTGGTCCAATATTTTTTATCTCCCGTCATTTCCCAGCCGTGCAGTATTCCCAATAAACCATAACCCTGATGGCGCAGAGTCCAGAAATTTCTATCGCGCTCAGGATCGACACCGAGTGGAACGGGCTTGATCAAGTCAGGGCGATAAATCGGCTTTTGATGTTTGAAGCAATACTCAGCCATCAGCTTGCCGCACTCAAGCGCACGCTCGTCTCCCGTTAACAGGTAGTGAATGTGCATGGCTCTCGGATAGACGTACTTCAAGTCGGAGCCTTTGAGGGTGAAGATACCTGCGTCTGGACCATCGAGCTGTGTGTGTTGCCGAACGAAATTCGCCGCGTGATAGGCAGCGTCAAGATACTTGCTCTCGCCCGTGCGGACGTACATCTTGTAATAGCAGGTCGTTCGATCAAACAGCCATTCGTGATAGACAGTGCTATCGAGGTAGCGGAGTGAGCCGGGAAAGTTCTTCTCGACAAACCTGTCGTAACTGGAGTAAGCACCGGTCCGGGCAGCAGGAACCTGCGGGCCAACAATGCCGGACGCACACAACCAATCCGCCGGCAAAACGGCTACGACGCGAGGACCTCTCAATCCGTCATCGTCAATCAAAGTTTTCGAAACGGGCACAAAGTTTGATTCAACATGGCTTTGGCTCCGGTTGAAGTTAACAGTAATTCGCTGAGTTTTCTGCCTGGAAAAGTCGGCTTTGAACTGAATTAGCAATGACCTGATCGAACCGTCGCGTCCGCCTGTTCGCCACTGTTCGAGAGAACGAACAGCACTGGGTAACTCCGTTCCACGCTCATCGACTATTCTTATCTTGCGTGGATCTTTCAGAAACCCATCCGGCAACGGCAACCCAAAACTTACAACCTCATCTCCAAGATCGTCAGCGCGACCTTCAAGCGTTACGTTTACGACATCCGCCGTGGTCCAATTCACATGACGCGAAACGGGAACAGCGATCAGCGCCATCATGCTGTTCTTCAAAAAAGTTCTGCGTGAATTCTCCGGCATAGCTTTCAAAATCATCGTTGGAAGAGGTCAGTACAGCTTTGCCTCAAAAGTCACTGGGGGACACGGTCAGTACCGTAACGCGGTAGCGTCGGGTCGACGTTGTGCCTCAATAATCAAGGAATATCGCATTCACCCGACGCTACCGCGTTACGGTACTGACCTCTTCCAAGCAGCGATCCGAACTCTTGACGAAAAGGTGCATAGCTTACAAACCCAACAGGCGAGCCGCGTTCTCGTAATAAATCTTTTTCAAAATCTGCTCAGGTAATCCGATGCCGTAAATCCGCCAACGACCCTGGGGCGGAATAGCTGCCGGCGCGTAGTCGAAATACTCATCTTCGGTCTCGAGAAAACGGTAATAGATTTCATACAGTTCATTACCGAAGATTTGCTGCGGTGTCTCGACGCCGTGGGGTGTCGCATCTGTCGCAAACAAGATTCGATCCTGGTATTTATCAAAGAATTTACGCGACATACGCGGCTGTCGACCGAGTTCGCCGATGCGTGCGGCGATATCCACATACATGTTGGGATAACGATCGAGACACTCCGAAACGTACGGCAGATTCTCTGAATTGGCAGTGTGAAGTGCGACGAACTTCGTGCGTGGATGTCGCTGCATCACACGGTTGCGAGCTTCCTGCAACTCGGCATTACTGGGATAGTCTTTGCCATGAAACGACCAATCGGGATGTGCGCTAAGTTCTTCATAGCGCTCATTAAAACGATCGGTTGGCAGAAAAAAGGCCTCCGGATCCGACACATGTATGGCTACCGGCATATTGAGTGCTCCGGCCGCTTCCCACATTTCGTCGAATCTCTTGTCGTCCACTTTGACGAGCGGACCAGTCTTCACGTTTTCGCGTAAAAAAAGACCCAGAGTCTTAAGAATCTTTAAGCCGCGCGCGCCCGTTTTCTTTGCTGCCTCCAATTGTTCCGCCTGGAACCTGGAATAATTTGCCATAGTGATCTTCGCATACCACGGCTCCGTGAAGACGATAAATCGATCGGGATACGCTTGCTGCCAGTGACGGACAGTTTCTTCAAGCAAAGAGCCGTAGCCGCCAGTGAGATTAACCATTACACGGACGTTCTTTGCGTCCATCACCTTTAGAATTTCGGCAGGTGTGGCGAGGTGATTAACAACATCGCGTTGGCCCTTGCGGTCTATCCATGACAAGTGAGTATGAAAGTCGATATTAGGAAACCGCGAACGCGGCACCTTCGTCTCCGGCACGTGAAGCATGCTCTTTGGCTCGTAATTTTTCAGCGCTAGTGGCTGCTCCTGCTTCGTTGTCTGAGCGTGAACGCTGTCGAACAATTGCGATCCAACAGCGCCGAACCCTGCGGTCGCAATCGTCTTCAGCCATTCTCTTCTTCGTAGAGGCATACTTCGTCTCCATCTGTGTGTGGTGTAGCGGTTCGGAATCGCGCTTTAGAAATTTACGTTTTGCAAACTAAACCGATTAGGGTATTGTTTGTAAGCAACCCGAACAAACCTTTCGTTATCATCAGTGCGCCGGCAGGTCATCAGTCAATCAACTTTAGGGTATGCGGGTTTTATAGCACTCGCATCCTAACCTGGCAAAGTATTTTTTTGAGTTCAGCAGACGAAGTGACGCACTTTCAAACGAATGAATTTGTCTGATATCAAATCTGCTCTGTCTAGTGTCGTCACTCTCGGAAACTCCGAACTCGAGGAAAAAGTTGCGCGATTGACGAAGCTCGCCAATTTATTTTTTGACCAGTTTGGAGACGGGCCCGTTTCACTACTGCGTGCTCCTGCTCGAATCGGCATTCTCGGCGAACACATTGACTACGTCTCGTATCTGCCCACGGCATCACTAACCTTCGGAAGCCGTGAGCGCGACGCACTGATGCTGTACAGAAGCTCGCCGGAGCCCGTAGTTCGGTGCATCTCCTCGGCGGCGCGATACGAAGCTTCTTCATTTTCTCTTGATACAAGCGTTCCTGAGCTTGGAACTGACGCTGAAGCTCAATGGCTTGCCTTTTTATCGGCGAAGGGCGCGCTCAAAGCTCATTGGCGCACCTATGTCGAAGGCGCAGTTGCATTCGCTCGTGGGAAGTTTGGCGGACAAATACGGAATGGATTCGACTTTGCGCTCGACTCGAACATACCTGCAGGAGGTGGCGCTTCATCCTCATCAGCCCTGGTGGTTCTCAGTGGAGCAGCGATCAGGAACGTTAACGCGGTTTCCTGGACTCCAGAAGAACTGGCCAAAGACTCTGCCCTGGCCGAATGGTTCATTGGTACACGTGGCGGATCAATGGACCATATAACTATCTGTATGGCCCAGCCGGCCAGCGCAGTATTGATTAACTACGCGACTGGGCAAACCAGGAACGTCGCCCTTCCGGATGACCCCTTTGCGTGGCTCACATTCTTCTCAAAGCCGGCAGATAAAGGGCGCGAAGTCATGATTGAGTACAACGAGCGCGCGGCAGTTTCACGACTTCTCATTCCAGCCGTAATCGATAGTTGGAAATCAACAGCGCCAGACCGGTATGACGAATGGCGAGAAGCGCTAGACCTGCTAAACGCGGGTTCGCTCGTCGCGTTTGATAAAGCAGAGGCTCAGTTAACATCGCTGCCCGAAACGATTTCGATCGACACAATCAGCACGACATACCCGGCGGCTTTCGCTGAATTACAGAGGTCCTTCCCCGCCCTGCTCGATGAGAAGTCGCGCTGGCCGCTCAAGCTTCGAGTCCGTGCGCTGCATCACTTGAGCGAAGTTAAACGCGTTGCACTTGCCACCCAAACGCTGGATTCATTACACAACGAAGTCAATTCTTTTGATACGTCCGCAGCGATGCAGTCGATTGGGAAACTCCTCAACGCCTCGCACGCCAGTTTACGTGACCTTTATGAAGTCAGTATTCCGGAAGTCGAAGAATTGGTGAGGCTCATTCGTACTGACCCTCACGTGTTGGGTTCTCGTTTAATGGGCGGCGGTTTTGGCGGTAACGTCCTCACATTAACCACACGAGATCACGCGCAGAGTCTTATTCAAAGAGTGCAGGAGCAATATTACGCACCTCGCGATCGCGAAGGCGTGCGCGAGGGCTCGGTGATGGTGTCGACGCCCGGTCCCGGGTTAGCTCAAGTTGAATTCAACGAAGTGTGGCGCGACTCCATCGCTCATATCAATTCTCTTGGACCAGACGCGGCCACACACAGAACGAACCTGCGCAGCTTGATCGACGCATCGCAGATCGTGGTTGATCCCTACGATATCTGGCCCGTAATCGTTGCCGCTGGAAAAGGTACCCGTGCGTCTGAGACTGGTCTGAAGACGCCGAAACCGATTGCACTCGTTGGCGACACGCCTGCCATTGTTCATGTCTTGCGGAATATTCGCGCCGGTTTGGGTAAAACTCGGCCGCCTGTAGTTATTGTTTCACCCGACACGGAAGCCGCCATTCGCGAAACACTTCGGGAAGAAGACGTGCTCTTCATCACGCAACCTGAAGCACTCGGAACCGGCGATGCGGTGCTCAATGCTCACCAACTGCTGCACGATTTCACTGGTCTGACGCTGGTGGTCTGGAGCACGCAACCTGTCATACGTGAGAGAACTTTTACCCGCACCGCAAAGTTGGCCCAACTGTTTGAATCTTACGACATGGTCCTGCCGACATCGTTTGTACAACGTCCCTATGCGCCGATCCTGCGCAACGCAT
>DATEIS010000416.1:0-13594 GCA_035278765.1 Pyrinomonadaceae bacterium | reverse complement strand
GAAGATCTCTTCCAAACCACGGGCGGCCACGGAGGGCCGTCCCTACAGTACGTTCCGAGGTATTTTAGTGCGTTTTTCCGGCTAATCCGTGGTACCATGCGTCGGCTGGCCGCTTCCCCTTCCAGCGTCCACGCTTTACCTTAGTTTTCGACGTAGCTCGACCTCGCCCAGGGAAGTTCTAACATGCAGTATCTGGTCGCAATCATTGCGAGTGCAGCAATGCTTTTGTCTCTCGGTTCGAGAGAGCGACTGGAGATCCGCGACTCGTTCGAGTTTGAACCCACAGCCCAAACTGTTCGCAAGATCAAATGGCCCAGGAAGACTATCGAAGTCGCACTCTCGACGTCGTTAATGTCGCCCGGCGCGAACATCAAACCCGATAGCGACGTTGTCGGCGCAGCACGCCGAGCATTCACCCGTTGGGCCAGTTTGTCGAACATCAACTTTGTCCTCACCTGGTCGCAGGCGACTTCAGTCAGTCCCGCCGATGCCGGCGACGGTATCAGCCTCCTGACGATCGCCACCACAGCCGAAAACGAGGCCTTCAACTCCGCGGCGACTACCGGACGAACACGCGTCTTCTTTAATCCGGAAACCGGCCACATCGCCGAAGCAGACATCAGCATCAATCCACGACCAAAAGCCGAAGACGGAACTGAGCTACAGTTTTCAACTGACGGCACACCCGGCACCTACGATCTCGAAGCCACCTTCACTCACGAGATTGGTCATCTGCTTGGCTTGGACCACTCCGCGCTTTTGTCGTCGACGATGCAGGCGCGTCAGGCTTTCAATGGAACCTTCGGCTTGCCGGCTTTGACCGAGCGCACGTTGAGTGAAGACGATCGCCAGAAGGTCCTCAGTCTTTACGGTTCGAGAACAAAATCCGGACGGATTGAAGGTCGACTCATTGATAACCGTACGCCCGGTGCGTTGAATGCGCTCAACGGCGTGAACATCTGGGCCGAGAATGTTGTTAACGGGCGCGTGATTGCGAGTGATGTAACTGCCGAGGATGGTACTTATCGTCTGGAAGGTCTTATGCCGGGGCAGTATCGCGTGATTGTTTCAGCGCCGGCGGATGGCGCCACACAAAAGCTTCGTAGTTTCGAGCTTTCGAATCAGGTCCTGGTTAAGGCTGACGCAGCTACACCGCTGAACTCCAGCCTCGTACCGCAACAAGCGTCCGCGCTCAGTCCAAAAGTAATCGGACTCAACGCTGAGCTCTCGACTGTTGCACTCCCACTCACGCCTGGCAAACGTGTGAAGATCTACTTCGGCGGTGAGGGAGTCGATCAGGTGCCGGGCACCAGTATCAGTGTCAACTCACATTACTTCACCGTCGATCCGGCGACGCTCACTCGCGAACAGATCGCGGCGCCATATCCAATCGTGAGCATTGAACTGACGGTGGCGCCGAATGCGCCCTTTGGCGATTACTCTTTGCGTCTCCAGTCAAACTCCGGCGAGACGGCCTTTGTGCCGGGTGCGATCACAATCGATCCGGGTGTGTCATTGCCCGTTGCAAATCCGGTGGATGATTCGCGTTTCTTTATCAGTCAGCAGTACGCGGATTTGATCGGTCACGAGCCCGATCAAACGACTGTCGAGCGGCTCATGGCTCAGCTCAACGCTTGTAATTCTCGCAGCGATTGTTTGCGCGCGCGCCGAGTGGAAATCTCGACCAATCTGCTGATTGAGAATGAACTGCCGGCAACGGGTGTGTTTCTGTACGGGTTGTATTCCACTGCACTTGGCCGGCTGCCGCGATTTATCGAGTTGGAGACGGATCGAGCGCTGATAATGAACCAGAAGGGTGAGCTTGAAGCAGTACGCATGGCGCTCGCCCATGCGTTTGTGGAACGAGCGGAGTTCAAACGCAAGTTTCCAGCGACAATAAAGCCGGCGGAGTTTGTCGATTCGCTCCTCGTCACGTTGGCCCAAACCTCCGGTGTCGATTTCAGTTCCGAGCGAAGTTTATTGATCAGTCTACTTGATGACGCAGCGAATGGTCGCGCGATGGTTCTGGCGCGTCTCGCTTCGGATCAGCGCCTCGTGGACGCCAATTACAATCAGGCGCTCGTGCTCTTCCAGTATTTCACGTACCTGCGACGTAGCCCGGATGAAGCGGGATATAACGCGTGGGTTAACTCGTTAAAGAACAAACCCCTCCGCGACCCGGACGCGGCGCGTTCTCTGGTCTGCAACTTTCTCCAATCCGCCGAATATCAAAACCGCTTCGCAATGGTCGCCACTCGCAATAGCCGCGACTGTAACTAGTGCCACAAAAAGCACAAAAGGCACAAAGAGCACAAAAATAAACCCCAGAACTCATTTTGTGCTTTTTGTGCCTTTTGTGCTTTTTTGTGGCTTGTTATAGTGGCTGTGCTTGAAGAAAAGTCTACTCGCGTATCTCATCTGTCCATCGTGTGAAGGATCTCTGGATCTCTCAATCGGCAAGACTGAAGCTGAAGAGATCATGGAAGGCGATCTGCGATGTTTATCATGCTCGTCTTCATTCCCGATCACTTCCGGTATTCCGCGCTTCGCGAATCTCGATCAGGTTGAGAGCGACAAACGCGAAACGGCGGCGAACTTCGGCTGGCAGTGGCAACACTTCACACAGGAAGACGAACGGTACGCCGAACAATTTCTCGGCTGGATCGCGCCAGTTACACCGGAGTTTTTTCGTGACAAGGTCGTGCTCGAAGGAGGTTGCGGCAAGGGCCGGCACACGCAACTCGCGGCTCGCTGGGGTGCTCGCGATATCATTGGTATCGATCTGAGCGTCGCAGTTGAGACTGCGTTTGCTGCTACTCGATCACTGCCCAATGCACACATCGTTCAGGCTGATATCTATCACCTGCCACTTGAGCGAAAGTTTGACTATGCATTTTCTGTTGGCGTGTTGCATCATCTGCCGGATCCGCGCGGCGGATTCGTGTCGCTGGCGTCGAAAGTAAAACCTGGTGGTCACATCTCAGCTTGGATCTACGGAGCGGAGAACAATGAGTGGATCACGCGTTTCGTGAATCCGGTGCGCGAGCGTGTCACGTCGCGGATCGATCAACGGGTGCTGTTGCAATTATCAAAACTTCCTGCGGCCTGTATGTATCTGGCGACGAAGTTAGTTTATGGACCACTAAACAGAAGCGGTTCATCGCTCGCGAAACATCTTTTTTACAACGACTACTTGAATTCACTTTCCAGCTTCGGCTGGCGCGAGCAGCACACGATCGTTTTCGATCACCTAGTAGCGCCAACTGCGTTCTACATCTCGCGCGACGAATTCGAAACGTGGTGGCGCGACATCGGCGCGCGCGACGTCGAGATCGGATGGCACAATAAGAACAGTTGGTGCGGCAGGGGAATGGTCCAGTGATGCAATCCACGACACATCGCAACGTTTGGCAACCACTGTGGCAACTCCCGTCACGTGCGGAGCTGATCTTCTCGTTTGCCAAACGAGAGTTATTGGCCCGTTACAAAGGCTCAGCACTCGGCATCGCGTGGGCAGTGCTGACACCGATCGTGATGATTGCGATCTTCACCTTCATCTTTGCCGGCATCTTTGGCGCACGCTTCGCGGCGAACCATTCTCACTGGGACTATGCCCTCTATCTCTTTTGCGGCTTGTTACCCTGGACGATGTTTCAGGAGGCGATACAGCAGTCGGCCAATACGATCGTGGTCCATTCAAATCTCGTCAAACGAGTCGTCTTTCCACTCGAGGCATTGCCGGCGGCGCAGGTCTTCGCGGCACTGGGCACTCAACTATTTGCGACGATCGGATTGCTGCTCGCAACGATCATCATCCGGCAGCGTCTGGAACTAACCGGGCTCTGGTTGCCGATCCTGCTTATCCCGCAACTGTTGTTTGCACTAGGTTCCGCCTGGCTCATTGCCTCGCTGGGAGTATTTCTCCGTGACATCACCCAGGGAATCACGTTGTTGCTAATGGCGTGGATGTATCTGACGCCCATAATCTATCCCGAATCAATCATCCCGGAGCGTTTCCGCACCTTCATTAACATCAACCCCTTCACCTCGCTAATCCGCAGCTATCGTCGCATCTTCCTCGACGGGGCTCCGCCCGACTGGCGCGGCCTTGCCTACTTCAGTGCCTTCGCCATCATCATCTTCATCTTCGGCTACTGGTGGTTCGCCCGCACCCGCAAGAGCTTCGCCGACGTCGTTTAAGCCACAAAAAGCACAAAAGGCACAAAAACAGATTCCTGGCATGGTACCCGCACCCGCTCTTTTTGTGCGTTTTGTGCCTTTTTGTGGCATGATCTTCCCCCTGTCTTGGAAGAGGTATCATGAATAAAACAAGATTAGTAAGTGGCGTAATCGTCCTACTTTTTGTGGCAACAAGCGGTGCTGAGGCGCAGGATTGGACACAGTGGCGCGGGCCGGCGCGAGATGGGTCTGTAGTTAGCAAATATGCCCCTGCGACGTGGCCGGAACAACTGAAACAAAGCTGGCGCGTGGACATTGGTGAAGGATACTCATCGCCGGTAGTCGCCGGTGGGAAGGTGTTCGTGCACGGCCGTCGCGATCCGGAAGAGATCGTGGCGAGCATCAATCTCGCCGACGGCAAAGTGCTGTGGCAGCAGAAATATCAGGCTGAATTTAAGAAGAACCAATACGCTACAGAAATGGCGAAGGGGCCCAACGCAACTCCGCTCATCGTCGGTAATCGACTGTTCACACTCGGCGTAACCGGAGTTCTTAGCGCGTGGGACACGGCAACCGGCAAACAACTCTGGATCAGAGACTTCTCAAAATCGATCGACACGACGAAATTGTTTTGTGGCACAGCGGCATCACCGCTGATCGTTAATGGGCGTCTCGTGGTCCAAATTGGCAGCGACATTCACGGTGGCCAGGTACTCGCACTCAATCCAGCTACCGGTGCAACCGAATGGGAATGGCGCGGACTTGGACCAGGCTATGCCTCGCCCGTGGTGATCGAAGTCGGCGGCAGTCAGCAGATAGTGGCGATGACCGAAGGCTCCATCCTCGGTCTCGACGGAAAGACAGGCAAAGAGTTGTGGTCCGTGCCGTTTCCGGACGAATGGCACGAGAACATTTCCACGCCACTCTGGACCGGCGCTCAACTGATCGTCTCCGGAACACGACAGGGAACTCACGCTTACACCCTGGCGCAAGCTGCCGGCAAGTGGCAAGCAACCGAAATCTGGAAAAATCCGGACATCGCGATGTATATGAGCTCACCGGTTTTTGGCGACGGTCTGATCTATGGCCATTCGTCAAAGAGGAAGGGGCAGTTCTTCGCCATCGATGCAAAAACAGGCGCAGCGCGTTGGACCACCGAAGGCAGAGAGGGCGAGCACGCTTCGTTGTTGCTGACGCCGGCACACGTAGTCTTTCTGACTAATGGCGCAGACCTGATCGTCGCGAAACGCGGCACCCCAACGTTTACGGTGGAGCGCCGTTATGAAGAAGTGGCAAAGGCATCGACCTTCGCCAGCCCCGTAATACTGGGAACGAACATACTGGTCCGCGACACGACCGGATTGATGCTGCTCACGTTTTGACAGTACACCCCGGATTCACACCGATCCGTGGCTCCCAAAACTTGGAACGCAACTCCACACAACTACTCGAGCGAATGATCGACGCCAGCGTCGATGGTATTTTCGCGTTTGATCGCGATTGCCGGCTGATCGCATGGAATCGTGCGATGGAGCAAATCTCGGGCTTCAGCCGCGACGAAGTGCTAGGCAAAAGCGTGGTCGATGTCTTTCCTTTTTTGCGCGAAGGCGATAGCGACAAGTGCGTTTCCGCGTCCCTCGCAGGGCAGGACTCGGTTACGGAGAGTCATCTTTACGGCCCGTCGGAAACGGGTGTGTTCGAGAGTCGCTATTCACCTCTGCTGGACGAGCACAACAACGTCGCCGGTGTGATCGCCGTCATCGCCGACATCAGTGCGCGCAAGCAAGCTGAAGAGGCGACCAGACGACTCGAATTTCACGTGGAGAGTTCGCCGCTCGCAGTTGTTGAATGGGACAGCGACTTCCGCGTGTCGCGCTGGTCTGCGTCTGCCGAAAGCCTCTTCGGTTGGAACGCGGAAGAAGTACTCGGAAAACACGTTAACGAGTGGCGCTTTGTTTTTGCTGACGACGTCGATGCCGTGGCGCTTGTGACAAACCGCCAGCGCGAAGGCGTTGAAGTTCAAGGCGTGACTCGCAACCGCAATTACACGCGCGAAGGCTCGATTCTTTACTGTGAGTGGTACAACTCGGTATTGCGTGACGAGCGCGGCAAACTCGTTTCGGTTCTTTCACTTGTCCTCGACGTAACAGCACGACAAAGCGCTGAAGACGAGCGAGCGGCGTCGCTAGTCCGGGAGCGCGACGCGCGCCGGCATGCTGAAGAAGCCGATCGACTCAAAGACGAATTTCTCGCCACACTCTCGCACGAGCTGCGCACGCCTTTGACGTCGATACTCGGCTGGGCGTCGATGATTCGCAATGGTGAAGTCGAAGGCTCAAACGCTTCGCGCGCGATTGAAACCATCGAGCGTAACGCGCGTTCGCAGGCGCGGCTGATTGACGATCTACTCGATGTGTCAAGGATCATCACCGGCAATCTGAGGCTCGACCTGCATCCACTTAATCTTGCGCCGATAGTGGACGCTGCCCTCGATGCGTTGCGGCCAACCGCAGACGTCAAAGGCATGAAACTGCAAACCCATTTTGCCCCCGTGCAGTGCCTGGTGAAAGGCGATCCAAATCGTTTGCGACAGGTGATCTGGAACCTGCTCTCAAACGCGATCAAGTTCACGCCGCGTCACGGTAGTGTGAGTATCGATCTCACTTGTGTGGAGTCGACTGCACGATTGACAGTCAGCGATACTGGTGACGGAATCGCGCCGGAGTTTCTTCCGTATGTGTTCGATCGCTTCCGGCAGGCGGAAGGTTCGATATCGAGAAAGCAGGGCGGTCTCGGGTTGGGACTTGCGGTCGCGCGCCATCTGGTTGAGTTGCACGGCGGAACGATTCGCGCGGAGAGTGATGGACTGGGTAAAGGCGCCGTTTTTACAGTCGATCTTCCTCTGGCGCAGGAACGCAGAGATCCGGCACGTGCCGAAGAACGCAGAAGGGAAGTCGAGCGGCGCCGTACCCGAACGGGTACCGTCAGACTGGACGGCGTGCATGTGTTGTTGGTTGAAGACGACGACGATTCACGCAAACTGCTGGGAACGATGCTCAAACGTAACGGCGCGCGTGTGACGTCCACCAAGTCGGCGGCCGAGGCGCTCGCTGTGTTTGAAGGTGAGTTGCCGGATGTGCTAATCAGCGATATCGGCATGCCGGATCAGGACGGGTACGAGTTGATGAGAAGGTTGCGATCGTTGCCGCCTGAGCGAGGTGGGAAGACGCCGGCGATTGCGTTAACCGGCTACGCCTCGCGCAAAGATAAGGAGCGCGCGCTTAGTTCAGGTTACCATCAGCACATCGCGAAGCCGATCGAGCAGGCGGACATGATCAAAGCAATCGCCGCGCTCGTTGGTCGTGGCGATTAGCTTCACAGGATTCCAAGATTTTCAGGATTTACAAGATTTCTATCTTGTAATTCTTGTTAATCCTGCAATCCTGTCACCAATTGATGTAGAGGTTCAATAATGAAAAGACAGATTCGATATCAAATCATCCCGATCTTCCTTCTCTTAATACTCCCCGTTTTCGCGCAGCAATCAGATCCATCACTCCTAACGGTTGATTCGGTTTTTACTTACCGCACTCGATCGCTTGGTCCGGTTCAGTGGCAGAAAGATGGCAGCGGCTATCTCGCCCTCGAACCATCGCCAACCAAAAAGAACTTTCTCGACATCGTTCGTTACGACGTTGCCACAGGCGATCGCACGATCAAAGTATCAGCAGAGAAACTGACCCCGGCAGGCGCCGCTGATCCACTCACCGTCGAAGAGTTTTCAATGACTGCCGACGAGCAGAAGATCCTGATCTTTACAGAGTCTGCGCGCGTTTGGCGTAGCAACACGCGCGGCGATTACTGGGTACTCGATCTCAAAGCGAATACGTTGAAGAAACTCGGCGGTCCCGATGCAAAACCATCGACCTTGATGTTCGCAAAGTTCTCGCCTGATGGACAACGTGTCGGTTACGTTCGTGAAAACAACGTCTACGTGGAAAACCTTATCGGTGATGGGAAGATCACAAAACTCACCACAGACGGCTCGAAATACATCGTCAACGGCACGTTCGACTGGGTTTACGAAGAAGAACTCTTCTGTCGTGACGGCTTCCGTTGGAGTCCCGACAGCAAACAGATTGCCTACTGGCAGCTCAACTCCGAAGGCGTGAAGGAGATGACGCTGGTCAACAACACCTCGGCGCTGTATCCGGTGATCACAACTTTTCCATATCCCAAAGCCGGTGAGACAAACTCTGGCGCCAAGGTTGGTGTCGTCGATGCTAATGGTGGTCCAACCCGATGGATTGAGATTCCCGGTGATCCGCGAAACAATTATCTGCCGCGTATGGAATGGGCTGCCAGTTCCACCGAAGTCGTGATTCAGCAACTCAACCGACGCCAGGATACAGACATCGTGTTCCTTGCCGATGCAAGCACGGGCAAAGCGCGTCCTGTTCTGACTGAAAAAGACGAAGCCTGGGTCGACACCGCATGGGGCGACATCGATTGGGACAAAACCGGACTCGCGCGCGGCGACGTCGAATGGATCGATGGCGGCAAGCGTTTTCTTTGGGCCAGCGAACGCGATGGCTGGCGGCTTATCTATTCCGTGTCGCGTGATGGCAGCGATGTAAAAACGATCACGCCGGGCAATTACGATGTGATCAGCGTTGAACGAGTTGACGTGCAAAACGGCTGGGTCTACTTCCTCGCGTCACCTGATAACGCAACGCAACGGTACCTCTATCGGGTTCGCATCGACGGTATGGGCAAGGAAGAACGGCTGACGCCCGCGAACGTCCCCGGCGTGCATAGCTACAACATCTCACCACGCGGTGACTTCGCGATTCATTTCTACTCGAGCTTCAACAAAGTTCCTGTTACTGAGATCGTGCGAGTGCCTCAGCACGCAGTCGCTCGAACTCTGATCGACAACAAGCAGGTTCAGGATCGACTCGCGCAGTTGAAACAAACTCCATCCGAGTTTTTCAAAGTCGATATTGGCGACGGCGTTCAGCTCGACGGTTGGATGATGAAGCCGCACGACTTCGATCCACAGAAACGTTATCCCGTGCTCTTCTATGTTTATGGTGAGCCCTGGGGACAGACCGTGATGGACAATTGGGGCGGTCGAAATCGTTTGTGGCACCAGCTGCTGGCGCAGCAGGGTTATCTCGTGATGAGTGTCGACAACCGTGGCACCCCCGCGCCGCGTGGTCGTGCGTGGCGCAAGATCATCTATCGCAAAATGGGAATTGTGAATTCCGGCGATCAGGCAGCTGCGGCGCGTGCGATTGCGAAGTGGCCCTTTGTCGATCCGGCTCGCATCGGAATCTGGGGTTGGAGCGGTGGCGGTTCGTCAACGCTGAATGCGATGTTTCGATATCCGGACGTATACGCGACCGGTGTGTCTGTCGCGCCCGTCCCGGATCTTCATTACTACGACACGATTTACCAGGAACGCTACTGTGGATTACCCAAGGATCATCCCGAGGAGTGGAAACAGAGTTCGCCGATCACCTTTGCTGGACAGTTAAAAGGAAATCTCTTCGTCATTCACGGAACCGGCGACGACAACGTCCATTACCAGGGCACGGAAGCATTAATCAACGCTTTAGTCGCGGGGAACAAGCAATTTACGATGTTTGCGTATCCAAATCGGTCACACGGGATTTTTGAAGGACCGGGCACGCAGCGCCACCTGTTCGGAATGATCACGAGATACCTCAACGAAAGGCTACCCGCAGGTCCAGCGCCCGCAACGACTAGCTCAACGCGATAAAAATCAGCCACGGATAAATCCGTGTTTATCCGTGGCAAACAATTCCATTGAAAATAACCTCGCAAGTCTGTTAGCCTAGTCGAGCGGTTGACGGCCAACCCGCTTGCCCAAGACTCACCTCTCCGAATTTCAAGCGAAATCTCTCTTTTATGGAAACCAAAGTCGATGCAGCCCTGCGGCATTTGGTCGCGAAGAATCTTGTCGCCGTCTTATTTACCGATCTGGCCGGAAATATTTTGGAAGCCGACGAAAGTTTCCTGAATCTCGTCGGTTACACTTCCAAAAACTTACCGCGCAACATTCACGACCTGACGCCGCCCGAACATCGCCGCCTTGACGACGAGGCATTCGAGAAGCTGATGGCTTTTGGCGCCTGTGCGCCCTTCGAAAAAGAGTTTCTGAAACAGGACGGGACTCAGATTCCGATCTTGTTTGGCGCCGCGCTGCATGAAGACGAGATTGTCTGCTTTGTCGTCGACCTTTCTCAAAACCGGCAAGCTCAGGAAAAACTCAATCACCTCGCGTATCACGATGCGCTAACCGACCTGCCGAATCAGGTCCTCTTCAAAGATCGACTCAAGCAGGCAATTGCACTCTCGCGTCGCAGCGATCAGATGCAGGCGGTGCTGTTGCTCAATCTCGATCGCTTCAAGACTATCAACGACTCGCTCGGCTACACCGCCGGCGATCGTCTCTTACAGTCGGTGGCCCAGCGTCTCAGCAGTTGTGTTCGTGAAAGTGATACCGTCGCGCGTTTCGGTGGCGATGAGTTCGCAGTTCTGTTGACTCAGATTCCGCGCGCACAGGATGCTGCGAACGTGGCGAGTGCCATCAAGAGCGCGTTGGACCAGGCGTTCCTCTTCGAAGACCAGGAGATTTTTGTATCGAGTAGTATCGGCATCAGTCTCTATCCGCACGATGGTCGCGATACGGGTGGGCTGCTGAAGAATGCCGGCGCTGCACTCGATCGAGCAAAGAGCCTGGGTGGCAACGTCTATCAGTTTTACACAGCCGGCGGAACCACGCGCGCTCTCAAACAACTCGTGCTCGAAAGCAATCTGCGACCCGGCCTCGAACGAGCCGAGTTCATGGTTCAGTATCAGCCGCAGGTCGACATTCGTGGTTTTCATCTTGTCGGCATGGAAGCACTCGTGCGCTGGCAGCATCCGAGTCTCGGGTTGTTGTATCCGAAAGAATTTGTCCCCCTCGCTGAAGAGAGCGGCTTGATCATTGCGCTTGGTGAGTGGGTTTTGCGCACTGCCTGTGCACAAAACAAAGCGTGGCAGGATGCGGGATTGACGCCGTTAACCTTGTCAGTGAATTTTTCGGCGCGGCAGTTTCAACAGCAGACGTTTATTGCTGATGTTGCACACATCTTGAAGGAAACGAATCTGGATCCACGTTGGCTTGAACTCGAGCTGACGGAAAGTTCGATCATGAAGGATCCCGAGTCGGCGATCGAAAAGTTGCACGAGTTGAAGTTGATGGGAATCAAGGTCGCGGTTGATGATTTCGGCACCGGTTATTCATCGCTCAATTATCTGAAGCGATTCCCGATCGACACGTTGAAGATTGATAGGACTTTCGTTTCTGATGTTTGCAAGGATCCGCATGACACGGCGATCGTGCGCGCGATTATCAATCTGGGCCACGCTCTTGATTTAACGGTGATCGCCGAGGGTGTGGAGACAAAGGAACAGCTTCAGTATCTCAGCGCGCTCGAGTGTGACGTTGTGCAGGGATTTCTGTTTAGCAAAGCGTTGCCGGCGGCCGCGTTTGAAGAATTATTGGTTGAGCAACTACGTGTGACTTCCGAAAGAGATGTGTCGGCGACAACTCCGCTGTCAATTGAATCACTCGCGACGGCTACTTGATCTCACTCGCGGCGTCTTTATCCAGCATCCATAGCAGCTCGCCTTTTGTTGGCTTAACATGCTGTGCCGGATACTTTTCCGGGCCTTCAAGAATTTCCTTCACAATCTTCGCCTTTTCCTGACCACTTACCAAGAAAACGACGGAAGCGCCGTTGTTCAGCAGCGGCAGGGTCATGGTGATCCGATACGTCCGGAATTTCTCGACCCACGGCGCTGCGACGAGTCGGTTTGTTTCATGCAGCACCTCGGAGTCGGGAAAGATCGACGCTGTGTGGCCATCAGGGCCGAGACCGAGCAGGATCAAGTCTAATTGAGGCAGAGATTGTTGGGTTGTCTTGATTAGTGTTTGCTCGTATTCGCTGGCGGCCTCGGCAGCGTCGGGATTCTCACTCGGCACACGATGGACATTGTTCATTGCGACAGGGACGCGCGAAAGCATCGCTTCGTATGCCATGCGGTAGTTGCTGTCGCGATGATCTGGAGGAACGTGGCGTTCGTCAGACCAGAAGAAGTGAATGTCGGACCAGGCGATCTGATCGCGAAACGGTTCGTTCGGATCGGCCAGGAGTTCAAAGAGAAGCTTCGGCGTTGAGCCACCGGACAGCGCGACTGTCTTAGGCCTCCGCGCGACAAAATGCTCCGCCGCCGCACGCGCCAGATCTTTTGGACTGGATAAGATCATTAGTGCATATTCTTGCGGATTGCCGCGCTTCCTCGATGGGGCCGTGGATTAACGAAGGGGCGGCCACGGAGTGCCGCCCCTACAAAAGTGCAATTATCCTGAGTGGGCCGCCGCTGCCGCCCTTGATCTTCATCGGCAGCGCGATCACAGAGAAACCTTTCACCGGCAATTGATCGAGATTCGCAACGTTCTCGAACGCCGGAATATTATGCTCAAACAAAATCCGGTGACTCTCAAACAGCGTCGATTGTCCGTGGTCGATGCTCGCCGTATCTAACCCAATCGCCTTGATCGATCGATTCTCCGTGAGCCAGCGAGCCGCAGCCGGATCCAAACCCGGAAAGTGTAGTTTCGCCACAGCCGCTGCGCCCCGTTCATCTGTCCCCAGATAATTCTTCCGATCCGGGTAATACTTCCCGAAACCCGTCCGCAGCAAGACGATTGTGTCAGGCTGAATCCTCCCGTTACGTCGTTCCCATCTTTGAAAATCGGCGACACTGACAAGATAATCAGCATTCCTCGCACACTGCGCAGTCACATCAACCACGACAGCAGCGCCCATCAGTTGTTGCAACGGAAGTTGATCGACAGTGTAACGTCCCTTCGCAAAATGCACGGGCGAATCGAGATGCGTGCCGCCGTGTTCGGCCGCCGAGTATCGATAAGCAGAGTAGAAATAACCCTTGTCCGTCATCCCTTCGAAATCAGTATCAAGCTTGAACTGTTCAGCCGTGGGCCAGTAAACGCTGTTCGCGTCAAACGCATACGTAAGATCGACAATGCGACGCGGCGGAAATGCGCCCGATCTCTGCGCCATAACGGGAACTACGAGTGCCAATAGGATGACAAGCAGTCGCAAACACTTCATCTGGAGTGCTCCTTACGTTCAAGTTTCTGTTATCTTCAGGTATACACGGACACATAGCAAGGAGCTTTTTAATGCAAATCGGAATGATTGGACTGGGCCGCATGGGCGCCAACATGGTGCGACGCCTTTTGCGCGGAGGGCACGAATGCGTCGTCAACGATCGCAGCCCTCAAGCTGTTGAAGCACTTCTGGCTGAAGGCGCAACT
>DATEIS010000415.1:0-8262 GCA_035278765.1 Pyrinomonadaceae bacterium | reverse complement strand
ACCTCTCGTACCTTTAACGCCAGCGCCGCGGGTGTAAACGGTTTCTGCAAGAAATTAATGCCGGCTTCCAGCACGCCATGCTGAACGATCGCATCATCGGTGTAGCCCGACATGTAAAGCACCGGCATTCCGGGATGCTTCGCCGAAATAATTCGCGACATGTCGTTCCCGCTCATTCCCGGCATCACGACGTCAGTCAATAGCAGATCGATCCTGTCGCCGTTGATCCGATCGCATAGTCTAATGGCCGCATCCGCATTCCCTGCCTCCAAAACTCGATAGCCAGCGGTCTCGAGTACCTGGCGTGCAAGAGTTCGCACCCACTCAGAGTCTTCAACCAGCAGAATAGTCTCACTTCCTCCTGCAACCTCATGTGCATTTGAAGTCCGTCGGTACTCTTCAGCTTCGGCCGTCACTCTCGGGAAGTAGATCTTGAACGTCGTGCCGTGCCCTTCCTCGCTATAGACCCAAATGTTTCCACCTGACTGTTTGACGATGCCATAGACGGTCGAGAGTCCGAGCCCGGTCCCCTTACCTTGCTCCTTAGTAGTGAAAAATGGCTCGAAAATATGCTGGCGTGTCTCTTCGTTCATGCCGCAACCAGTGTCGCTGATCGCGAGCATGACGTAATCCCCCGGAACGACAGAAACGTGGTCCTGAGAATAAGCCTCATCGAGGTACACATTCGCAGTCTCGATCGACAACTTGCCGCCTTTGGGCATCGCATCGCGTGCATTCACCACAAGGTTCATGATCACCTGTTCCAACTGCACCGGATCAGCCTTGATATTTCCGAGGTCACCCTCAGAGCTGACACGCAACTCGATGTCTTCGCCGATCATGCGGCGCAGCATTTTTTCAAGGTCGCTAACGACCGTGTTCACATCAAACACTCTCGGCTGCATGACCTGTTTGCGACTAAATGCCAAAAGTTGTCGTGTTAACGAGGCGGCACGTTCACTGGCTTTAATGATCTCGTCCACATTTCGTCGCAGCGGATCACCGTCCTGAAGATTTCTCTTCGTGATGTCGCTATAGCCAAGGATCACTGTCAGCAGGTTGTTGAAGTCGTGTGATATTCCGCCCGCCAGGCGGCCTACGGCTTCGAGTTTTTGCGACTGGACCAGTTGTCTTTCAGTGTGATGTAACGCTTCGAGAGCGTCAGTGCGTTCCTTCTCGGCAACGCTTCGCTTATGAGCGTGTGACTGTGAGAGCGACTCAAGCTGTTGATTGGCTTCCTCGAGCTGTGCGGTTCGCTCCTGAACTTTGCGTTCGAGTTCGCGCTGCGAGTTGCTGACCTTCTTCAACATCGCGTTGAACGCTTTTGCGAGTTGTCCCAGTTCATCATTCTGATGAATATTGACAGTACGCGAATGGTCGCCGCGACTGATCGCAGTCGCACCCGCAGTGAGCTGATAAAGCGGGGCCGTTATATTTCGGCTCAGCACAAACGTGCCTGCCACGCCCATCACAAACAGGAACAGACCGATTACAACCATCCGTTTCATGTAGCCACTGACAGGCTTGAGAACCACGTCGTCGGGAAACTCGATGAGTATCACCCACGGCGTGCCGGCAATCGGCCGTGCCAAACCAATCACTTCGGTGTTGCCGTCGCGTAGGTATGTGAAGATGTCTTCTTTCGCACGTACATCAACTGATGGTTTGGCGACGACGTTCACGAAGTCGGTCCAGACGTCGTCGTTGTTATTGCCAAGATACAACGTCGCACTCGTACCGAGGAGTTTAGTGAGTTGCTGGCGCGTGTCGGCGGTCGCGGTGAGTTTGCGCCAACGGACGAGATAACCTGCGACTTTCCCGTCGTCACTCTTGACCGCCGCAATCGCTGGAAATCCGACCGTGTCTTTCAGCGTTCTGATCGGTCCGATTGTCTTAAACGGTTCGGCCGAAGCTTGTTTGAAGTCGTTCGTTAGATCGCCAAGTGGCGTCTTATCGCCTTCCGGCGAAACGAGCAGGAGACCGCGCTCGGCGCTCCACAGTTCTACGCGAATGCTATTCGCATCCTGCGGTGCGTTGAACTGTTGCAGCACCTTCTGCACATCAGCTTGCGATGCGGTGTCGGGAGACTTTACGAACGCGCGAATTGCCGTCTCGTTAGCGACAGCAACAGTCTTGGTCGATATGTTATTCGCCGACTGTTGAAACAACGTGGAAAGTTGCTGCGTGAGATTCTGTAAACGCTCGCGGCCTACATCGAGAGCAGACGCTTTGACTGCGCGATACGAAGCCCAGTTGCAAGCGATGATAACGCCGGCCAGGAGTGTTCCGATAAGAAGCGGTAGACGGTACTTGAGCGAGATGTTAGAGAGCGACAACCTGGTACTTCTGAGTCTTGACTCCGATATACCTTGTTCCATTAAGACACCTTCCCCGAAATCTCCCGTCAAACGGCTGGGCGATAAATGGGCGATATTCCATTGGGAGGTGAGCGCTCGCGACTGCGAGTACTAGGGCGAAACTTACAGCGAGAGAATAGAATTACCAGCGCTACAGGTCAAGTTAAGTTTTGGACCGTGAGGGGGATCATGGTCCTAAAATCTCCCGCGCGGCACGCAAACCGGTAGCGAGGGCTCCATGCACTGTGGCGTGGTGCCCCTGATCGTTTGTCGCTTCACCGGCAAGAACAACGTATCTTCCACGGGGTCGCGCCAACTCTCTCTGCGCCTCAAGCGCACCGACTGGTATGTAGCTATAAGCCCCAGCCGTAAATGGATCCTTGTGCCAATTATGTATATAGAACTGTTCGAGCGAATCTTCCAGAAACTGTTTCGACGCACCGACAATTAAGATGTCACTCTCATTCATATCTGTGTAATCTATGGATAGTAATCTGTAATGGTGCTATAAAGGAATGCACCCAACTCACAACGGAGGTGTTCACATGAAAAGGCTCTCACGGCGACTCACGGTTGTCGCTCTACTCTCGGCAATTTTCTTAACCCCATTCAAAACTTCAATTGCGGCTGACTTCAAACGCGAAGTCATCTACCAGATCATCACTGATCGATTCTTCGACGGCAGCAGCACAAACAATAATCCATCGCAAAGCTCCGGACTCTACGACTCAACCAAAACAAACTGGCGCGCCTACTGGGGCGGCGACCTTGCCGGTATTCAACAAAAGATGTCTTACCTCGCCGGTTTAGGCGTCACGGCCATCTGGATCTCGCCGCCAGTCGATAATCTGAACACAAACATTCCCGACGGCAGTGGCAACCCAACTGCCTCGTACCACGGCTATCAGGCGCGCGACTTCAAACGTATCGAAGAACATTTCGGCAACTCGAGTAATACATGGACGGAGTTTGACAACCTCGTCACGGCCGCGCACCAGAACGGTATCAAAGTCATCGTCGATTTCGCGCCGAACCACTCAACTCAAAACAACGCGGGAGAGTTTGGCGCGCTTTACGACAACGGCACATTTCTCGGCAACTTCAGTAGCGACTCGAACGGCTACTTCCATCACAACGCCAACATCTCGGGCGGCGGCTGGGACGATCGCTATCAGACACAGTATTTCACGCTCTTCGATCTTGCGGACATCAACCAGCAACACCCAACCATGGACGCTTACTTAAAGGCGGCCGCACAGTTATTTCAGCAACACGGCGTGGACGGCTTCCGCATCGACGCGATCAAACACCTGAACTGGGGTTGGCAGTACAGTCTCGCGAATTCTATCTACACCTTTGGCGACAGCTTTCTGTTTGGCGAGTGGTTCCAGGGCACCACTTCCGATCCGCTCTATCGCGACTCTTACAAATACGCTAACAAGAGCGGCATCTCAATGCTCGACTTTCCTTTGAATACTGCGATTCGGAATGTGTTTGGGTCGAACGCCAACTTCTCCGAGATCGATTCGGTGATCTCGACCGAAGGAAGCAACTTTACCTGGAAGGAAGATCTCGTAACTTTCATCGACAATCACGACATGGCGCGCTTCCTTTCAATTAACAATAACAACAATCGACTGCACGAGGCGCTCGCGTTTGTGCTGACTAGTCGTGGCATTCCGTGTATCTATTACGGCACCGAACAATACCTGCACAACGACACGAGTGGCGGCACCGATCCGTACAATCGTCCGATGATGACAAACTTCAGCACGAGCACAACCGCATACCAGCTCGTAAGCTCACTCTCAACGCTTCGGCGCAACAACCCAGCGATTCCCTATGGCTCGATGGGCCAACGCTGGATCAATAACGACGTTTACATCTATGAGCGAAAGTTTTTCGGTAACGTCGTGCTGATCGCGATCAATAAAAACGAGACGACGGGCTACAGCATCAGCGGATTGAACACATCGCTTCCGGCCGGCGGCTACTCAGACTACATGACCGGTTTGTTGGGTGGATCTTCGATCACCGTGAGCTCGGGCTCCGGTGGAAACAATCCGGTGACCACTTTCACTTTACCCGCACATACTGTCGCGGTGTGGCAGTTCACCGAAGGCGCCTCGACACCTCAGATCGGCTCGATTGGGCCGACGAGTGGTCAGCCGGGCGTCAAGACTGTGATCGCGGGTAAGAACTTTGGTTCCACGACCGGAACAGTGAAGTTCGGCACGACAACCGCGACTGTGAATTCGTGGACACCGACACAAATCACCGTCACTACCCCGACAGTTACAAATGGCAACTACAACGTCACGGTGACGAATTCGAGTAGCCAGGTTTCGAATACAATCCAGTACACGGTGCTGACGGCGAAGCTGATTCCAATCACGTTTACCGTCAACAACGCATCTCCAACACAGGTCGGCGATTACATCTTCCTAACGGGGAACACCGTTGAGTTGAGTAACTGGTCAACCACCTGGGACGCGGCAGTCGGACCGATGCTGACGCCCAATTACCCAAACTGGTTCATCGTCGCCTCGGTACCGGCCGGACAAACGATCCAGTTTAAGTTCATTAAGATTGCCGCAAATGGTTCGGTTACGTGGGAAGCTGGCAGCAATCACACCTACACCGTACCATCGAGTGGGACCGGCTCTGTGAACGTCAATTGGCAGTATTAGCCACGGATGAAACGGATCAAAGCCACGGATCTTTTATCCGTGGCTTGAATCCGTGTTATCCGTGGTGAAAAATTCCGCAAATATCTCTTGACACCTTTCCTTACAACAATTAAATTCTGTTTGTCTTTGTTTTAGGGCTCGCCCCTTCCCGATCTTCGATTCGACAATTCACAACAAAATAATTGAGGTATCAATATGTCCTTCCCTCTGCTCTCCGGACTCCGTTCCAACGACCTGGCCATCGACCTCGGAACCGCCAACACGCTTGTTTACGCCAAGGGGCGCGGCGTCGTCTTGAGCGAACCGTCAATCGTCGCCATTAATAAGGTGACCAATCAGGTTGAGGCGGTCGGTAAGGACGCAAAGGAGATGCTGGGCCGGACACCCGGGAACATCGTCGCCATCAGACCGATGCGCGACGGCGTCATTGCGAACTTTGAAGTGACTGAAAAGATGCTCCAGCACTTCATCCGTAAAGCGCATAACGGTCGCACGTGGGTTAGCCCGCGAGTCGTGATCGGAATTCCGAGTGAGATTACGCAGGTTGAGAGACGCGCTGTCGAAGATTCAGCTTATCGAGCGAAAGCCTCCGAGGTTTACCTCGTCGAGGAAGCAGTCGCAGCAGCGATTGGCGCCGGACTGCCCATTACCGAACCGCAGGGAAATATTGTTGTCGATATCGGTGGCGGCACGACGGATATCGCCGTCATCAGCCTCGGCGGTATCGTTTATGCGCGTGCAGTGCGGACCGCCGGCGACGCGATGGACAATGCGGTCGCGGAGTTTGTGAAACGAAAGTACAACCTATTGATCGGTGAGCGCACCGCGGAAGAGATCAAGATTCAACTTGGTAGTGCGTTTCCCCTCGATGAACCCTTGTCGATGGAAGTGCGTGGCCGCAATCTCGTCGAAGGTATTCCGCAAACGATCACAATTGGTGATGAGGAAGTACGTCAGGCGCTTGATCCGGCCGTCTGCGCGATTGTCGACGCAGTGCGTGTAGCGCTCGAGCGCACGCCACCGGAGCTTTCAGCAGACATCATCGACCGTGGCGTGGTGCTCACCGGCGGTGGAGCCCTTCTCGCAAATCTCGATAAGCGTTTGAGAAATGAAACCGGCCTGCCCGTCTTCATCGCCGACGACCCGCTGACGTCGGTCGTGCTTGGCGCAGGCAAGATGCTTTCCGACTTTGCGCTGCTGAAGCGTGTGAAATGGGAAAACACGCTGCAGTATTAAATTCGCGTAAACTGTGGACAGGCATGTTCGATTCCGACGAACAGAAAAAACGCGCTGAGCTGATCATCACGTTACTGGCGAAGCTCTATGTAGTGCTTGAGCTCTCCGGCGACCACTGCCCGGTTTGTCACAAGGCGCGGGCTCACGACTCGGAATGTCCAATCTCACTCGCGTGGTCCATGCTCACTGAGGCAGAACAACGCGAAGCCCGCACCACCATCCGCACCCTCGCATTGACTATTGGCACTGAAGAATCACACGCCGACGAACTCGTACACTGAGGAATTCTTTTCCCTTCCAACATCTCAACTACCATCGTCTCCTGAATCGTGAGCTCCAGCACGACGTCCAGATAGACTCGATTTGGATTGCGTTTGACCGCCTGATTCGAGGTTTTGGGAGATCTCTTTCGTGAACGCCCCTTGGCCACATCAACCTTGTACACCATAACAAGGTTTTTCCCTGACGGTTCTCTCATCGGTTTACCTTTCTTCTCGTTAGATACACTTATCCACAAAAATCCCACTACTTACTTTGAACATGCGCTATACTCTCTATAGCGAGTAGGCTGATTACTCTATAGATAGCTGTCAAGATAGTCAAGGGTTAATTTTCGGTAGTTGTGTGTTCGCCGATGTTAGCTAATGGGAAGCGCAAGACCACGTCCAAGACGATTAGCTGAGAAACTGCTGCAAATACGGCATAGCCTTGGGCTTTCGCAGTCGGAGATGGTCAAACAGCTGGGCGTCACAGAGATAATTCACTACACCAACATTTCAAAATATGAGCTCGACAAAAACGAGCCGCCGCTCATGATATTGCTCGCCTATGCAAAGCTGGCTCAGGTCCATCTGGAAGAGATCGTTGATGATGACATCGATCTTCCCCGCAAACTTCCTGGCACATTCGACTACTGTGCTCGCCTCGCCAAAAGTCCAACTTCGTAAGTCCTAACTACTATCAGGCATCGTAAAAACGTCAATAGATTTCCCTTATTTGAATTTGACTTTTTGTGGCCTGGGGCGTAAGAATTACCTCCCCCCATCCGCTGGTCAGGGAGCCTTACTTTAACGGAATCGAATAGAGTACCTGCTTGCAGTTGAGGCGTTTCTCTACGTTTTACGGTTACTACTTTCAATCAAAAAGGAGACCTCATCGTGTTTAGAATCAAGGCCATTCTCGTATTCACACTTGTCGCTGCGCTCCTGATGTTCGGCTCGCTGCTTACATCCGGTCTCGCGGACAACGGTCCAAATCATCGTGTTCGAAACTTGCGCCTCGGTGTTTCGGGCGGAAACGTTAACGACGCAACGCGCCGCTTCTGCTGCAGCGGCACTCTCGGCGCGCTGATAAGTGATGGCACTAACCGCTACATACTCAGTAATAATCACGTGCTCGGGCGAGGAGATCAGGCTGTGGTCGGCGACGATGTATCGCAGCCAGGCTTGATCGATAGTAATTGCAATATAGCGACTGTCGTCGCTGACTACACTGGAGCTTCTCCGTTGGGATCCAATGTCGACGCCGCGGTGGCACAACTGCGGCCCGGCCTGATGGATGGAACCGGATTTATCGAAGACATCGGTGTACCTAGCAGCACAACAGTGAATCCTACGGTAGGTCTCTCAGTCGCAAAGAGTGGCCGCACCACCGGCTTCACGACAGGCACAATCTCGTCGATCAATACCAGCGTCAACGTTCAATACACGAGAGATTGTGGCGGCGGTAAGAAGTTTACCGTCTCGTATACGGGCCAAGTGGTGATTAACAGCAGCACTTTCAGCGCCGGCGGCGATTCAGGTTCATTAATCGTAACGAACAACGCTTCGCATAATCCGGTGGCTCTCCTCTTCGCCGGCAGCAGCAGCACGACGATCGGTAATCCCATCGGCGAAGTCCTGACCAAACTCGGAACGGCTCTCGGTCGCACCTTCAGTTTTAACGTAGGTGGCGGCGCAGCCCCCATGACGTTGGGCGGC
>DATEIS010000414.1:0-11950 GCA_035278765.1 Pyrinomonadaceae bacterium | reverse complement strand
TAAGGACTTTTTTGAGGTCAGTGGCGTACCTTGCGCTGCGGTGGCCCAGAAAGTCGTAAATATGACTCAGGTGTATCGACGTAAGCTCAACAGCGGCACGTGGCATTTCTGCGCGAACTGCCGTCATTGGCCCAAATCGGATTACGAATCTACTACGCAGAAACCGAAATCGACCGAGATATGCGACCAGTGCAAAGCGAAGCGCTTTAACAACAATTGCAAATAGGATCGAATGACATCTGAGTAATTCGACACAGCCTCATATGTGAAAGGCATATGAGGCGGGGCATCATCGCAAGTGGGGAGAGCGGTGGTGCCCCATTAGCTTCGCGGAGATGTGGGGCGTAATGTAAGGAACTTAGGCGCAAGGCAAGCCAGGAGTTTTAGGTATATAATCGACCCACATATGACATTATTTGATTTACTCATCTTGCTGATCGTTGCGGGGATTTGTGGATCGCTGGGACAGGCGATTACGGGGTTCTCGCGAGGTGGTTGTCTCGTGTCGATTGCGCTTGGTTTTGTTGGTGCGATCGTCGGACTGTGGATTGCGCGTGCACTCGGCCTGCCGGAACTCTTTCCCGTGCGGATTGGCACGACCAACTTTCCGATAGTGTGGTCCATCATCGGCTCTGCATTGTTCGTTGCCGTGATCGCGTTTCTCACGCGGCGCCGCTGAACAATTTTTAGCCACCGATTAACGCGGATTATTACTATGAAAATAATGGTCGTGGTGGTGTTATGCCTGCTGACAGTGAGTGCTGCTGTCACTCCGAAAGACATTAAACCGCTGCAGGGAGCTGCGCCTTACGGAGTAGAGAAGCGTCCAATGCCGAGCGGGCTTGAAATGGACGATCTGCTGCCGAAAAAGGTCGGGCCATACACTCGGATGTCGCTGGAAAAATCCGAACACCGCGGCGTGACGCCGACGAGAATCGATGTCAATGGCGAGTCGATCTATGCCGTGTATCGAGTGGGACCCAAAGAAGTGTTCGTTGAATTTTCAGTTTCGACCAGTCCGAAGACCGCACAAGAGATACTTCTCGTAGCCGCACGAGACACGAGCGGCAAGTTTCCCAAAGATCCACGCGTCGGTTCGATCGGCACCGAACCGAGCTACCTGAGGGTCAACAAAAAATCAGGTGCGTTTTTCGGTTGGACGCGCGGAAAGTATTACTATTCAGCGAGCGCAAAAGGTGGCGACGCAGACCTCGACGCGTTCATGCAGGGATTTCCGTACTAAGCAGTCATCCACTGTTGGACCATGTCATTTTCTCTTTACGGCAAGCTCTCGAATAGCTCTCTGAGATCTGGCCGAGAGCCTATGCGTTCCACAGGTGGCTGGGGTAATTGCGGCCGGCCTGTGGCCCGCAAGATTCTTCGTGCGTCGGACGGAGTAAGTAGTGGCCGACCCCGATCTCTTTGTATGCCTTGCAAGCACGCGAGCGCGCCGGCGATCATTGGTGCGGCGCTTGACGTCCCGCTGAATTTTCCTGTGTACCAGAAATTTTCATCTGGTCCGCTACCGTCGTCCAGATTTCCGAAACCGGTGGTTGTCACGTCCTCTCCCCAACCCTGCGCATCAAAAATTGACTCCTGATTGTTTCCGGTGTGGAAGTTGGAGAATTCAAGGCGCTGGAGATTGGATGCCGATGTTGGAGGACCACCTGCTCCGACGATTATTGATCCGGAATCATTCGTTGCCCGCCTAAACGGATTGACCCAATCGACTGGAAACTTAAGATCAGGCTGATCAGGCCGTTTGTCATAAATTGGACTATTGAGATCCTGTCTGCCATTACCGCCCGCTGTGACAACGATCACACCGCGCTTCTCAGTCGCGAATTTAATCGCCTGCAAGTCATCAGGCCACCACTCAACGGGAATGCATCCGACCTGACTTTCCAGTTCCTCAAAATTTACTGCTGGTCCCGGTCGCTGAAGCTCCAGGAGCAAAATGTCCCCTGCGTTGAGCTTCAACGCTGCGTGGGTAATCGCGGCCGCAGTGCCCCACCCTTTTACACTCTGGAGTTCAAAGACGGACACACCCCTAACATTGGCTTCGGGGCAGATGCCGGTGATCCCTCGATTATTGTCGTCAGCACTGATAATGCCGAGCACTGCTGTTCCATGGTTGCGCCAGCGATCCTCCGGTTTCGCCTTGCCTGCCACTAATCCCCCTTGATTTGTCTTTAAATCGTCATGTTCAAAACACCAGGCACCTTCAATATCAATGATGCTAACGCCGGTGCCGCGTCCGCCGGCTTGGTTCCAGGCAAAATGTGCGTCAATTCCCCCGTTCGCTGCAGTATCTAAGTATCCCTGACGATTGGTGAAATTCGGCGTGGGGACCACTGATGCAGTCAGGTTGGGCTCCATATCAGCAGTAAGCCATATCGCCGGCGTAACCCCCGGCTTGATGAAAGCTGCTTCGACCGTTTCCTCAGCACTCATTTGTGCTGCCAACTGCCCCAGCAGGTGGTCTGGTCCGTATAGTCTCTTGTACCGAGTGAGATTTGCAGGAGTTATCCCGGCCTTAGCTTGTAGGGCTAACCGCTCGTCACTCAAACCAAAAAGTGGTCTGAGCTGCAGTTCATCGGATTTGAGCAGTTCGTTTATCGAGGTGACGTCGAAGTCAGGATGTGAGGTTACGGTTTTATCCTTGACGGTCACGTTTGCTGTTGCCTTGGTGACAATGACAAGTTCTCTCGGTGAAGCAGTCGGGTTGCTGGGCATAATTATCTCCTTTCACGTTTATCGTAACTCCTGCGTCAGAGTTCAGCTTGCGGCTTAATCACCGCCCGGATTGCTCTTGCCTCCACCGCCGGGGAGACAGGAAGCGTCAGGACTGACCGGGCCTGAAACGGGCGTTGGCGGCATTTTGGTTGAACTGAAAAGTTGCTTTTCGCCGAACACGAGTTTGTTGCCGAGTGCCCTGTAATAATGATTGGCGTGCCCTGGCCGTAGCCCCCTCGCGTCATCGTCATGCTCGCAGATGAAAGACACTTTCATTTCGAGTTTCTCCCCCTGTTTGACTTCAACGATTTGATTGCCGTCGTGAAACAAGCGCGCAACGCTGTTCGCTGTGTCCAAGTCCGCACGAAACCCGATTATTGTTGCTACTCTTCCGACGAGTGTTGGAGATTCGTGTGGGTTTGCCTCAGTATTACAGAGGAGAAAATTGTCACTAATCTTTTCAGTAAAGACTTCACAGTTGTTGATCCGGAATATAGTTTGGAATCTACTGGTATCAACACCGATTTCTTTCTCGTAAAGTTCGTTTTCAAAGTCGAGTATCCAGGAAAAACTCTTCCGGTCGGCGCCCTCGCCAGTGACTCTGTTGATCAAAGCCTCTTTGAAAAAACGAATGCCATTCTCCGTTGTGCCGTCAATGTCCACTCGCATCTCAGCGACTTGAGGGTTGATGGGAATAGCGGTTCCATCCTTCTCGCACTCGATGGTTAGCTTGTGGTCGGGTACGCCCTGCACCACCCCCAGTACACACGTGGTCGGAGTACCTGTTTGGTCACGCTCATAAAGTAGAGCGATGATTCCTTCAAAAAGAATGTTGATACTTGGCATGGTTTTGTCTCCTTAATCTGGGATTGGGCAGCGCAGATTGAAATGCTTGTCTCTACTCGCTAATGGAGCTTTCAAGAAAAACATTTCGCATGCGTGTGAAATAGCTCCGCTGCAAACGGAACCTTGAAAATGAACTTAAAAGCTTGTGTAACCACCTATCGCAATGAAGGGAGCCCAATAATAGGGCTGACGATAGGTTTGTTCTGGACCATGAATCATACTTACCTGCGCGGACTGAAGTGCGGCAGCGCTCGACAAATGATTTTGTTTGCGTTGCTTGTGGAAACTAATCATCAATTCCTTGGTCGAATCCGAGTCTACTGCCCAAAGGCTTGCAATCACCAGCGGCACGTTGCGCGTTACGAATGGTGACCAGATACCAACCATGCCTTCACCGCCGTAGTATTGCTCCATGCCTGTCCGGCACGCGGGAAGAACAACTAATCGGGCGCGCAGATCAAGCTGGTAAATATCGCTCGTTAACAGCACGCCATCATCATTGTGATCACCAGCAGCATTGTTCGTAGGCTTTGCCAGCAACAACTTTGACGACATCGGTGAAAGCGGATCTACCACGGCGTGCGTGGCCAGATGTATGACGTCGGCTTGCTTCATGGCGCGAACGACGCGATCCTTCGTGGCCTCTTGCTCGGTAAGAATCTCCCCTGGCTCGTACATTTGCCGGATCGATTCTGCCTCGATTTCTGCCGCCGGCAGGCGCCGGTAAGTTGGAAACGCCTTTTGGTCAAACGACGGATCGCCAACGCTCAGCACTCGCTCGGGCCTCGACGCTCCTCGGTCAAGTGCGGTTTGCGACTGGCGAACAAATACAGTTGAGCTGGGTGAAAACGTGAGCACGTAATCCTCAATCAAATACCGCCCCTCAGAAGCGGAGAACAAGGTCGAATAAGGCAGACGATTGAGAATTTTGTCGGGGACGATGCAAAGCAGTTTGCTCTTGTCCAACAGATGAGCGACTGGCTTGATTAGTAAGTCAAATAGTTCTGCCGCTGCGCGTTGTCGCGCGACGTCGTCTTTATCTGACCGGCTGTCGATCAGGTGGAGATAACTGATCACTTTCTCTTCAAACGCCTTCGCCGAGAACGGTTTTGAAAACCCCTCAAAGACATTCTTGCTGACGAACCAGATCAAGAGTTTGTCACCCAGGACCGCGTATTGCACGATCTGGGCCTTGTCGTTCATTGCTCCCTGAATATCCTGCAAGCCATCAGGTTCGGCTGCTCGTGGATCGGCTGTCGAATGGTGAGCGTTCCGAGAATTCGCACCTGGAGGATCGAGAATCGAACGAGCACGACACCTTTCCGAATAATCGAATGCTTTGTTTTTATCGTTCCTGGTGGTGAACTCGTAGTCGATGGCAACGTCGTAAACGCCCTGCTCCGTATCAAAGAAGCTGTAGCGGTTTCTCGCCTCCAGAATTTTGGAACGGTGGCCTTCGTAAAGAGACAAGGCAGTTGCGAGTTCTTGCTCGACTGACGGGCAGGCGCCGTTTTGTGCCACACACGCCAGAAACTTGCCTTTGTGTGCGACGTAACTAAACGCGCTGAAGTTCAATTGATCGAAAAGCCGTATTGCTTCGTCGTAACTGTCGGCCGCGCGCCGGTATTCCCCTTCCAGTTTGTAGAGATTGCCCAAATGGAGGGCTACATAACCAAGTGCGTTGATTCGAACTTTGTCGGTCTCCACGCGCTTCGCGCTTTCTGTCGCACGTTGCAGGCTGGCGAACGCTTCCGGGTAGTTGCCGCGGCTGCCATACATCACACCCATCTGCGCGTACGAGCGGTTGACGCTGAGATGTGCGTTATTGCTCTCAGCGTAGCGCAAAGATTCCTGGGTCAGATCTATCGCCGCTGCCGAAAGCCCCTGCGCGTGAAATGTAACTGCTGCCAGGAAATAAGTGCGCCAGAGTGGTCCAGGACCAAGTGAGTTCGCCGTAGCTAATGTGATCGCTTGATGATGAAACCTTAATCCCTCTTTCGGATTACGGAGCCACATATATTCCGCGCCGATCTGATCGTATACCTTCACCATTCCAACGACGTCACCTACATCCTCGAGGATTTTTAGCGACTGTTGACTAAGCTCGAGCGCTAGGGAAAAGTTGTTAAGTCCGATGTAAACATTGGCCAGGCCATTCAAACTCTGACCGAGGAACCAACGGTAGCGTTTAGCTTCAGCTTCGCGACTCACATACTCAAAGTCACTGAGACTTTCGTTTGATTCGCTCTGTAGAAGATGGGCATGTGCGGAGGTGTATCTGGTATGTATAGCTTCGGCAGTGTCGCGGTTGGAGTCGAATATCTTGTGGGCTGCGGCGTAAAGATCGAGCGCTTCAGAGGTCCTGTCTTTACCCAATTGCTCATGAGCCGATTTCATCAGCCTGCGAGCCTCGATTAGGGCCGCTTGTCGTTCGCGCGGCAATGTCGCATAGAACCTGACGAGGTCTGACGTGAAATTATCTCGAGCGATGCGAACACCCACTTCGCCCGCATAAGTTAACGCCTGAAATTTTTGCCGCGCTTCATCGTCGCGTCCGCTGGTGGTCGCGGCAAGATATTCGTCGAGCAACCGGTTCTCTATTGAACTGCCTCTGAAATCGCGACTTTGCGTTAGTAGTTTCCAGGCAGTTTGGTCGTCACCGTTTTGGTTCGCGGCAAGGAAATTCTGAAAAAGTTCGTCAGCCTTTTGCGGAGAACTGCTCGAACGCTGCTGGAGTGCTTTGAGTTTCTGTCTCGCTTCGTCTGCCCATGGCGACGTCGAGTCCTTCTCAAGGTATGCTTTCCAATCATCCTGCGCGAGTTGGAACAGTTTTAACTGTTCACGAACAAGTGCGCGATTGAAGAGAGCCTCCAAAAGTGAGGGATCGAGTTCGAGCGCTCGTTGAAGATGGTCCAAACTCTTACCGAAACCTTCTGAACTCGCCGCCTCATCGCCCTTTTGCAGCTCAAGCTGACCACGCTCGAGCCACGCTGCACCGAGGTCGCTGTGAATTCGCGGATTATTGTCATCGGTTTTTAGCGCTTCCTCTAAATGACGAATCGCGTCATTGAACTGTCCTTCAAACAGGAGAAGCTTGCCGAGCGCGTGCTCAGACGCTGAACTGGGATTTTTATCAGCGGCCGAATGGAGCAGTACCTCCGCTCGTGACCGCGCGGTACGATCAAACTTTACCTCGTCGCCACTCCGTGTGTTTGCCCAGGGCGCATGTTGAAAGTCTGACACACGCGCTTCGATCGGACGCTCCTGACGGTACGCATCTCCGAGAGCCTGGAGTCCTTGCGTCACGTTTGTCGAAGAACCGGAAGAACTGAGCCATACGATGAAGGCTACGATCAAAACACCCAGCACCGCTGCGGCAGTACGCAGAGAGGCTGGAGAGATACTGCGAAACCATTCGAGTGGTGACCAACCAGTCGACGTTCTCTTTACTGGTTGTTTTTTCTGAAGCGACGAAGATTCCGGAATGAAAGCCTGCGCCACTCTTACGTCCCGATGCCGGCTGGATGAGGTAAGAAAGTGCTTTTCAAATCTCTTGCGCTCGTCACTCGTCATCTCGCCTTCGGCGTATTCATCGATAACCTCCTCTTTGACCAACTCGTATTCTTCGAAATACGCATCATCCGTCATTAGGCGCTTTTCAATAGCGTCGAGCGCCTTCTCATCCTCGATAAGTTCGCCAAGCAAGTATTGTCTTAATGCATTTCGGTCGGTTGAATCCGCCTTCATTTATATCCCCCGTTGAGAAGAGGTCTCACCTTTGAATGTTCGTATGGCCGATTCATTTCTTCAGGCCTCATTCTGGTTGAGGCAGTCTTCCATGCAGCGTCTCAGTACGATTCTGATGCGATGAGTTCGAATCCGCAGTGCATTAAGCCCAATTCCTAACTTTTCCGCCATTCGGTTGCGATTTTCGATTTTCGTTCGACCGGTATCACAGTAGTAGTTCTGGATTAATTCTCGATCTTCTGCCGGAAGGTGGGAGCGGCAACTTTCCAGACACGCATGCTCTAATTCCAGTTTGTCAGGAGGTGGAGGCTCTGGCGGAACTGGTGTCGAGGACTGTTTTTTCAGGTAGTCAAGATATTCGTAAAAGACTTTCTTTGCGACTCCCAAAAAATAGAAGGCCGGGTCACCCTCAAAATTAACCATTACCTTGTCCACTTTGGAAACAACGCGATCTATGACGATATCGGCCCAATAGTCCGCCTCATAGCAACCACGGCTGGCGAGTATTTCAATTACACGCCGTCGAATCGAAACATACTTTTTTGCTGCTAACTCGCGGTTTGGATTAAGCCAGACGAGCATAAGATCAAAGTTTGACTGTGCAGTGTTCGTCATTTTGGAGGGACCGTGAACAGACATTTTGGCAACGAGAATGGTGCGGACAGTCTCAGTCCGCAGTCGGCAAGAAAAGACTAACCACAATTAAATTGGCCTCAGGACGAGCTGTTTGATCCGTTGAGAGGGTCTGTAGAATTCAGTCCCGAGGAACAGCCTTCCGCTGATAAGTGCCTCAAAGGTTAATCAGTTCGTCACCCACTGTCAACGAGCTACGCGCTTCGCGGACACGTGTTCCGACCCGGGTATGAACTCCTCATCATGAAGTCTCATGAAATGTTTTTCACCTAAACCCCATCTCCAAGTGCAAAGCCACTAGGAAGCAATCCAATAGTACAAATTTTCAATTCGGAGGTGACCCCCATGAGTATCAACTCATTAACCGAAGTTGAAGTTCAAAGAGTTACAGGTGGTGGTGTAGCGGGCAACGGCGGCGCTCCTCCAGGGAATGTTGGCCCAGGCGTTAGCGCAGCGCTTCTGCCACCGGCTCCACCACGTCCCCCTACGCCTGTAAACAACGCGCTGAGTATGCTCGTGAAATACATTCCAACAGAGTCCGTGACCCTTTACGTTGCCGCAATCTCGGCAGCAGCCGCATTGAACACTTTCTGGTCAAAAATAACTACAGTTCAAATCTACTGGTTCTTTGCGGCACTAACACCAATCATTTTTATCCTGGTGTTTCTCGGTAAGCGAAGGACGATGCGTCTCTCCATATTCCCACCTGTCCGTGAATTTCCGTGGTGGAAACTGATTGCCTGCACGGTCGCATTCCTTGTGTGGGCATTGGCAGTGCCCGGTAACCCTTACATCAGTGGAGTCAGTGAAGGAGCACTCGTCGGATTCTTTGCGATCTTTATCTCGACCATCCTGAGTTTGCTCGAACCCATTTTCGATCGTGCCTGAAGTTCAGTTAACGACGTTGAAGGAGAACAATTCATGAGTAAAAACTGCAAATACGGTCTTCTGTGCGCAGGATTAAAGAGCGTCATCCAAACGAACTGGGCTCACGCATTTTTCCTTGGTCTCATTCTTATTAGTGGCAGCGCGCGAGTTGCGATGGCGCAGGAGACAATGATCGTTCTATCAAATGCAACTGAAGGCGCGGCGTACAGTGACCAAATCACAACCGCTGGCGCTGCCCCCTTTTCCTGGTCAGTGCTTGAAGGAACACTACCGCCGGGACTTAATTTGTTAGCTAACGGTCAGCTGTCGGGTATACCACAAGCGAATAGTCACAGTGTGAGGCCCTACATGTTCAAAGTGCAAGTGACGGATTCGTCGGCTGCTCCGGTTGCAATGACACAATGGTTATCAGTGACGGTTGGACCACCTGCTGCACCGGCAGTCCCTCCTCCTCCGCCCCTTATCGGTTCCGGAGGTCGGCCCACCAAACCTGCACCGGTTCCATTTACGCTGACATCCTCGACCGCCGACGAGGAGACGATCGCTTTGGCTCGTACGTTCATAACGCAACCACCGGCACTCTCCTTTGAGCCAGATACGGATGTTAACAACATAGCCGCACTGCGACAGATCATTGCAAACACGATCGGAACTAAACTGAAGCCATCTGGGAATGCTGACCCAGGACCAAACGAGTTTGAAGTAGGTGATTACTGTGCCATGCACACGATCGTTTGGAAACCGCTTGCCGACAGCAAGAGTGAACCTGATCGAACAATCTGGGCACTCTTCGAAGCGGTGAAGGGAACGGAAACTACGGTCATATGGAAACCGGTAATCAGTTCAACAGATAAGCGGGTTTTTGAGGCGCGTATCATGGGCAGTAAGCGAGTTGTTGTGCTGCTGGCCAACCTGAACACACCGGCGAATTGGGACGTAAAGTACACCGTCACTATCAATCAAAAAATACCTGTGCCTCTTCAACATTTACTTGAGTTGGCTCCTAACATCCTTGGAGGAGCAGCGGCAGCCCCAACTAAAGATATTTGGGGCGCGAGAATGATGTTAATCAGGTACACAGCATCAACCATGCTCGTAAAATTGACGGGATTAAGCACCGCCGGACCTGGTGGACGCCCAATCGAGCAAACCAAAGAGCAGAGTAAAGAGTATGACAACGAAGGCAAGTATCACTGGGATGTAAGCGTTGGACTGCCTGTCAAGAGCGTTAGCGAATTGCGTTTCAAATCAGAGGGCAACCAGGTCGTCGCCGAGTCCAAGGAAAAGCAGAGCGTATATGGTTTCCTGAACATCTATCCATCGGCCGTCGATCTAAAGAGCAATAATTTCTTCACGAAACCACACCTCGTTTTAGGTGTACCCCTGGCCTCTAAACCATTGCAGCGACCGTTCGTAGGATTGGGCACCGGCATTTTCAAAATGCCAGTCAAGTTCAACATCTTTGCAGGCGTCGTGTTCCTCCGCGAACGCGTCCCCCAAACTTTAGCCGAAGGCGATATCGCCACAACTGGCCAACTGGAGGGTGATCTCCGGACGCGGTGGGTGCGAAAGTTTATGTTCGGTATAAACCTGCCAGTCAGCCAAATCAAAGACGCTATCAAGAAATAGGAGGAAATAGATGTTTCCGGATGTATTTCAACGAACACGCCGCGCGCTCTCTCTGGTGCAGCCGCTTTCTCCCCTGGACTTGCCTGGAACGGGCTTAACGTTGCCATTCAATATGGAGACGCAGGAGCAATCCGAATGGTGCTGGTCTGCTGTGGCGGTGAGTGTCTCCAGGTTCTACCCACCCCCGAGTACGATTACGCAATGCGAACTTGCGAACCTGGAGTTAGGGGGAGGCACCGACGTTTGTTGTGTTAACCCTCTATCTTGCAACCAGCAAAACACATTGGAGACCTCACTGATCAAGGTGGGCCACTTTAACGACATAGTGTTTGGCCCACTCACTTTTCAGGAGACTGGTGATCAGATCAATAGTCAACGCCCGTTGGGGTGTCGCATCGGATGGTTTCAAGGTGGCGGCCACTTCGTTATCATTCACGGTAGTTCGACGGAGTCGAGTGTCAGTTTCGTGAAGCGGTGGGTGGCGGTCGCCGATCCTTTATTTGGACCTGCGGATTACCTGATCGATGATTTCACCAACGCGTACCGTCAGGAAGGCGAGTGGACGCACAGCTACCTGACGCAATAGACAAGTAGGAGGGATGTATGGCGCTACAAGTTCCAGATCCGCCTGAGCAAGGCATGGGCATCATCAACGACGCGCTGTCGAGCGCGATTCAGCAACCAAACGTTGCGGCTTTCGCTGTCATGGACGCCGCCCCTGAGGATCTATCGACCGCGGCGCCTCACAAAGTGTATTTTGTTGGGCTTTCTGATCTCATTGAGGGCCGTTTGCTCTCGGCTGCAAAACTGAAAGGTTGGCGGTACCTGATCTTCAATCAGGACCAGCCAGTGGTAGCAGCCGAACTCCAAACGGGCGGCGACGAAGTTCGTTTCTCCAACATCAATCGAGGGCCTTTCGTTGACGGCGCTGTCGAGGGGGTAACGTTTGCAGAGAGTTTGGAAATTGTTCACCAAGAAGATTTCGAACTCCGCGCACTTGAGATTTCTCCTCTGTACTTTGTCTCGCTCTGGTTACATGGACCTCAGGATCTGCTAATCCCGCTGAGACCGGCACCCTATCCACTTGAACCGCTAAGAGTGTACGAAGAGGATGAACTGATTGAACGTCTGCGTGGTCTTGCCGAACAGCACCTTGCCGTTGATAACCGTCCTCGCGGTTGATTGGTGCGCCGATGTCTACCGACGTTTGGAGAAACTAGTGAGAGATTCAACTATGGAGGCGGCGATCGGAATCGAACCGATGAATAAAGGTTTTGCAGACCTCTGCCTTACCACTTGGCTACGCCGCCATACCGGCAAGAATAAAGGTTGAAGGCGGAAAGATGAAGCAGCAACTGCTCGAAAGCCAGTCAGCTTTCGTCCTTCATCCGCCCGCCTTCATCCTGATTTCGTGGAGCGGGAGACGAGATTTGAACTCGCGACCCTCGCCTTGGCAAGGCGATGCTCTACC
>DATEIS010000413.1:0-2380 GCA_035278765.1 Pyrinomonadaceae bacterium | reverse complement strand
GTGTAATTTGCCAATGTCGCTGCTTATCAGCGCGTCGAAGAAATCATTCTCAACTTCTTCAGGTCGTCTTTCACTCATAAATCAAGTGTCCTTATAAATATTCCGAAGTCCCCCGATTACATATACTGAGCGTGCCTTCCTTTATTCCCGTAAGATATTGGCGCACGGGGGAGCTTATTTCATTTCCAGGGGAGCTCTCCTACTGCAAGGATCCGGTGAGAACGACGCTCTTGTACAAACGCTATTACGCGCAGATTTTCTGTGCGCCAACCCGGCGAGATATTTATTGATCTTTCAATTACAAACGTATCGTCGTTTGCCACGATGTGTCCTGCGACATTGAGCTCACGCACGACGGCGCTGTGATGCAAATACCGTCCCCTGTTTTCGCCTCGAGAGACTTGTGTTTGTAGATTGTTTTCCGTGATTGCAAAGAGTACGTCCGCGTCATCACTCCGGCTGGGCAAATCCTTTACTTGAATAGCGAGTCGTCTGACCGGTGAGTTTTGATCCACATCCGCTTTATGAATTAACGTAAGGTCGATTCGTCCTTTTGGAGTTTGGGCAGCTTTTACGATCGCAGCGCGGGCACGATTCCAATCACCACCAACAAATTCTTCCTGACCGTCAACGATCATTTGCGGCGTATAGACACTATCGAGATCGAAAGCTGCGGAGTAATCTCTTTGCCGTTGGCTGAAGTCAGCCTTTGAATACTGATCATTCCAGCCCAGGTTATTCCAGTAATCCACGTGCTCACCCAACGCGATCACCTCTACTCCGGGAATGGTTTCGGCTTTTACAAGTTTCGATAACAATGCATCCGCCGGCGGACAGCTCGAACACCCTTCGGATGTGAAGAGTTCAACTAAGACCGGCACAGTCCTGTAACTGGAAGTAGCAGCGTTCGGATGTTCATTCAAGACTTCTTCAGAGTTGCCTGGCCTCAGCGCAGTAAACGCAACTACTCCTGACAGAATGCAACATATTCCAATTACCAGTTTCATTCTTTTCAGCTCCAACATTCGTAACCCCGAAACTTACCGCGCTAACGGTTCCTGGGCCTCAGCAAGCAGCGGCTTCACCACGGCTTCCAACCCGGCGCGATCGCGTGCGCCAATGATTGTCTGCCGAACTCGTCCCCGCCGATCTATAACCATCGTAAACGGCAAACTCCTGATACCCGCGAATTTATTCTGCAAATTTTCGCCGTCGAGGACTACTGCGTAGCTCTGCGGTATCTCGTGTTGGAATTGCAGGATGCCTTCCTGCGAGTCATCCCATGAGACGCCGATAATGCTCAACCCACTTGCGGCAAAGTCTTTTTGTAGCGAATTCAACTCGGGGATTTCAGTGCGGCAGGGAACGCACCAGGTGGCCCAGAAGTTCAAAAGAACAACCTGTCCCCGAAAACTCTTCAACGACAATTTCTTTCCGTCGAGAGCAGACAGTTCAATGTCCGGGGCAGTCGTGAAACAACTGTTATCACTGGGAAGACTCATTTCAGTCGGATTTACTTTGATCCGAGATTCCAGGTTAGGCAGGACAGATGCCAGGCGTGTGCTCGCGAGCCGCGTGGCATATCCGCTTGCAATGGTGCTCCCAATGAGAATTAGCATCACCCCTGATGCGATTTCAACCTTATGCAGGTGCCGACGGAACTTTGAATAAAAGACCAGAAACTGATTCAGCGCAAGCCCGGTTATCAAAAACGGCAGCGCCAGTCCCGCAGCATAAAAAGAAGAAAGGAACAGCCCACTCTTCCATCCACCACTCGTTGCAGCGAGACCAATAATTCCCCCGAGAATGGGCCCGATACACGGTGTCCATCCGGCAGCGAAAGCGCTTCCTAATAACAATGAACCAAGTGGACCTTTAGGCTTCCTCTCAGAAAAGTGGCGGGTATCCTTATAAAGCAGTTTGAGCTTCATCCAACCCAACATCTGCAGACCTAAAGCGATGATCACCACACCGCCGATGATTCGCAGCCAGGGGTTCGATAAAATGGTTGAGCCGATCAATCCGGCGGCGGCTCCGAGCGAGATGAAGATCAATGACAACCCTGCGTTAAATGCGAGCGAATTAAATATGACCCAACTCCGCATCGAGGAGCTCGAGTCGCCTTGTTTCATCTGGTCGACGCTAATTCCGGAGATTAATGAAATGTACCCGGGAACAAGTGGCAACACACAGGGAGACAAGAACGATGCTAGTCCCGCGAGAAAAGCAATTCCGATAGTAATGTTTGATGAAACCACGAATACACTCCTCGACTCTCAAGCCACCTTGAAAACAACGGATGCTTCCTGTTTCTTTGGCGGGAAGCAAACTTGATCGCTACAACTCTGATAATTGAGAATTGCCCTCAGGGCTGCTGTCC
>DATEIS010000412.1:0-15816 GCA_035278765.1 Pyrinomonadaceae bacterium | reverse complement strand
CATACTCTCGCGAATCGCGATCTGTGATAGCTGCGCGACGACATGCTGTTGCGAAATCCTGCGCTAACAGCTCGTCAATTGCGGCTTCTACTGCCGGCGGCCGAAAGTATGGGCGACCGTCTGGGTAGTGCTTGTTCAGGGGAGTAGCCATTCTTTCCTTCTTACCACCACTCAAACGACGCTAAACCATCAGTATCATCTACTCAATCGCGTTTGAAGGGAATACCCGGAAAGGCCGTCGATAGCATCAGAGCAATTTCCTCGATAGCAATTGTAACTGACACCAAGACCATTAGTTGTCCGCAAGTGCTAATTGGAGTATCCGATGGCCGAAAGTGCAGAAATACACATCTTATATGGTACTGAAAGTCGATACATTACATGAGAGCCTAACTTACGGATCGCGGCTGGCCTGGTCCGATCTAACCTCATGCTTTAGACCCCCGTATAGCACTGCACCGATCGAAGAGTTAAACCGATATACCGCTTACAAAAATTTGACGAAGAAAGAAGATTCTCCGACACGGCTTCGTCCGTCAAACACCCGCGATGAACGGAACCGGCAAGCTTGGTCAGTGGGTCAAAGTACTGGAGACCACAACGCGACAAAAGGCGCTCTACTGCCACCTCAAGAGTTTTTCGCTGTACCTTAAACCCGCCGATAAGGGCCCGTATACTAGCTACACAAGCGATGAGCAACGTTGACGGGATCTTGACGGCTCAGGGTGGCGTTGAGCGCCTTAGGAGCGATGGGAGCGCCAAAAAGCATGCTCGTAAGTGATTGCAAAATAAGCAACTGCCGGTGTAGCATACTTTTAACGAAAATATCTGCCCGCTTGGCTCAGCGGTAGAGCACTCGCTTCACACGCGGGTTGAACGCTCTCAATTTTCCTAACAAAATCGCAAACGCTCAATAAAGACGCCGATTTTTTGTGTCCCTCGGTGTCACGTAGTGCCCTGCTGTGTCCCGAAAACCACGAAAAAAGGGGTAAAGAAAGGGGTATACGAACACTGGCCTTTGGGCCATAGAAGGTTGAGAGAAATAGGATGAAAATGACGAACGAACAATTCGGCAATCCCGATGACTTCGATGGTGGCACCTACGGGCTTGCGGTTTCTAATGAGTGTTTGGCTACTCGCAAGAAATTAGTTCGTACAAAAACTGATGAACGTGCGCTTGCAGCGGGAGGTGCCCAATGACAGGCAAAGTCGAAATCATCAGCCGCACGTACCGCAAGATCAAAGGCAAGTATTATGCTCGTGTCCGCTACAAGATCGATGACGGTAAACCGCTCGACATTCTCCGTCAGGTTGAGAACAAGTCTGCGGTCAAAGCCAAGCAGGCAGAGATTGAAGTTGAACTACTGAAGAATGGACCAGCACAACTCGTTGCCGGTAAAGTTACGTTCCGGCAGCTTGCTCAATATGCCAAAGACAACATCTATGTCGCTGCTGTTTACGACAATCAGGAGACAAAGATATTAGGCGTTCGAAGTGTTGTGCCGGCACACGCTGCTCTCAATAATCTGGTCGCGTTTTTCCGAGATATCGATATAAGAAAGATCAACGAAAAGAAGCTGACGGAGTATCAGGTCGCACGGCTGACCGGAACAATAAAGAATCGGCGAAAGGTTAGTCTCTCGACCGTTGATCGTGAGTTGTCTAAGGCCCGCAGGCTCTTTAACATTGCGGTCGAAGAAGAGTGGCTCCTTAAATCGCCATTCACTAAAACGGTGTCAAGGAATTTGATTCACGACGCTGCTGAAAGTCCAGATCCAATTAAGACTCGCGAGCTTACTGACGAAGAGGCACTGCAAGTAATGAAGGCGCTCGACACTCCTGAACGTCGTCATACTCTACCAGTGTTCATCGCGGCAATGGATACTGGAGCCAGAAAGTCCAGCTTGTTGAATTACCTTCGCTGGAAAGACATTAACTTTGCTGACGAGATCATCACGCTCACTGCCTACAAAGGCAAAGGGAGGAACATCAAGCCAAAGCGCTGGCCGGTGCAGATGACTAGCCGGTTGAAGAAGGAGTTGTTGCAACTGCAACTCCAGAGAAAGAACAAGAACGACGATGCTCTTGTCTTTGAACCTGCGAAGGTCAATTTGCGCAAGTTATGGATTGCGGCATACGCCGAAGCAGGAGTGCCAAATGGTATACGCTTCTTCTACTCTGTGCGTCACAACTTCGGAACTGAAATGGCTAATGAAGGCATGCCCTTACCAGCGCTTGCTAATCTATTAGGCCACAGTGACGTGAAGATGACGATGAGATACTACAACATGAATAAGAAAACCATTGATAAGGCTCGCGACATTCTCAACAGGAGGGCAATGGTCAATGGCTAAAAAGACGATCCTCGCGAGGCGCGCCGTTGACCAACGTATTGAGAGCGTACGATCCAGGATCACTTAAAATCTTGGTGATACTAGGGCTCAAGAATCTAAGAACGGACACGACAGGTTACAATATAACGTGTTACACAAGCATCTATGATCTAACCAGAAGTTAGGCATCACTAAGATAACCGTGAGAACGAACTATGTCCTTATCGACTTCGAAAGCGTTCAAACCAAATCGCTTGAACTGCTGACTCACGATCATTTCAAGGTGATCGTGTTCGTCGGAGCAAACCAGGGCAAGCTACCCTTCGAACTTGCGGTGTCATTGCACCAGCTCGGACCTCGCGCAGAGTACATCGAGATTTCGGGTCATGGCTTGAATGCTCTCGACTTCCACATTGCCTACTACATTGGACGACTCGCCGTCGAAGAACCGTCTGCGTACTTCCACATCATCTCCAAGGACACGGACTTCGATCCGCTGATTCAACACCTGAGGTCGAAGAAGATACTCGCTGGCCGGGTCACCACGATTGCCGACATTCCAGTTGTGAAGGCGTCAAACTCAAAGTCGCCGCATGAACGCATCGCCGTCATCGCAAGGCTCCAACAACTCAAGGCTTCCAAGCCACGGACTGTCAAGACGCTTAGCAGCACAGCAACGCGAGCGTAAGTGGTTGGTGTTGCCGAAGTCTCCCGTAAAGTTAGCGAGAATTTTTGGGGGCATTTAGATGTCGAGTTCCGCGCGTGTCTGTAGCACGCGCACGACATGGCCACGCGAGATGATTCCCGCCAGACTTCCATGCTGGACGACCGGCATCTGATTTACATCCTCTCGGCCCATCATTTCCAATGCCTCAGCCACTGGTCGTTCCGGACCTATGCTTCGCAAAGTCTCAAGCGAACGCATTACGTCGCCAACCGTTGTGTACGGCCAGCGCCCGCGATCAATCGCCTTCACTTCGTGCGGCGTAATGATACCGGCTGGCCTTCCCTGTTCGAGCACCACGAAACAGCGATGACCGGTCGGCAGTAAGTGTTCATGGACGAATGTCTCAAGGTTCGAATTTGCATCTACGGTTGCAAATTGCTGTGTCATTACATCGCCAACTCTCAGGCCCGTGAGACGTTCAGTAATCTCAACCTGTGCGCCGCTTGCACGCGCCGCATCCAGCAGGAACCAACCGATGAAGGCAATCCACAAACCTCCGAACCCCGAGCCACTAAAGAAACGCAAAATACCCAACATGATGAAACCTAGAGCAACAAGCTGGCCCACTCTCGAAGCTATGCGAGTAGAACGGTTCGCATCTCCTGTGATCCACCACACTACAGCACGCAAGACGCGTCCACCGTCAAGCGGGAATCCAGGAATCATGTTGAAAACAGCGAGTGCGATGTTGATATAGCCCAGCCACATGAACATTGCACTTGGAGGAGAGTTCGGTTCAGCGGAGAAGTTCCAGCCCAACAACCATGCCACAGCAAGACAAATAACACCGATCACAATACTGGTGATTGGACCAATGATGCCCATCCAAAACTCAGATTTTGCATCCGCAGCGTCTTTCTCGATCTGCGCTACGCCACCTAATGCGAAAAGCGTAATTGCCCGCACGGGGATTCCTCGTAGCTTCGCAACCGCAGCGTGCGAAAGCTCATGCAACAAGATGGACACGAAGAACAAGAGTCCCGTTATAATCGCGATACTCCATGTTGTAGAACCGTTCCAGTTGGGATGCTCCATAGCAAACTGGGCGCGCAGTGAGAGTGTTACCAACAGCGCGATTATGATCCAACTATAATGGAGCCCGATCGCCACCCCGAAGATGCGGCCGAGCTTGATATGGGCTTTCATAATTTCCCTTCCACTCCACAAAAAGGCACAAAAAGAGCAAATGTGTTTTAAGAAATGTTTGCGCCCCCTTCCTGCTGGGATCCAGACTGGACGGGCTCTTCTGTCAATTCTCTATAAATTATGATCACCTGCCGACTCAGGCTGATACAGCACCTCCTCAACTTTAAGCCTGCGCAACCCTGATGGTACCTGCCACTCAATGGTGTCGCCCTTCCTGAAACCAAGTATCGCGGTGCCAATTGGCGCCAAAACAGAGATCTTTCCTTCGGCAAAATCCGCCTCCGTAGGAAACACCAGTGAGTAAGTATTGCTTTCCCCGCTCACTAAGTCCTTCAACCGCACTTTAGAGCGCATTGTGATTACGTCCCCCGAAATATCTTTTGGATCAACTATCTCTGCTCGATCGAGCTCTGCTTCCAACTTGTTCAAGTATTCTCGATCGGTGCCGTTGCGCTCGCGCGTACGCTCGATCAAGCCGCTAAGACGGTTATAGTCGAGTTCTGTTATATAGATGGTTGTTGCCTTTTTTGATCTACGCTTCATTTTAATAACTCCAATTCCCTGGATGATTTATTTTTCTCAGGACTGTGCCGTCACGCAGCTTTCCTGGATGCTTGCAACTCGTTCGCACTCTCTGCAGTGCCTGGAGAGAAATTGAAAAGTTCCTGCAACGAGTTGCCGGCCAGTGAAACGTCCTTTTCACGAATAACCCTGACCGAACAGTGCGCTCGGTTTGCAACAGCGGCAGAGGTGCTGCCGAAGAGCCAGCGACTTAAACCTCGTCGTTCGTTCGTCCCGAGCACAATCAGATCAGCTCCCCACTGTTTGGCCCGCGCAATTATTTGTCGGGCGGCGTTGCCAGCGATGACTTCCGCTGAGATTCCGACAGGCGCGTCACCCAACACTTGAACAGCCTTTCCAATTGCGCGGTGGGCGTAGTCAGTGCTTTGATCGCCAGTTACACCAAGCTCTTCTAACGAATAGACCATCGGGTTGACGACACTGACCACTCTGACCTCAGTGTCCTCAGGCCAACTCACTTGTGCGATCGCCTTGGAGGCAGCTATCGACGCTTCGGAGCCATCGGTAGCCAGCAGTACTCTGAAGCCACGTTCCGCGGTAATTGCATCCGCTTGCGCGCGAGCCCGAACGACCTCGACTGAACAAGGCGCACTCTTAACAACTGCCTTCGCCACACTCCCGAGCAACCGGTTTCGAAAGTCCTCACGATTGTTTGCGCGAATAAGGATGAGATCCGCCGGCCAACTCCGAGCGGCGAACGAGATTAAAGATTTCGGCTCTCCACTCATGATTACCACTTGCGATGGAATCCCAATCCTTCGCAGCCGTTCGACTGCTAAAGCAGAAATCTGTTCGCCTCGTCTATGCATCTCTCGGCGCAACGCGGAAAGTCCGTAACCTTCGTCACCCCAGACTTTCAATGAGAGGTCAGCATCGTCAATGATCGAAAGCACACGGACTTCTGTCCCTGAGGGCCACGAGCGCGCACTCATTTCATTAATAAGAATATCCAAAGTTGTAATCGAATCTACTGCAAGTAAAACTTTCATCTTATCCCTCCAACCGTGACTTAACTCCTTGCCAACGAGATCAATCATGCGGCCGGTTTTAAATATTGATCATTCGAACTGTTCGCACGTACGACTTCTACTGAGCACTGCGCTGCCAGGATGAGCGCCTTCACGCCGGCGCCTAAGCCGCTCGCGTCAACGTCGCCTTCGCCATGGTGTGGATCTACGAATACGCAAACCACCGAGGCATCCTGAGTCTTTCGCAAAAGCACCTCTTCGGGCTGGCCATCCACGATGTCAACTGAGACTTCCAGACTCTTCGCTCGCAACCTATCAGCCCAGGTGTGCAAAACCTGTGCGGCCTCAGCATCCCTCGTGACATGACGCGGACCAGGTTTTCGCGTCATAACGATGTTTGCAACTGTTCCTGTCGGCCAAATCCGCTCACCGACTGCATTAACCACGTCGTCCGACGAAGAACTTTCATCTACAAAAATCACTATCTTTTTCGGCGAATCAGCCTTTCGATCAGACGGTCGCGCAATACGAACGGAACAGTGTGCATCCCGCGCCACTCGAAGAGCAGGTCCTGCATGATCACTTATCTGTGCTGAAGGATGCGCCTTCGATCCCAAAATAATAAGTTCAGCACCCCACCGCTTCGCCCTTTCTAATATTGCTTGAGCCATTGCAGCTGTATCCTGAATCGCTTCAGTTTTCACCCTTCCTTCAGGAAACATGGACCGCAGCCTCCGCTCAGCCTCAAGGGATAAGACGCGTTGTTCTTCATGATCCTGTAGCGCCGGCACATAGGACGAAAATCCTGAAGTCAACAGCTTCATTCGGCGAGCGCTAACCGCACTGGTGATCTCGTATGGCGATGAAGGCAACCAAACTTGTGTCACCGCGATAAGCGCATCAAGTTCACGTGGCAGACCCGCCCTGCTTAAATCTTTCAAAGTCGCTTCCGCGGTTTCCGATCCGTCATACGGAATCAACACCCGAAGCTTCTTTTCCGGCGACGACATACCAGGCGCCGTCGCATGCTTGCGTTCAGTTTTCGCTATTTGAGCTACCATTTTTCTCCATCCAACAACCGTCTTCTTTGTGTTATCGACGACTGCCATATAAGACAGACTGTCTCTTCGGGTAGTAAAAACCACCCACCGAGGTCCACTGATCCAGATCAAACCGGCGCCGAGCACCACAAGAGATACACGTCTGATATGTCTCGTCGCCTCGAGTAAATGGCCGGCTCACCTTCAGGTGCCAGCAGCCAAAGACACGTTTCACGATGTTCCTGACCGGCGCCAACCGACCAGATTGATAGGGCCAAGGTTCTAAACTCGATCGTTCAACTATTGCCTCCATGTTGATTCCCTTTCCGTGCTGTGGGACCAACTTGGTCCGTCCTCCTTATCTATCGATCCGACCTTCTGCTTTCCTTCCAGCCCTTACGACTCATCAAAGCGCATTGCCGTAACTTCCAGGACTAAGTGCGCTCGATCCGAGTCCTTATCAATGCTCTCGAGCAGAATGCGTGTGTTGATGGCCTCACCCGGCTGAAGTATCTTTTGTCGCAGTGGGATCACCACTAGTGTCCGTTCGCGCACACTCGAACTGTTGCTGTCTAGAATCGCACCCCGCAATTCCAGTCCACTGATGGTACGGCCGGTGTTATTCCGTACCCTCGCCGTCATTGCCACAGCCAAGGTGTCGAATGGGTGCACCTTCTCTACGCCCACCAATTGCTCGATGGCAATGTGCTGACGAAATTCTTCAAAGTCAGGTTGACCGGGTTGCAACGCCCCTTCCAGCCGCGGCTGGGTATAAGAATTGACATCGGTTTTTGTCATCGCCGCGTAGTACAAACCTGCCGTCAGTATTGCGAGTAGCGCAGTAATGGCGGCGGCCACCAGCACGATCGGCCAACGTAGTTCAGGTTCTGCAATTAATATTGGACCGCGATAAGCAATCATTGTTACTTTCTCCAAACTTTATTAATCCTCTGGAGGTCGTTTTGACAGAGCATCGTTTGTCGCCGCTGAAAACCTGATGGTGAAACTGTGTCCACAATCCTTACAGACGTATTGATCGTTTTGGTGTGCTCCTACGACTAACCGCACTTCGGAACACTGCGGGCATTTCACGAGCCATCGCCTGAGGGTTTCCAACCATCTTTCTCCTCGTTTTTTTCCAACCGTTGTTTCTGCCAGAACGATGTATTGGTTCTCCGGTACAGCCATTCCTCATGCGCTCCCTTTGTCATGTAACCTCGCTTCTTACAGGTCATAGAGTAGAGGGAAACGCTAGTTGGAAATAGCGTGTTAACACCTGATTTACAGCGTATTTACACGTAGGAAGGATTCGCGTAAAACGTGCGGATTGTGATGAGATTAATCTGGTTGGCGTCGTTCTCTCACGTGCAGGGCTAATTCAACGCGGTTGCTGAGATTTTTTTTATCGAGAATGCGGCTGATGTGACCCTCGATTGTTCTTAAGCTGAGCTTTAGCTCAGCGGCAATTTCCTTGTTTGAAAGGCCACGCGCGACTGCTTCCGCAACGCGCCACTCTGCGTCTGTTAGTTCTTCATCGCGTACAAGGTCTATCGCGGCGTCGTCTTGATCGCCAAACATCCGCGCAAGGTCAGAATGAGTGCGGTGTACCCTTTCGAGAATGCTCTTCACGATAGCCAGCAGCTCTTCCGATTCGAAGGGTTTCGTGACATAGGCGTCGACCCCAGTACGAAATCCCGCGATGCGATCCGCAGTTTCGTCTTTGGCCGTGAGGAAGATGATGGGTACGAGACGCGTGCGCGGCGAGGCGCGCAGATTACGTACAAGGGCGTGGCCATCCATGCCAGGCATGCGAATGTCACTGATGATCAGATCGGGAAGAGATTCGGCAACGCGGATCATCGCTTCACTTCCGCGGCGAGCCGTCTCCACCTCGTAACCTTCGGCGCGCATCGTTTCCGAAACGGCCAGCAAGAGACCGGGATCGTCATCAACTACCAACAACTGTTTTGCCATCGTCTCGCTCCTCACTACTACGTTTATCGCATCCTCCGTCACGCCACACCGGGAGGTGCAATTTAAATGTGCTGCCCCGGCCAACCTCGCTGTCTACGGTGATGCGCCCGCCCATCTGCTCCATCACATTTCGTGCGAGGTATAAGCCGAGGCCCACGCCGGAAACATCGGCGTCCTCTAAGAACTCCGCATCAGTGGTCGCACCACGCATGGCTTCGGAGTGAGGCGCTGGACGACCCCGGTGAAACTTGTCGAACAAAATCGGCATATCTTCTGGTGGAATGCCACGGCCGTTGTCAGCGACGCTAATAGCTACCTGACCATCCTGTTGGAGTGCAGACAAAACAATTCGCCCACCGTCTGGTGTGTACTTGATAGCGTTTTCGACTATGTTCGACAGAACACGACGAAGCTCTTTCGGATCGGCGCAGACTGCGGGGACTTTTAGGTTGGTATCCAATCGCAGATCGTGTCTTCTTTTTTCGGCCGATCGTGTTTCGGATTTTACGACAGAGGAGATCACTTCCTGCACGTCAACTCGTTGATGTGTGACACGCAGAACACCACCTTCGATGCGCGAAAGATCGAGCAGGTTGAGAACAAAATCAATTTGACGATCACACTCTACCGAAATCGTTTCAATGTACTCGCGTCTTTTCGATTCATCCAATCCTTCGCGCATTAAAAGACGGGTCAGCGCTTTGATTGTAGTCAAAGGTGTGCGCAGCTCGTGTGAGACGGTCGAGACAAACTCAGATTTCAGTCGATCTAATTCTGCGAACCTTTCTTCTCTTTTCTGTAGACGCTCTGCCATTGCATTGAAGTTCCTGCCCAGGCTCGATATCTCATCCCGTCCATTGGCTGGCGCACGCGCAGAAAAATTTCCGCCGCCAAACTCCTCCGCGGCAAAGTTCAGCAAGCGCACAGGTCGGGCGATACTTCGTGCAATTAGCAGTGCGGCCGTCACTGCGCAAAACACAAGTATCAAGCCGATGACGGCATACCCCATCAGTTGTCGCCAAGCTGACGCATAAAGAATGGAGCTTTGGACACCCACCATGACTACGTAGCCTGTGTTACCCACGCGGCTTAGACCGTAAACGCGCTCGACATCGTCAACCGAACTCTTCGAAACAACGACCGCGGTATTACGTTCGTTTACCGCCGACAGTTGATTCATTCCACTAAGATCCAGGCCCACTGCGGATTCCGTGGTTTGGCTGCGATAAATGATGCGATGATTCTGATCGAGTAAGGTCACGACCGCTCGTTCCGGTAACGTAATCCCGTGAAGTGCGTCCTTTAACGCCGATCCTTCGATACGTGCGATCACTGCACCACCTTCCACGGGAGTTTCTACCGCAAGCAGGTAATGCCCTTCACCCCGCGTCCAATCCGTTTCTATATCGGAAGCACCACGCTTCGCTTCATCGAGCAGCTTATCGCTTAATCCGGACGGCAGATTACCCGCGCCGGCGGGTTCGATTGCCATAACTCTTCCCGTTGAGTCTAAAACACGCAGATCGACCCAATGCGGGCGGCCGATAATCGCTGCGTGCAGATTACCTTTCAGAGCAGGAGGATCACTCAGGTGATCAGGAGGGTACGATGCTATTGTTCTGAGCGGTTGGTACTGAGCGTCAAGCCAGCGGTCGAACACTACGCCCACTAACTCTGCCTGCTGCTCTAAAGACTCATTCAGCTGATTTCGCTTTTCATTCCAAACTATCCACAGAACCGCGAGGCCGACTATTAACAGTGGAAGAACACCTCCGATTGCAAGAGTCAGTAATCGCCCACGGATACTCATTTGCTACCTCTTAATTAATGCTTAATGCCAAGTATAACAAACCCGTTCGGAGCATTCAGATCATGACGGAACCGTCTGCCTTGCCAAGTCCTGGCCAGCCTTGCTCGCAATGAATTGAATAGTTGGCCCAATTGTCAGCGCAAAGATGACCGTTCCAATTCCCACGGCGCCACCTAGTACCCAACCAAGGATAAGCACAAGCACTTCTAAACCTGTGCGAGTCCGAGAAACACTCCAACCTTTTCTCCTACTTAAGCCGAGCATGAGACCGTCTCGCGGGCCTGCACCGAGTTGACTACCGAGGTATAAAACTGTACCGAGTCCCGCAAGAATTAACCCGGTCACGAACCAAAGACTTCGCAGGAACGCACTGCCTGGACTCTGAACAATGGCCAGGGTGACATTCGCGAACGCACCGACCAGTAGAACGTTGAGCACCGTCGCCAGACCGGGTTTTTCCCGAATCGGAATCCAAAGGAGTAACAGTAGTATCCCTATAATGATGGACACAGTTCCAAATTGCATTCCGGTTAATCCCGCCAGGCCATCGCTCAGAACATCCCAGGGACCCAGACCAAAGTTAGCCTGTTTCATAAAGGCAATGCTGAAACCGAAACATGCGAATCCCATGAGTAACTTTGTCCAGCGTTTAACTGAAGTTGTTAACGATGATGAATTGAATCTCATAAAATCAACCTGCAAAACCCTTAGGATAAATAAGAAGATCGCTGCGATATAGAGTGGAAACACTTGTTCCTGGCGGGGGTTGTCACGGTGGTCTTCCCTTGTCTCACTGCTAAGGCATTGCTGCAGAAACCTCGACCCGGACACAATCTGCGTTTCTGATATGCAATACGAGCCGAAGGATGTGATGCCAGATTTAAAGCGTGTTCTGGAAAAGGCTATTCGCGAACGTGATCTTTCTACGATTCGCCAAATGCTTGAGCAACAGTCACCCCAGGACATTGCGAATTTGCTTGACGGGCTGAAGATGCAAGATCAGGTGATTGTCTTCCGCCTGCTACCGCGGAATACATCGGCGACTGTGTTCGAATATTTGAACACGGGTGCTCAGGAAGTATTGCTGAAGGCAATGGGCCAAGCGGATGTCGCTGCGCTCTTAAATGACATGGCGCCCGACGATCGCACACACTTGCTTGAAGAGTTGCCAGCCTCAGGGACTAATCAGATGCTCGCCTTGCTAACGGCCGAAGAACGCGCCATCGCGATCTCGCTGCTCGGTTATCCAGAGGACAGCATCGGTCGCCTCATGACGCCAGATTACGTCAAGGTGCGGCAGGACTGGACTGTGGAACGCGTGCTCGATCACATTCGCCAGTACGGACACGATAGCGAAACGCTTTCAACAATCTACGTCGTTGATGAGCAGGACGTTTTGATGGATGACATTCGCATCAGAAACATTCTGCTCGCTTCTGCCGAAACCCGCGTCGCTGAGTTAATGGATAACAAGTTTGTCGCTCTCAAGGCGGCCGACGATCAGGAGATCGCTGTATCGATCTTCCGGCGCGAGGATCTAACGGCTTTGCCCGTCACGGATTCGTCGGGCATCCTGATCGGCATTGTAACCGTTGATGATGTACTCGACGTTGCAGAGGCAGAGGCAACTGAGGATATTCAAAAGATCGGCGGTGTCGAAGTCCTCGACGAACCGTTCATGCAAATCGCGCTTACGCGCATGATTCGAAAGCGCGCCAGTTGGCTCATCGTACTTTTTCTGGGAGAAATGCTGACTGCAACCGCTATGAGTTTCTTTGAAGCTCAGATCGCGCAAGCAGTGGTGCTTGCTCTGTTCGTCCCCCTCGTCATCTCGTCGGGTGGAAACTCAGGCTCGCAAGCGGCAACTCTTGTAATCCGCGCGTTGGCGCTGGGCGAGTTGACGCTCCGGGATTGGTCGCGCGTCATCTGGCGCGAGATCCTATCCGGATTCGCGTTAGGATTGCTTCTCGGTGCAATCGGTTTCGTACGCATTGCGCTCTGGTCGGCCTTCTTCAAAGCTTACGGCGAGCATTGGTTCCAGGTGGGGCTAACGGTCGGGATGGCGCTGGTCGGTGTAGTGCTCTGGGGAACGGTCGTCGGCTCAATGCTACCCTTCGTTCTGCAACGCATCGGTCTTGATCCAGCCACCTCATCCGCTCCGTTCGTGGCGACACTGGTGGACGTCACCGGGCTCGTGATCTATTTCAGCGCGGCTATCCTCATTTTGCGAGGCACGTTGCTATAACAGGTGTTAGCTTGGCGGCTCATTTCTGAGTAAGTCTGCGCCTTGTTTTGCGAGACGAAATACTGTCAACTCTCGAGCTATTGTTCGAAGCGGGGCCTTGACTGTTTTTACCCTTGCGTTGGCTGGCCGGGTTGCTTTCATTCGCTATCACCGGATCAGCGGTAATTCTGCCGCCCTCATTTTCCCATCGATCAAGCATTTTCTTCTTCAGGCGTTTCCTCTCGATGTTATCCGGCATCGTCGTATTCCTCACTTTCTCTACAGATCGTCATGATGCTGGCTCGCCACCCGGGATCAGGTGCCGTCCTCGACGTTGCAAGTATAGCGCCACCTTCGTCAACACAGGAGATAACTCCTGCAATCCACGCGTGAAAACACTCTCGCTCTCCTGCTGCGTGACGAATACGATTCACAAGACTTGAGTGTGAGAAAAATTGAAGGAATCAGTCATGAATCATAACAGCAATGTTTTCAATTCAACCCTCGACAGCACTCCCTCGACAAATCGATGGGCGATCATATTGGCCAGCGGTGATGGAACGCGCCTTCGCTCATTAACACGCGGAAGTTGCGGTCGACTGTGTATATCGTCAATTGCCGTCTGTTAGAAGGTATCGAGGACGCGATCAATGATCTTTCGACTGCAAGAAAAAGAAGTTAGAGGAACGTCCGCGGTCGATGTTGTGCGAGTGCTTGAACTCGAAGACAAGGAGTATCGTCATTGCGGAGGACCAATTCGTCAGTATCTAAGCTGGTCATTAAATCGACTCGGAAGTAGCGTACCTGCGAGAGATCTCGACCCAAGTGACCGCTTAGAGGATGAAGCATTGGCACTCGACTATCTGCTTCTGCTTGACGAATACGGCGTAGGTAAAATGATTGCTACAACTGATTAAGCTAAAGGAGTAAATGCCATGGATACTCAATCTCAATCGAGCTTTTTCGACAATGTTTCGATCTATTTTGATCAGGCAGCGTCGTTTACACAATACCCAAAAGGTCTTTTAGATCAGATTAAGGTCTGTAACAGTGTTTATTCCTTTAAGTTTCCTGTGCGCACCAGCAGCGGCTACGAAGTCATTTCAGGCTGGCGTGCACAGCACAGTCACCACAAGTTGCCTGTCAAAGGAGGAATCAGATATTCCGAAGACGCGAATGAAGATGAAGTGAAGGCGCTGGCGGCGCTGATGACCTACAAATGCGCCGTAATGGACGTGCCCTTCGGGGGAGCAAAAGGCGCTGTGAAGATCAATCCAAAGAATTACACGGTCGAAGAGTTGGAGCAGATCACGCGTCGATATACTTCAGAGCTGATCAAGAAAAACTTCATTGGGCCCGGAGTGGATGTGCCCGCCCCGGACTATGGAACCGGCCAGCGTGAAATGTCGTGGATAGTGGATACGTACTCTGCCTTTCACCCAGGACAGATTGATGCGCTTGCTTGTGTCACCGGAAAACCTGTCTCCCAGGGTGGAGTCAGGGGAAGACTTGAAGCCACTGGACGCGGAGTTTTCTTCGGCCTGCGAGAAATATGTAGTCACTCGGACGATATGAGAGAAGTCGGTCTGGAAAAGGGTCTCGAGGGTAAGCGTATCGTGGTGCAAGGATTGGGCAACGTTGGCTACAACGCAGCGCGGTTCTGTCAACAAGGCGGAGGCGTCATCATTGCCATCGCCGAATATGAAGGAGCCATCTATAACGCAAATGGACTCGACGTTGACGCCGTGATGAAACACCGGAAGGAAGCCGGGTCGCTGCTGGACTTTCCGGGCGCAACCAATCTCAACACGCGAGAGGAAGCACTGGAACTTGAATGCGACATTCTGATTCCCGCTGCGCTTGAAAACCAGATCACAGAAGAAAACGCAGGACGTGTCAGAGCCAGTATTCTTGCTGAGGCGGCTAATGGACCAACCACTGCGGCAGCAGCCGAGATCTTACGCAGCAAAGGTGTACTGATCATCCCTGACATTTATTTGAATGCAGGCGGGGTCACGGTTTCATATTTCGAATGGCTGAAGAATCTGTCGCACGTTCGTTTCGGCAGGATGGGCAAGCGATTTGAGCAAACCAGCTTTGAGAACCTGCTGCGCGTCGTTGAAGAGAGTACCGGCCGACGACTGTCGGATGCAGAAAGAAAGGGAGTGGCCCGCGGCGCGGATGAGATCGATCTGGTCAACTCCGGACTGGAGGAGTCGATGGCCATCGCCTACAACCAGATTCGTGAGGTATGGAAGTCAGATTCCCGGATTCCAAGTCTCAGGACCGCAGCCTTTATCAGCGCCATTAACAAGATAGCTGTCTGTTATGCGGAGCTTGGTATTTTCCCCTAAGCGTATTGATAAGTTGTGGCCCAAGCTGAAGAAAAAGAATCAATTGAAGTAAAGGAAGTAACATGGAAAGCTTAGAGTTCGTACAAGACACAACACTATTAGATAACGGCATCTATGAAGTTAGCGAAGCGGAGGGGCCGACGTCTGGCGATTCCAACATCGCGCGACTTCAGGAAGATCTAACTACCGAGCGTGAACGGCACCTTAGGTTGCTGGCCGAATTTGATAACTACCGTCGACGCACGAAACAGGAACGTGCGCTTGCCGAAGAAACCGGTAAACGCGAAGTTCTGCTTGCGCTGCTTGACGTAAAGGACGACGTCGACCGGGCACTTTTGCATATCCGCGAAACATCAGATGCGGTCGCCGACGGTCTCCGCTTGATCCAACAGCGATTCAACAATCTTCTTGAAGCGCACGGAGTCACAGCCTTTGAAAGTGAAGGCGAAGTATTCGACCCAGAAATTCACGAGGCGATGACTATGATCGAGGGTGATGGAGAACAATCCGGCACCGTCTACAGTGAGCATCAACGAGGTTACTTGATGAATGGCAAACTTCTCCGTCCCGCGCGCGTTGCTGTATTGAAGTAATGTTTATCTGTGCTTGGATTGGTGAAAAGTTATAATTTTGAAGGGAAAGCAGATGAAAGCGAACC
>DATEIS010000411.1:0-4408 GCA_035278765.1 Pyrinomonadaceae bacterium | reverse complement strand
GAAGCGAATAACTTCATTCTCCACCGGCATTTCGTTCTGACGTTTTTCTGCCGGTGCGGCGGGCGAAGTCGGTTTCCAACCGAATCCTTTTCCCTGAACTTCGAACGAAGGTAACGCATACGGAAGTCCTTCAGATCCGAGTGGTGAAATAGAGTCACTGATGTGAAAGTGCAGGTGGGGTTCGGTTGAGTTACCAGAGTTCCCGACGAGACCGACCACTTGCCCGCGCCGCACTTTGTCGCCAGTTTTTACGCGCAGACTGCCGGGTTGCAGGTGAGCATAAAACGCAAACTTACCGCCTCCAAGATCCAGAACGACGTAATTTCCACCGACAGTTTCAAGCGTGATTGGAACAGCACGCGATGTTATGCCAGGAACGTTCTCAGGTATCCCGTCTTTAATGGCGACAACAACCGCGTCAGCGACTGCCAGTGCTTCGGCTCCATAACAGCGATACGACTTGTTGTCCTTCTCATCTCCGGAGAAGCTTCGGCCGTCGGGAAAAAGCTGCAGGAAGTCGATCGCAAATCTCTGGGCGATCCTGGCGCCACCACCCGTCGGCACCAACGCGCGTCGATGCCCGGACGAATTTCCTGGTCCATTGCCGGCGAGCCACTCGCTGCCACGCAGTGGCGGATTAATCATGATTGAATCTTTCGAAACCGTTGCCGTCGCCGCTACAACCGAGAGCTCTTCGGGATACTCACCCACTTTGGCAGTCAGGCGATGTTGAACTGCAGTCGGGCCACTCGTAGCGTCATCGAGAGTCAGCCACATATGGACCACCATGCGCAGTCCTCCCGCAAGCTTTAGTTTTTCATCAGTCGTGGTGGCGGCGACACCCGGACGCGCGATTCTGGTTCCCAATTCCTCTCCCGCATAACTTGCAAGCTGTTTGTTAGTGTTGGGTTCCACAACTTCAAGTCGCGTGAGTAAAACTGGATTACGGCTAAAGTTAGTAATGTGGAGTTCATAAACAATGTGTGTCTTCGCACCGCCTTTGAAGCTCACCGGTTGCGCAGGAATCCTTATGTCGACTGGAACATCAAGCGGACGCTGCGGCGGTGTAGCCGGTGTAGGAGACGCTGCGGGAGCGCCTGCTTGAGCACGTTTGAAACTTAATGGAAGTACTCCACCACCTTGCGAGAATTGTCCAGTTAGTTCTGAGCCGTCCGCATTGAGCTTGCCATCAAACACGGCGCCGACGGATTTCAACTCAACTCGGACGGAGTCACCGTTGACAGTGATGACATCGATGGGAATGACCGTACCTTGATCGATGCTGTTAACGCTGCCCGAGTATGTGCCGTCGGTATTTTTTGTAATCGTCAATGCAAGTCGCAGCTTCTGACCGGCGTCGAGTGTTCCTTGCCACGAACCCTCAGGACTTTTCGTGGCTTGCGCAAGTGTTTGAATAACTAGAAGTACGAGGACCAGGAGAGCAGTCGAGATTCGAGTCATAGGGTTTAGGTTCCTAAATTTAGCTTTGGGTTAATGCAGCAAGATGTTGAAGATAAGTTATCAAAGACTCGCGCAATTTAGTCAATAGTTTCCTTCTTGTTAACGATCACAGGCCGGCGTAGTAGTAATTTTAGATTGTGACGTTCCCGCTTGTAGGGCCGCACTTTTTTACCTTCCACGAAATCTCCCCAATCGTTCTCCCTGTAAAACCCGAGAACAAGAGTGTCGCCGTTGTTTGCGAGTATGCGAGCCCACCGGCGAAAAAAGACTTCGCCTCGCCAGGGATCAACCACCGCCACATAGGAAGCACCTAAACCACCGTCTTCCATCGTGACCAGTAGAGCTCGTTTCTTGTTGCTCGTAATAACCTCTTTGACAGTCTCAACCATAAAATACTGAGACATTATCCGTTTGTGTTTGCCTGTGCCGACGTCGTAAAGATGTAAGCTCTGACCTTCGTTCTCGTAACCACCAGCACCTTCACTCGACGAATACACAACGTGTCGACCACCGTTGATGATCCACGCCTGTTGTGCCTGGTCCGTTACCTTTTTCTCTGTTCCCGCAAGCGTGACAAACAGCGCTCCGTAAATATCCCGCATGTCAATCCGCACCTTCGTAACCCGCTGCTCATTCTGTGCCGTCACAGAAACCGCAGAAGCGATCAGGAGAACAACCAGCGCAATCGTCAATTCAATTCTCTTACAGTTTTTCATATTTGATTTTCCTAATGACTGACAAATTGGGATCATGCGAAGCCCTGATTGTGTGGCCGCGCACAGCAAGAAACGCCAACAAATACAATTATTCTTGATTGACATCGCATTCCTCAACACGCTGATCTTGTTCCCACCTGATGATACGTCTTCGAATCTTGAGGCAGCGGTTCCGACTACTCCGGGCTACCCGCAGTTTGGACACGGCAGCATCAGGCTTGGGGCTCTCTTCAACAATCCAAATGATCCTGAATAGGATTAACTTGCAGATGGGCCGGTCATCCGGCCCATCTTTTAACTCAGAAATTCTCACCCATTGGCTTCGATGGGTTTCTGCAAAAATCCCGCCCACGGCAGTGGACGGATCGTTCAAGTCCTTTCTATATAAGACCACTAAAATTCTTGGTTTGAAAACCCGCCAACGGTAGTTGGCGGATTCTTCAAGTCCGTTCTATTTATCGGGAATGGTGGATTGTTAGTAAACAGTTTGGACTTGAAGTATCCGCCCACTGCCGTGGAGCGGGATTAGAATCTCGTTTTTAGGTTCGGGTTTGTAGAAAGGACTTGAACAATCCGCCCACTGCCGTGGAGCGGGATTAGAATCTCGTTTTTTAGGTTCGGGTTGTAGAAAGGACTTGAACAATCCGCCCACTGCCGTGGAGGGGATTTCGATCCGGCTCTACTTAACTACTCGGAACGTGGTCGTCATTATCGAGGTGGAGTCGCCGCCGGCCCATAGGTCGAAAGTCGCAGGTTCCAGTACCCAACCCTTCACCGCTGAACTCCAGTAGGTCAGCTCCGCCTTTCCAAGCGTGAACCGCACAGTCTTCGTTTCACCAGGCGCGAGAGCGACGCGCTCGAATCCCTTCAGCTCACGCACCGGACGCGAAGCGCTGCCCGAGCGCTGGTGAATGTAAAGCTGCACCACCTCGTCCCCTGCTTTCTCTCCAATATTCTTAACATCCACCAACACCTCGACGCTCTCGCCCACCTTCGCTTCAGCCTTGCTCACTCGCAAACTTGAGTAGGCGAACTCCGTGTAACTCAAACCGTAGCCGAACGGAAAGAGCGGCGACGTCGGCATGTCCCAGTAACGAGAGATGAAGTCTTTGCCACCCTCTGGTTTTTGCGTAAGGTTGTGCGCATAGTAAATCGGAATCTGTCCTGAACTGCGCGGCCATGTTACCGGGAGTTTGCCGCCCGGACTCGCATCGCCGTAAATCAGATCAGCGATCGCGTTCCCGCCTTCGCTACCGGGATGCCACGCTTCGAGGATCGCCGGTACACGATGCACAGCCCACGAGATATCCACCGGCCGCCCATTGATCAGCACCAGCACGGTTGGCTTGCGCAATGCTGAAATCGCTTCGAACAATTCGCGCTGGCGGCCGGGCAGCTCGATCGTGGAATGCGTCGCCGCTTCACCACTCATCTCCTCGTGCTCACCAAGGACCAGCACCACTAAATCTGACGAGCGTGCGAGCGTTAACGCTTTCTCAAACTCTTCACGCTTCTGCACTTCAGACCACGGCTCCGGACGCGGGCCCGTGAATATGCTGAAGATTGAGGGAATTGCGCGGGCGATATCCACGCCCTGTGCATACTCAACTTTCACACGTGGTCCAACCTTTTCGCGAATGCCTTCGACCACAGTGATCGCGGTTTTCATGTCGTCGGCCAAAGTCCAGGGACCACGCATGTCGCGCTTCGAGTGTGCAAGTGGTCCAATGACAGCGATGGACCTAACCTTCGGATCGCCCTTGGTGAGCGGTAGAAAATTGTTGTCGTTGCGTAACAACACCGCCGAGCGCTGCGCGGCAACGCGTGCGAATTGCCGGTGCTCCGGATTGTTATGTTGCGCCGCCACTGCCGATTCATCAACGTAAGGATTATCAAAGAGGCCGATTCTGAACTTAACTTCCAGGATACGGCGTACAGCATCGTCGATCTGCGCAATCTTCAAACGCTTTTCCTTGACATGCTTAGCGAGACTAGTCGCGTACGCACTTCCAACTGGGCCAATTGGAAAAGTCATCTCCATATCTACGCCGGCCGTAAGCGCACGGAACGCGGCATCAGCTTTGTCTACTGCGAAGCCGTGTGTAACCAGATCACCGACAGAATCCGCGTCACTCACTACGAACCCCTTAAAGCCCCACTGCTTTCGCAAAACTTCCGTAAGCAGGAAGGCATTGCCGGTTGCCGGCACGTCGTTGAGATTCATGTAAGCC
>DATEIS010000410.1:0-16099 GCA_035278765.1 Pyrinomonadaceae bacterium | reverse complement strand
GCGGATGTGATCGGTCTCAACTGCGGCGTTGGACCGGCGATCATTCTCAACGCGCTCGAGAAGATGCGCGAGGTCACGAAGAAGAAGCTTTCGGCGCAACCAAACGCGGGACTGCCGCGCGATGTGCAGGGCCGTCAGTTTTACATGTGCTCACCTGAGTACATGTCGAAATTTGCCAAACGATTCATCCAGGCGGGCGCCAAGTTTATCGGCGGTTGCTGTGGCACCACTCCGGCGCACATCAAGATGATTTCTGATTCGGTGCGTGCGGCGTCCCCGCGAGCACAACGCGTCGCATTCAGTGGCAGCGGTGCGGCGACTGTGGAGGACACAGCGCCGGACATTCGCGTTGTGCCGCCCGAGGAGCGTTCTAACTGGGGACGAAAGATCGCGCTTGGTGAGTTTGTTACTTCAGTCGAGGTGCTTCCGCCCAAAGGTGTCGATGCGAAAAAGACGCTCGATTCGATTCGCCTGTTGAAAGACGCCGGTGTTGATGGCGTCAACATTCCTGATGGCGCTCGGGCGCAGTCACGGATGAGCGCGATTGCCACGGCTGTACTCGTGGAACAACAGATCGGTATCGAGTCGGTGCTGCATTACTGTTGTCGCGACCGAAATCTTCTCGGGATGATGTCTGACTTGCTTGGCGCGGCGGCGCTCGGCCTGCGCAACATCCTCGTCATCACCGGCGATCCGCCGAAGATGGGACCTTACCCGGACGCTACGGCTGTCTTCGATATTGATGCGATCGGTCTGACGAACATGGTCAACAAGCTGAACCACGGTTTGGACCTGGGTAACAATCCGATTGGTGAGCCGACGGCGTTTTGCATCGGCGTCGGTGTTAATCCGGGTGCGATCAACCTCGAGGAGGAGATCAAGCGTTTCGAATGGAAGGTTGAAGCGGGCGCGCAGTATGCGATAACGCAACCGGTTTTTGATACGGGCCAATTGCGCGACTTTCTAAAGCGGATCGAGCACGTGCGGATTCCGATCATTGCAGGTATCTGGCCGCTGGTTTCGTATCGCAATGCGGAGTTTCTGCACAACGAGGTTCCGGGTGTGAGCGTGACACCGTCGATCATGGATCGGATGCGTGCGGCTTCAGCTATCAGCAAGGAAGCAGGGCGTGACGAAGGGTTGAAGATTGCGCGCGAGTCGTTGCAAGAGGTCCGTGACGAGATTCAGGGTGTGCAGGTTTCGGCGCCGTTTGGGAATGTCAAATATGCGCTTGAGGTGTTTCAGGCGCTGCCGGAGTTTAGCCGCGGATGAACGCGGATCTAATTACGGATTAGTTTTGATAGACGACCTTTCCACCGACGATCGTGTAGAAAACGTCAGTGGTTAGGAAATCTTTTGGGGACACTTTCAGAAGGTTCTTTGAGAGCACTGTCAGATCGGCGAGTTTGCCCTGTTCGATTGAGCCTTTAATTCTTTCTTCAAAGTTTGCGTAGGCGGTGTTGTAAGTGTAGGCGCGGATCGCTTCCTCGATGGAGATCCGCTCGCTAGGAAACCAACCTGCGGCTGGTTGCCCGGTGATTGTTTGTCTCGTGACTGCGGCGTATAGGCCGAGCATCGGGTTGATCGGATACTCGGACGCGGATGTTCCGGGCCAATCAGTTCCGAAACTCAGCACTGCACCACTCGCTTGAATACTCTTGAATGCGTAAGCACCTTTGGTCCGCTCAAATCCGATACGTTCTTCCATCCAACGCATATCGTCGCTTAAGTGAAACGGCTGTACTTCCGCTACAACACCTAACGCGCCAAGACGCTTGAAGTCAGCGGGCGCGAGTACCTGGGCATGGACCAGACGAAAGCGACGATCACGTTTGCCGTTCTGCTTGTTTAGTTCGTCGAGGTAGTTGAGCAGTACATTGTTCGCTTCGTCGCCGATTGCGTGTACGGTGATTTGCAGGCCCGCGCGATCTGCGTTGAGCATGTACCCGAGAAACTTTCCTTCGACGAATTCGCCCTTGTCGTTGACCATTAAAGGTCGCCAGCGTCCACGATTGTTCTTGTCGTGTGAGTACGGCTCGAAGAAGCGTGCTGAGCTTGTACCCATGATGCCGTCGATGTGTCCCTTGAGAGATCCGAGACGGATCCATTCGTCACCCGAGCCGGCGCGAATACCCTGATCGGCTAACTCTTTCCAACGATCCAGACCCGGTCGGAAATGAACGCGAACGGTTAGTTCACCATTCCGATGCAGTTCTTTGTAGATGTCCAACTGAAGATCGTCGGACATGTCGCTGACGTTCGTGACGCCATATTTGCGAATCTCTGCGAGTGCGTTCTTTGTTTGCTGGATGCGTCGGTCGCGCGAGAACGTGCGTGGAATTACGGTGTTGAAGAGTTTTGTGACGCCCTTTCCGCGCATGTGACCGTTGAGGCGACCGTTGCTCTCGCGCAGGAATTCAACGTCTGGAGCGAGAGGGTTATTCATATCTAACTTGAGCGCGCGAAAGGCGGCTTCGTTGGCGGCGAATTCACTGTCGTCGAACTTGCGAATGAACATCGGATAGTCGGCCGTGATGGCGTTCACGAGCGACATGTCTGGAGTGAACGGTTCTTTGCGCTGGTTCCCTGCACTGCCTGCGGTCCATTGATCGTAGGCGCCCCAAAAACCGCCCACGATCCACTCACCTTTCGGCAGACGGCCGATCACTTCCTTTACGCGAGCGACAAAGTCCTCCTGTGTAGACGCGCGCATGATGTTGAATTCGAGAAACTGTGCGGCAGACGCGAAGTGAACGTGATTGTCGTTGAATCCCGGGACGACGAAGCTCCCTTTAAGATCGATGACTCGCGTGTTTGGACCACGAAGCTTGAGCGCGGCGCTGTTGGAGCCGACAACAACGAACTTGCCGTCTTTGATCGCGACGGCTTCAACAGTCGGATTCTTCGCATCGACGGTCCAGATGACGCCGTTGTGCAGAATCAGATCGGCTTGCGATGGTTGAGCGATGAAGGCGAGTGTGAGTAGAAGAGCTAACATTCGTAACTCCTGCGTCTATCCTGAATAATCTTGAAAATCCTGGCTAATGTTTTTCCAGCACATGCCGCAAGGCCGGTTCGAGTGTGGGCCAACTAAACAGAAATCCTTTGTCTTCCAATACGCTCGGATCAACCCGTTGACTCGAAAGCAAAAGAGCATCGGCGAGTTCACCAAAAGCAAGACGCGCCGCAAACGCAGGCACCGGAATCAACGTGGGCCGTGAGAGAACGCGTCCAAGCGTCGTCGTAAACTCCGCATTAGTCACCGGATTAGGCGCCACAAAATTAACCGGTCCCTGTATCGGCGTATCCGCGATCAGAAACTTCAGTCCATTCACAACATCGTCGAGCGCGATCCAACTCATCCACTGTTTGCCGGTTCCGACGCGGCCGCCGATTCCGATGCGAAAGGGCGTCAGCATCTGCGCGAGCGCACCGCCCTCTGTGTCGAGAATGACGCCGAAGCGAGTATGGATGGTGCGGATTCCCTTCTCCATCGCAGGCTTCGTCGCATTTTCCCACTCGACACAGACGCTCGATAGAAAGTCCTCTCCAGGCGGACTCTGCTCTGTCAGAAGTTCATCACCGCGATTGCCGTAGTAACCAATCGCCGATGCACTGAGAAAAACTGACGGCGGCCGAGAGAGTCGAGCGAGAGCTTCGCTGAGCAGCGTCGTTCCCTTCACCCGGCTTTCGCGAATCGCGCGTTTCTTATCATCGGTCCAACGACCCGAGGCAATGCTTTCGCCGGCAAGATGGACCACGACGTCGAAGCCTTCCAGGTGTTGGGCATCGATTTGTCCCTGGTTCGGATGCCACTCGACTTCCGGCGCGCCAAACGCACGTGCGCGCCGGACGAGTCTCAGTACTTCGTGGCCATCGGTCGTCAGCGAATTGATCAAAGCCTTGCCGACGAGTCCATGCGAACCGCTAACGAGGATTTTCATGTTGGCGCAGAGGATATCACCACCGCGAGATTCTGCTTGAAATTTTTGTATTGAGGTGTAGAATGCGCAACAAATTTAAGTAAGGAGCAACCTCACTATGCTTCGTCTCACAGTCTGTTTCCTCATCACCGCTTTTCTTTTCGTCGTAGTTTTAACGCCTCGGGCAGAGCCGTTTGCGACTCTGACGCGGGTTACAAACACGCCCGAACATGTGTTGAATTTGAATCCGACGCTCAGCGATGACGGCCGCACGGTTGTATTTGAATCGACGGCCGATCTGGCCGGAACTGAAGTAAATAGCTCATTTCATGCGTTGCGAGTTGACCTTGCGCGAGAGGCCTTTGCTGAGTTGGGAAGGACGCGGGCTGTGTGTCCGGCTGTGTCGGGCGATGGAAAGATCGTGGTGTTTGCGTCGAATGAGGATCTTATTGGTCGAAACGCCGATCGTAATTCCGAGATTTTTCTCTTTGATGGTTCGGGGCTGAAACAGTTGACGGAAACTCAGCCTGCGACGAGTGTGTCACGGATGAGTGATGGAAACTTTCAGCCATCGATCACGAGTGATGGACGCGTGATTGCTTTCTCTTCTAATCGCGAGATCTTTCTTTACGACTCCTGGGAAGAGAAATATACGCAGCTGACAAACAAGAACGGTGCAGTGAATCCGAAGATCAGCGCTGACGGCTCACGCGTCTACTACAAACGACCTGCAACCACGGATTTAGCGGATCTGGTACTGATTGAAACCGCATCGCTGACGACGCGTGTGCTTGCTGCGAATGTATCGGGGTTGTCGCTAACGGAAGGTCGTGCGGTGAGCAACGATGGGATGCGTCTGGTTTATTCAGCCTTGACTGCGTCGAATCAGAGTCAGGTCTTTATGTTCGATGGGCGTGACAATTCCGTTCGGCAACTGACTCAACTGGGATCGAGAGCGGTCGATGTCGCGCTACAGCCAACGATCAGTGGTGATGGGAGGCGGGTCGCTTTCGCCACCCGGCGCAGAGTGCTCAATTCAAGCGACGGTGGTGTTGAACTGTATCTGCTTGATCTGCCTAGCGGACAGATGCAACAGATCACAAACGCTACCTCCACTGCCACTGCTGAAGTTATTTCATCGCTCAATTTTGATGGAAGCCTGGTGGCGTTCAGTTTTCCGCGGATTCTCTCCGGACCGGTGAGTGACGACGATCTCAGAAACAATAGCGAGATCTATCTGGCGTCGATTCCGCCTCGAGCGATCGGCACGGCGACTGTCGTTAACGCGGCTGCTCGAGGAAATGAACCGCAGCCATCGAACATCGCGCCAGGGAGCATTGCTCACATTCGCGGCAGTAAGCTTGCGCTGAAAACGGAAGGGGCGAGTCTTACGGAACCACCATTCGCAGTTGCCGGCACGACTATCTCCGTAAACAATCAACTCGCACGCATCTTCTATGTCTCCCCTGATGAAGTTGTGTTTGTGGTTCCGAATGGGTTGGCAAGCGGTCCTGCACAATTCCTTGTTACTAACTCGGAAGGACTGTCGTCGATGGCGGAAGCATTGATTAGTCCGACCGCACCGGGACTATTTACCTTGAGCGGCGACGGTCGTGGTGAGGCGATGGTGCTCAATTCAGACACCCTCGTGCGTGGTCCATTCGATCCTTCGAGTGGATCTTTGCGGCTCTCCATATTTGCAACTGGCGTGAAGAATGCCAACAGCGTTGCAGTGACGATTAACGGTCGGCCCGTCGTAATTGAAACGGTTGCGCCGGCACGTCTGATCGGTTTCGACGAGATTCACATTCTCGTTCCTGCTGAGTTACAAGGGGCCGGAACATCTACGCTGATAGTGATTGCAGATGGCGTGCAAAGTAATTCCGTGTCGATTGTTGTTGGCGGAACATCGCCAACACCAACTCCGACACCGCCCCCGAGTCCTACTGCAACCCCAACACCTGAAGCGTCGCCACACATCGTCATCAGCCAGATCTTTGGTGGCGGAGGAAACGCTGGTGCGCCCTTTCGAAACGATTTCATCGAAATATTCAACGCAGGAAATTCGCCCGTTAATCTGACTGGCTGGTCAGTGCAATACGCAAGCGCGACAGCTTCGACGTGGTCTGTGACACCACTTACTCCAGTAACACTCGCGCCGGGCCAATACTATCTCGTCCAGGAGAGTTCAGGCGGCAGCAATGGCACAACTCTAACCGCACCGGATGCAAGTGGAACGATTGCAATGGCAGCAGGTTCCGGCAAGGTCGTGCTGTTTAAGGGTTCGACCACGTTAACAGGAACGTGCCCAAGCGATCCGAACATCGTCGATCTCCTCGGTTACGGCAACACGGCCAACTGCTTCCGCGGCTCCGGGCCTGCCATTGCGCCGAGTAACACAAACGCGCTCCTGCGCGCCGCCGCCGGTTGCACTGACGCACAAAACAACGCAACAGACTTCATTCTCGGCCCGCCCAATCCGAGAAACACGAATTTTTTACAACGCATTTGCACTGATCCGTAAGATCCGTGTTATAGACTCGCTCGCATGCACTCACTAACGGATGCAGTTGCTTCGCTCCAGAAACACTTTGGCTTCGACGATTTCCGCGAAGGCCAGCGCGAAGTAATCGGCTCGATCCTGGAAGGCAAAGACGCGGTCGTCGTCATGCCGACCGGCAGCGGCAAGTCGCTCTGTTATCAACTGCCCGCAATGATTCTTGATGGCGTGACGCTTGTCGTGTCGCCTCTGATCGCCCTTATGAAAGATCAGGTCGATGCGCTCCAAGCCCGTGGACTGCCCGCAACGTTTATCAATAGCTCGATCTCTGAGACCGAACAGCGCGCGCGCATCGAATCGTTGCGGCGTCGCGAGCACAAGCTCGTCTACATCGCACCAGAGCGATTTCGCAGCAGTCGTTTCAACGCCGCATTACAACAAATTCCGATTTCACTTGTTGCGGTCGACGAAGCTCACTGCATCTCGACCTGGGGGCACGACTTTCGTCCCGACTACCTGCGTCTCAGAAGCGTGATCAAATCACTCGGGCAGGTTCAGACTCTCGCTCTCACAGCGACTGCAACACCGTATGTTCGCTCCGACATCATTCAGCAACTCGGTCTCAATCGGCCGCAAACGTTCGTCAGCGGTTTCGATCGACCCAATCTCTCGATCGAGGTCATTCACACGGTGAAGGAACGCGAAAAGATGGCTCGCATTAAATCCCTGGCGAGACAAATTCCCGGCTCCGGAATCATCTACGCATCGACTCGCAAAGCCGTCGAACAGGTGGGCGGCAAACTCAAAGCTCTCGATCTCGGAGTTTCGGTTTACCACGCGGGTATGAGCGACTCGATGCGAATCAAAGCTCAGGACGACTTCATGAACGGCCGCACGCAGATGATCGTCGCCACCAACGCGTTCGGAATGGGCATCGATAAACCGGACATTCGCTTTGTGGTCCATTACCAGATGCCTGGCTCAATCGAAGCGTATTACCAGGAGATCGGGCGTGCCGGTCGCGATGGGCTTCCTTCAACCTGCGTGTTGCTCTTCAACTACGCCGACAAAAACACGCACGACTTTTTCATCGACGGTTCTTATCCCGACATCAGCGTTATCAAACAGGTTTACGACTCGCTTGCTTCAACTGAGCTGAGAAGAATCGAGCTCTCGACTGCCGAGATCGCACGACGCACAGGCGAAAGCAACGAGATGGCAATTCAATCCGCGCTCTACGTGCTGGAACGCGCGGGACATATTCAGCGCACTGCACCCGCACTCAATCGCGGCGGACGCGGCGCACAACAGGGCCGCAGCATCATCATGCTCGACAGTGTTCCGGCGGCAAAACTGCGCGTTGATCCGGCAGACGTATCGCGTCGTGGCGAACTAGAGCGCCGAAAGTTACGCGCGATGATCGATTTCTGCTACACCGATTATTGTTACCGCGCGCATATCCTCAACTACTTCGGTGATCGCAAAAGCGAAAGGCAGTGTGGAACGTGTGGCAACTGCAAACCCGGAGATGCCTCACACGTGCATCAGGCAGATGTCGAAGAAACGATTTCGGCGCCAGTCAATTCAGCACCGCGTGCGCTCAAGGACGATGAGTTGCTACGCGTCCGTAAGATACTCGCGTGTGCGAAGCGTATGAATGGACGCTTCGGCAAGAAGATCCTCGTCGGTACATTGCGCGGTTCCGCTGCTAAGCAAATATTGACCGCACATCTCAATGAGTTATCCACCTATGGACTACTTAAAGACATGGCCGCTGACGAACTTGAGATCTATATCGACGCCCTCGTCGCCGCTCGTTGTTTGAAAGTCAAAGGCGGCGCCTACCCAACCATCGCAACTACAGAACTCGGCGATCGCGTGATGCGCGAGCAGGAACGCGTCATGCTCGCTCTCGGTTAATTACAATCAAAATATCTGTAAAGCGATACGAAAACTCACCATCGCTTCTGGTCTAATCTTTCGAGGAGGAGAGTCAATGGGTGCTTATTTCTCATTCGAGAGGATGATCACGACCACTTTCGTGAAGGTGGTCTACTTTCTTGGATTCCTTGCAATTACCGCTGGAGGTGTCGCACTTGCAGTGTGGGCCGGCATGCAGTTGAACGATGCCCGGATCGATCGCGTGTTGGGATGGCGGTACGTGGCTGCAGGTGTGGGTCTCGTCGTGATCGGGAATATTGTCTGGCGTGTGTTTTGTGAATTGTGGGTGGTCCTGTTCGAGATTCACGCCGAGCTCGTCGCGGTGAGATACGGGCTGAATCTCAATGGGCTGCGAGTAAGAGAAGAGCCGGTTGAACGAGAGGTAGTTGAAGAAGTAGTTAGGCCACGCGAGGTTGTGGTCCATAGCGAAGCCGCTCAACACCATGCGAGCGTCCTGGGCTTGTCGTGATTAGTTCTTTGTGCTTGGTGCTTGGTTATAACAAAGAACTAAGTACAAAGTACGAAGCTCCATCTATTTAATTACGCCCGCTAAGGGACTCGACGCGCTCGCATACAACCGTTTCGGCATCCGCCCCGCCCGATACGCTAGTCGTCCAGCCTCAATCGCGAGCTTCATCGCCGTCGCCATCTTCGCCGAATCTGCGGCTTCCGCGATCGCTGTATTCATCAAAACGCCATCGGCGCCGAGTTCCATCGCAATCGCCGCATCACTAGCGGTACCGACACCCGCATCAACAATCAACGTCGCATCGGGTAATTGTTCACGCATGATGCGCAGGTTCGCGGGGTTCTGAACACCCAAACCGGATCCAATAGGCGCCGCCAGCGGCATGATCGCGGCACATCCTGCATCAAGCAGTTTCTTCGCCATGATCAGATCGTCAGTGAAGTACGGCAGAACTACGAATCCTTCCTTCACGAGAATGCGTGCGGCTTCGAGCGTCTGCTCGTTGTCCGGAAACAACGTCGTTTGATCGCCAATCACTTCCAGCTTCACGAGATCGGTTTGCAAGGCCTCACGAGCGAGACGCGCCGTTCGAACCGCGTCTTCAGCCGTGTAACACCCGGCAGTGTTCGGAAGAATCTGAAGATTAGGATTCAGGTAATCAAGAAACGACTCAGTGCTCCGATCGAGTGGCACACGCCGCACAGCAACAGTCACCATCTCTGCACCGGAAGCCTCATGAGCCAGGCGCATTTCTTCGTAGCTGCGATACTTCCCCGTTCCGATAATCAGCCGCGACGTAAACGCGCGTCCACCAATGGTCAACTTCTCATCCGGTACATTCGCTGCAATCGCTCTAGACATAATTGACTAAACTCTAGCACCTCCGCCGACGAAGTGCACAATCTCGATCTTGTCTTCGTCTTTCAGCATAGTACTGCCCCACTCACCACGACGCACCACCTCACGATTTAGTTCTATAGCTATCCGCGCCACCGGCAGTTCAAGCTGCTCCACCAATTCCATCAATGAAGGCTCACCCGAGAATTCCTGAGGTTCTCCATTTACGTAGACTTTCATTTTTTGTGCTTTATGTGCCTTTTTGTAGCAACTCTTTTATGCGGCTGGATGGATGATGCGGCGCAGTTCGGCGGCCTGATCTCGTGCAACGGCGCGCACTAGTACCGCTGCACGCCCGGAAGTGAAATGAGGAATCTCCGTGGCAATGCTCGCGACGCCGTCACTCTCAGTCTTCAACGTGTAAATCAACGGTCTGAACGTTGTCCCGAGAACCTTTACCGACACAACCACATTCGACAACGGCTTTTCCTCGCCTCCGATAGAGTTCGTGATTAGAACGCGCAAGGTATAACGCTTGCCCGAGTAAAACTCATCGTCGTCAAGAAGGTTGATATATAAGCCATCCGGAAGAACCGTATCTAATACGGGCTCTTCGAGGTCCTCAGCCTCAACACCCGCCAGCACAGCCTCGACAGGCTCGTAGCGCGGCTCCATTTCAGATTCGTCTGCGACTTCGACTTCTTCACGAGGCGGCGCAGGCGGTGGCGGCGCCCATTCCTGCGTCATCGGCCAATACTCGATTTCGAAAGCCTCTTCGACCGGTGCGGGTGGCTCTGTTTCGACTTCCTCCTCAACAACTGTTTCGACAGTCTCTTGTGGCGCAGGCGCAACTTTCGGGCGGCCGCTCATCTTCTTGAGATCATCGATACGACCGGAATGGATCGCGGCACAGATCAAACGATGCTGTCGCTTGAGCCGCTCAGCCAACACTTCATCGCTAAAACCCTCGGCAATTAGATCTTCGTAAGGAGAGCGTTTGCTGGCCAGAATCGTGCCGCCCGCGTAGACGAGCGAGAGGATGATCGGTGAGTCGAGTCCCTTGTCCTCAGTTTGCACATGATAGATAACGCCATCATGCTCGATATCGGTGTTAAATCCGGTAATCACTGTTTCGAGGACTACGCTCTCACAACGTCATAAACTTTTAAGAACAAGGTCAACCGGGAGGCCGCTGAAACCCCACTGAAGGGCGGGCTTAGCTGAACGGTAACACAAGCATTTTTTCACGGTCAATCAGCATTTTTTCTGGACTGATCTCTGCAAGAGGGGTTGCTTGACACCCTCGATCACTTCCCGTAGCATCAGCTTGTACAATGATTCTCAATCTCGTGGATGGAGTGGCACTGACCGCAATGACTGCGGTTGGTGAGGGTGTACCTTAGATGCCTTTTAGGCTTTACGATTACTTGCCCATTCTACTCATGTTCATCGTTGCCGCAGGCTTCGCGGTGGGCAACGTCCTCCTTTCCCAATTCGTCGGACAACGCAAGCGAACGAGAACGAAGTTGATGCCTTACGAGTGTGGTAAGGACCCGGTGGGCTCTGCGCGCGAACGGTTCTCAGTGAAGTTTTACCTGATCGCGATGATCTTCATCCTGTTCGACATCGAAGTGATTTTCCTCGTGCCGTGGGCAGCGGTGTTCAAATCCCTCGCGGCGCAGGGCCCGGAAATGCGGAACTTTGTTTACATCGAGATGATGATCTTCATCGGTCTGCTCTTCGTCGGATACATCTACATCGTGAAGAAGGGCGCGTTTGATTGGGGCGAGAAAGCGCGACGTGAAGCCGAAGCCCAGGCAAGAGCGTTGGCCGACATGGAAGCACGAAATATTGAGAAGAGGCGCACCGCAGCATAAGGAAGTTTTAAGATGGGTCTGGAAAATGTAATTGCCGAAGCGCTGCCCGAGGTGTTGACCACACGGCTCGACTCCTTAATTAACTGGGCGCGGAAATCGTCGCTTTGGCCGGCGACATTCGGACTGGCGTGTTGCGCGATCGAGATGATGAATGCGACGACGTCGAGAAACGATCTCGCGCGTTTTGGCGCCGAAGTGTTTCGCGCGAGCCCGCGCCAGGCGGACGTGATGATCGTCTCCGGACGCGTATCACGAAAGATGGCGCCCGTGCTGCGTCGAATCTACGATCAGATGCCGGAGCCGAAGTGGGTTATCTCGATGGGAGCATGCGCGACGTCGGGTGGAGTTTTTGATAACTACGCCATCGTGCAGGGTGTCGACAAGATCGTTCCGGTTGATGTTTACATCCCGGGTTGTCCGCCACGACCCGAGATGCTGATTCACGCCGTGATGATGCTCCAGGACAAGGTGATGAAAGAGAGCGTCCGCGATCGCAGAGATATTCCGGAAGAGGAAGCGAGAGAAGCTGTCGTGCCGGGTACTTTGCCTGTCACTGACGGATCTACTGCGCGGCAGAACACGCTGCCGGAGTCACGGCCATACACAATCGCTTCGAGACACGAGCGGCGTCGTTCTTCTTAGAGAGTCGAGCAACAATCGCGGATGACATCAGGGCCGGAAAACATCGAACAGACGCCGTCACCACTAGTGGCGGCGTTGCAGCGTGAACACCCCGAGTGGATCAGCGAAGCGATCTACGCCTTCGGCGAGACGACGATTGTGGTTCCGCGAGAGCACATCGTCGCTGCGTGTACTTTTTTGAAGACGTGGCCTGAGGGACGTTTCGATTTTTTGGCGGATATCTGCGGCGCAGATCGCGGAGTCGAAGAAGAGCCTCGCTTCGAAGTCAATTACCACATCTTTTCGACAACTAAATACCATCGTCTTCGCTTAAAGGTGGTGTTGAACGAGGAAGACACGCACGTACCGAGCGTCACCGGTGTGTGGCGGACGGCGAATTGGCACGAACGCGAGACGTTCGATCTGTTTGGCGTAGTGTTTGACGGCCATCCAGATTTACGTCGCATTCTCCTGCCGGACGACTGGCAGGGACACGCATTGCGAAAAGATTTTCCCTTGCGTGGTTACGAACCGTACAGCTTGAAGTAATTGATATCCCAACCTAAGGCCTTGCTCCGGAGGAGCAAGATGTTTATAGCTTTGGGTTAATTTTAGTTGGCTCGCTCCGTAGGAGCGACATGTTCATTTGCGGCAATGAGTACGACATCGCACTCCTACGGAGTGCAATCACTTGTTAACCGTAGGGGCAATAAACATTTTGCTCCTCCGGAGCAAAAGAAAACAAATGAGTTCCGCAACCATTCCACCACAGTTTGAGATCGTCGATCGTCCGCTTGATACGCAGATGACGATTTCGATGGGTCCGCAACACCCTTCGACACACGGCGTGCTGCGTCTCGAACTCGTGCTCGACGGTGAGAGTGTGGTGAAAGCTACGCCCGATATTGGCTATCTCCATACGGGAATGGAGAAGCTGTTCGAGTACAAAAAGTATCAGCAGGGCATCGTCATCACCGACCGGATGGATTATCTGAATCCACTCGGCAACAACCTCGCGTACGTGATGGCGGGCGAGAAGCTGCTCGGACTCGAGATTCCGGAACGCGCTCAAGTGATTCGCGTGCTGTTCTGCGAACTGCAACGAATAGCATCGCATCTCGTTTGGCTCGGAACTCACGCGCTCGATATCGGCGCGATGACTGTTTTCTTCTACTGCTTCCGCGAGCGCGAAAAGATCCTGAACCTGATCGAAGCTGCGTCAGGTGGAAGATTGACGCCTTCGTACTTTCGAATCGGCGGCCTAATGATGGATCTGCCAGCCGGTTTCGAGAATCGCTGTAAACAGTTTCTTGATGCTTTTCCCCCTGCTCTCGACGAGTTTCATAAACTCCTAAGCGGTAACAAGATTTTTCAGCGTCGCACACAAGGCATCGGATACATCTCCGTGGAAGACGCGATTGACTGGGGATTGGCCGGCCCGTGTTTACGCGGCAGCGGCCTTGCACTCGACGTTCGTCGGGCAAATCCGTATAGCGGCTACGAGAAATACGATTTCGAAATTCCGACTGAGCCGGATGGCGATGTTTGGGCACGTTACATGGTGCGCATGCGGGAGATGGCAGAGTCGCACAAGATTGCAAGGCAGGCACTCTCGCGTTTGCAGCCTGGTCCAATTAAGGCCGACGCGCCGAAAGTCGTGTTGCCCGATCGTGAGGCGATGAAGAGCCATATGGACGCGCTGATTCATCACTTCCTGATCGTCGCCGAAGGTTTTGATGTTCCGGCAGGCGAGGTATATCACCCGATCGAAGCCTCCAAGGGTGAGCTTGGTGTTTATATGAAGTCGAATGGTGGACCAAAACCGAATCGCGTCCATTTCCGCGCGCCGAGTTTTGTGAATCTTTCGGCGCTGCCGATGATGTCGGAAGGCGAGATGGTGGCTGATATCGTGGCGATTATTGGATCGCTGGATATCGTGTTAGGAGAGATCGATAGATAGTTTTAGCCACAGATTTACACGGATTTTCGCTGATAAGAATAATCCGTGTAGATCCGTATAAATCCGTGGCAAAAAATAAATGAGTTCGCAGATCGTAAATATTAAACCGTTGTCGCAGCCTGTCGACTTGGGGGTTGAGCCGGCGACTTTCTCGCCTGAAGTTGAGGCAGAGATCGATCGGCATCTCGCGAAGTATCCGGTGATGCGTTCGGCGATTTTGCCGCTGATGTTCATCGTGCAACGCGAACGTGGCTATCTCGATCCCCCTGGTGTGCTCTATCTCGCCAACCGGCTGATGTTGCGCGTGACTGATATCTGGGAAGTAGCGACGTTCTACTCGATGATCCAGACTCAACCGGTCGGCAAGTATCACATCCAGGTTTGCAAGACACTGTCGTGCAAGATTCGGGGCGCCGGAAAGGTCACTGAATACTGTTCTCAAAAACTCGGAATCAAGGTTGGTGAGACGACGGCTGACGGACGTTTCACGCTCAGCGAAGTCGAATGTCTCGGCTCGTGCGGCACGGCGCCGATGTTCCAGCTCAACTTCGACTATCACGAGAACCTGACGCCCGAGAAGATCGATCAAGTACTGGACAAATTACCTTAATGCGTATCGAAGCCATCGGATGTGAGCCCCTCCAGCTACGACGAGTTCATCTTGAGAACTCGCGCACCCTCGATGTGTATCGTCGCAACGGCGGCTACGAGGCGCTGAAAAAAGTCCTCGACGGCATGTCGCCGGACGATGTGATCAACGAGGTGAAGAAGTCGGCCCTGCGCGGGCGTGGCGGCGCGGGTTTTCCGACCGGAATGAAGTGGAGTTTCGTTCCGAAAGACTCGCCAAAGCCGAAGTACGTCGTTTGTAACGCTGACGAATCCGAGCCCGGCACTTTTAAAGATCGGTATCTGATGGAGCGCGATCCACACATGCTCATTGAGGGCATGTTGATCGCGGGCTATGCGCTGAATTCGAAGACGGGCTACATCTACACGCGCGGCGAGTACAAATATCTGATCGACATCATGGACGTAGCGCTCGAAGAAGCGCGCGCGGCCGAACTCCTCGGCAACAACATCCTCGGCACAAACTTCTCATGCGACATTCACACTCACACCGGCGCCGGCGCTTACATCTGCGGTGAAGAGACGGCGCTGTTGAGTTCACTCGAAGGCTTGCGTGGTCATCCGCGAATGAAGCCTCCCTTCCCTGCTGTCTCGGGTTTGTACGCGGCTCCGACTGTCGTGAATAACGTCGAGACACTCACGGCAGTGCCCGATATCATCAAGATGGGTGGCGAGGCATATCAGAAACTCGGCACCGAGAAGAGCGGCGGAACGAAGTTGTGGTCCGTCTCCGGTCACGTCAATAGTCCAGGCGTTTACGAACTGCCGATGGGCTACGACGACATGGAAAAGTTCATCCTCGAAGACTGCGGCGGAATGCTCGATGGAAAGCAACTGAAAGCTGTGATTCCCGGGGGCTCGTCGGTCTACATCATGCGCGCCGATCAGATCGTCGGGAAAGATGTGCGCATGGATTACGAAGGTCTCGTCGCCGCGGGTTCGAGCGTCGGATCTGGTGGCTTCATCGTGATGGACGAGACTGTCGATATCTTCGAGTCAACGAAGAACCTGACTGAGTTTTATAAACACGAATCGTGTGGCTGGTGCACGCCGTGTCGTGAAGGCACTGACTGGCTGGTGAAGGTGTTCAAGCGAATTGAGAACGGTGGCGGACGGATCGAGGATGCGCAACTGATGCTCGATCTTTGCGACAACATCGAGGGCAAGTCATTTTGTCCGCTTGGTGACGCTGCTTCGTGGCCAATCCAGTCAGCTATCAAGAGATTTCCAGAAGACTTTAAACGAAGGCTTGTATCCACAGATTACGCAGATGATGGAAAGCCTTCTGCGTAATCTGTGGATAAAACTGTATGTCGACTGAACTTATCAAGGTCACTATTAACG
>DATEIS010000409.1:0-10146 GCA_035278765.1 Pyrinomonadaceae bacterium | reverse complement strand
ATCCTCTGCTAAAGATCTGATCAAAACCACGGGCGGCCACGGAGGGCCGCCCCTACAGTACGTTCTTAGTTGTCTGCTACTGTTTTGCGTCTTGTTCCCGACAGGGTTTCCAGATAACTCTCAAACTTCGCAGGGTCGTCGACGTTTGTGATCTTTGTGCCGAGTAAATAACCCTGGCCGACGTATGGACCAATCAGCCTCTCACACCGGACCGGGCTGACCTCCAACCCAATCACGCCCCCGGGAACATGCAGCGAAAGACTCAGCCGATTCGCACCACTGCAAAACCGCTCATCGATGATAGTCGACGGCAGTACCATGCACATGCCTGCGGCGCTTAAATCATGCGTGCGGCCGAGGAAGATCAGCGACGATTCACAGTTCTGAACGTCGTTGTCCAGCAGAGACAGTGTGGCCGTCAACTCCACCTCACAACGCGCCTTTATCCGGCGCACTCTGCGACGTTCAATCGAGGAGGCAATCTTTTCCAAGCTGGGCAGTCTTCCTAGTCGGGTAAAATCGAGACCGTAGCCTGTTTCCGCAAGCTGTTTAATTGTCGAGGCTCGGAGCCGAAGACGACGCTCTCCGGCTGGCCAGTAGTAGCACGAAACGATAAATTTGTACATGAAGAAGCTGATAAAACAGAGTTCTGCGAGACGAACTCCGTGCATCCTGAGCGTTCCCACAATTTCGCTTGACGAATGAGTTAAAGGCTCAATACGGCTATAATCCCACTTTCCAATCCGATGGAATCCAACACCCCACCGAATCCGCGAGAACAGCTAATAACCGTGTTACAAATGGCCTATTCGGGCGAGCTTGCGGCCGGATACGCCTATCGCGGTCACTGGCACTCAGTGCGGGATTCCGAAGAACGAACCCGTATCAAGCAGATTGAAGACGAAGAGTGGCATCATCGGAAGCTGGTCGGCGAGATGCTGGCGAGTCTCGGCTCTGGTCCAAACAAGGTACGAGAGATACGAGCGACGGTCGTGGGTCGAGTGCTCGGATTGATGTGTCACTTGAGCGGATGGTTTGCACCGATGTATGGAGCGGGGCGGTTGGAGAGTCGGAACATCGTGGAGTATGAAACGGCCGCAAGACACGCACTAGGATGTGGTCGAGAGGATCTAATTGACTGTTTGTTGATGATGGCGGAAGTCGAGTGGGAACATGAGCACTATTTCCGCACCTGTGTGTTGCGACATCGCTGGTCGAAACGCTTTTCAATATGGCCTGAGCCACCGCCGAAAGAATCAATCCGTGCCTCTTTTCCGTGTTCATCCGTGGTTAAATTATGACGAAAATTCTGGCTCTTATCTTATTACTGTCTGTCTCCGCCCACGCACAGACTCCGAACAAGAAGCTCGCTGCCGAGGTGAAGGCTGAGTTTCTACATGCCTGGAATGGCTACAAGAAATACGCCTGGGGACACGACGATCTGAAACCATTGTCAAAGACTCATCACGACTGGTATCCACAACCACTCTTGATGACTGCCGTCGACTCCCTCGACACCATGATCCTGATGGATATGGACGACGAGGCCGCCGCGACGAAGCAGTACATTCTCGACAATCTCTCGTTCGACAAAGACATCGAGGTCCAGAATTTTGAGATCACGATCAGACTCCTCGGCGGACTGCTCACGAATTACCAGTTGACCAATGACAAGCGCTTCCTGAATCTCGCTGAAGACCTGGGTAATCGACTTCTGCCCGTCTTTAACTCACCAACCGGTATGCCTTATCGCTACGTCAACCTCAAGACGGGCAAAGTAAGTAAGCCGATCAGTAATCCCGCGGAAACCGGCACGCTCATCATCGAGTTTGGCGCGCTGAGTAAACTCACCGGCAAACCAATCTTTTACGAAAAGGCCAAGCGAGCTCTGGTCGAAACCTACAACCGGCGTTCGAAGATCGGGCTGGTCGGTGAGTGGATCAATGTCGAGACTGGCGAGTGGACGAACACCGACAGTCACATCAGCGGCGCGATCGACAGTTATTACGAATACCTTTTGAAATGCTCTTTGTTGTTTGGCGATCAGGACTGCAAACGCATGTGGACCGACAGCATCGCCGCCATTAACAAATATCTCGCGGATGAGAAGAAAGATGATTTTGGCGGCCAGCTTTGGTACGGGCACGCGGACATGAATACCGGAGTGCGCCGCGCAACGACGTACGGCGCACTCGACGCATTCTTCCCCGCGGTTCTGGCGCTTTCGGGAGATCTGAAGCGAGCGAAGCTTCTGCAGGACTCATCGTTCCGGATGTGGAACCACGCCGGCATTGAGCCCGAAGAGTTTGATTACGCGGCGCGCAAGATCACTTCCCCGGGTTATCCATTGCGACCGGAGATCGTCGAGTCGACCTACTATCTCTATCGCTACACGAAAGATCAGAAGTATCTGCTGATGGGCGAGAAACTCTGGCGTGATTTCGTAAAACACTGCCGCACCGATGTAGCTTACGCAGCACTGAAGAATGTGGAGACCAAAGAAAAGACCGACTCAATGCAGAGCTTTCTATTCGCAGAAACTTTCAAATACTTCTACCTGCTCTTTTCTCCACCAACGACGCTCGACTTCGATCAGGTGATCTTCAATACGGAAGCTCATCCCATAAAGAAATTTAGAAACTGAATTGAGCCCTTAACGCAAGGCTTCTATTGCTCGTCGACGCGCTTCCTCCAGTGCCGAGTGGCACAAACTGCGCCAACGAATTCGAAACTCCAAATAGCGGCGAGGTCAGGTTACCAATCGGTAGTCCCGGGTTTGTGTGATTGAAAAGATTCGCCGCCGCCACACTGAACGTCAGCCGGTATGGTCGGGCCTCTGACGGCCGCTGACCCGGCGCAGGCTTCGGCAATGGTCCAAAGTTAATCGTCTTCGATACGCGCAGGTTCACCGAGAAGTAGCCTGGACCACTCCCGAAATTTCTCGGAATGATCGTACTGCCCGGCAGCGGCGCGAGATCGAAGGCTCCAAAAGACGTTTGCACCACTGATTGCCGACTCAGATCTGTTGCGAAAGCTGGCCTGTCGGCAAAGATCGAGTCGTTGTTGCGATCGGCGCCCGTGATGATATTGAAGGGTGCGCCGGAGAGAGCGACGATCAGTGGTGCAAAGCTGAGACCCCAGCGAGTTTCGATGTTGCCCGCGAGGGTGAATCGATGGCGAATATCGGTCGATGCCCTGCCAAATTCAGTGCCAAGGTTGTACGACTCTGAAGGGAAACTTCCTGGTCCATCAGTGTCGCCTTCGGCCTTGCCGAGCGTGTAATTGGCATTCAACGAGAAGCGTGGATTGAGACGCACGGTGCTGGCGACGACGAAGAGTTGCTGTTTGTAGATGCCGCTGGTTTCGTATTGATATAAGTTATCGTTCGTTGCGAAGGGATGTTGATTCAGAGATACCGGAGCATTGATGTTGCGCGAACGTATCTGATGCAGACCTCGCGTGTTGACGTAGCTAAGACTAAGCGTCACGTTGCGCGGCAGACTTCGCTCCACACTAATCGACGATTGAACGTAGTAAGGTTGAGTCAGACCTTCTTCTTTGAGCCACATCGTTTGCGGTTGATTCAAAGCCGCGAGCGCCGCATCAGTCGGAACATCCGGAAACAGATCGAGCAGCAGTGGATCGTCGACGACGTATTGCGTTTGGTTGCTGCCGTTGAATCGATTCGCCTGAAGGGTGATATTGGTGCGGATTAGATCGTAAAAGACGCCTGCGCCCCCGCGCACGACTGTCTTCGGCGTCCCGTTACCTTTCGCCCACGGTGTCCATGCAAACGAGAATCGCGGCGCAAAGAGTTTCCGGCTGTTGATGTTTGTCTGTACCTGATAACGCAGCCCGAGACTCAACGTGAAGTTTGGTCGCAACTTCCAGTCGTCCTGAATAAACGGCGCGAGATCCCACTGGCGCACTTCCGCAAACGCGCCGCCGTTCGCGATCGTTAACTGCGATGCACCGCCGCCGAGCAAACGAATTTCAGCCGGCGACAAACCCATTGGCTGAAAGAGTAACGTGCGGCGATAACGTTCAAGACTGCTCAGATCGTCAACTATTCCCGGAATGATGTTGTTTGACGCATCGAGCCGCGGCCCGGGACCGCCTGAGAAAGTAAACGTGCCGCCGAAATTTGTCGGCGCGATATCGTTGATGCGTGCCCAGCGCAAGCGTGCGCCAAACTTCAAACTGTGCCGCCCCAGACTCATCGTCATGTAGTCGCGCAGCTCGCCTTCGTTACGATCGAAAACGTAATTGCCAATCTGCGAACCACCGCCTGAGAAAGAGTCGAGCACTATCAGACCCGAACTCGGATCGTTGGTCGTTTGTTGAATGCCGTACCAGATGTATTGAAACGCCGCTTCGTTTGCGACACGCGGGCTCAGGACTGCCGTCTCGATCACCTGCAGAATGTGCAGTTGATCTTTGTAACTAAACCCGCGCGACGCAAGCGAGAATCCGCCGACGCCCTGATTCTCGAGGTCGCTCGAGTTGTAGTGGTAACGAGCGCTGAGCGTGTTTGCTTTGTTGAGCTGAAAATCAAATCGTGGACTGATAAACATCAATCTTCGCGGCGTTAGGATCGCTTCGCTGATCTGAACCGGCTGCAAAGAAGAATTGAGCGTCGTGGCATTCACCACCGCGGTGTCGTCGATCTCGCGACGGCTGAAGGCGAGAAAGAACGACGAGCGTTTCGAGAGTGGACCATTGATGCCCGCGTCGTAAATGCGCCGCTGGTAGTCGGGACGATTCGACGCATATGGATTTCGTGAATTCAGCACGGCGTCGCTGAAAGTAACGGCGCCGTTGCCGTGAAACTGTCCGGTGCCGGGTCGAGTCAGTATCTGAATGTTGCCGAAACCGATGCGCTCCCACTCAGCCGAGAATGGATTTTGATTGATGACAATCTCGCGGATCGATTGCTTGTCGGGCAAACTTGGACCAGCGGTGAAGCCGTCAACGAAAACTTGAGCACCACTCGGACCAGCAGCCGGTCCGGCTAGCGCGCTTAACTCAGCCGCTAGCTCAGTTGGATCGTCGGAGAGCGCGTTCAGGTCGTTGCCTTTTATCACGAGCGCGCTCTTGTTACTACTCGGATCGAGGTTAACTGTCGCGCCCGGATCGACAGTGACCTGGCTCTCGAGTGCCGCGACTTTGAGCATTACATTGATCGATCGCACCTGCACACTCGCAAGCGTGATGTTCGCCTGCTGAAACTCGGCAAATCCAACTTGCGTCACTTTGAGCGTATAAGTGCCGGGGGCAATGCCGCTTAAGTTAAACGCGCCACTTGCATCAGTGACGGTGGTTTGTTCCTTGCCTTGTTGATCGGCGAGTGAAACCGTCGCCCCGACAATGATTCCACCGAGTTCATCTGAAACGACACCACGCACGACGGCGCCACGCTGAGCAACAGCGGAAGAGCCGGCCACAAAAATGCACAAAAGACACAGAATGAGTTTTGCTTTCATGACAAATCCTTCTTCCAAAATCAGGGCTGGGGTATGACGCTGAAGTCGAATGCGTTTGGTAAACCGGCGCTCAGACGCACAGTCTGCGGGCGTCCCGGTTGTGGCGCCATTGCTCTCAATACCGCATCGATTCCGGCAACTAGCTTGATCGCGGTCATGTGAGCGTCGTCTTTCTCTCTGATTCCGGTGATCGAAACGACATCACCGGCTTTCAGATCCGACAGAGCGACGACGGGTAATGCTTCGATCATTTGCTGCACCTCGCCGGACTGATTATTCGCGCGCGCTTTCTGAGCAATTGCTGGAACCATCGTCGCTGGAATACGACGTACAGAAGATTCTTTTAACGTAGTGATCTGGATCGGTTTCTTTTGATCGAGTGTCGTGGCTGAGATCTGATTGTTCTGAAGATCGACGGCCGTTAACGTCGCGCCGATCGTCTTGAATGCTCCGGAAACGACGGCTTCAGCCTTGAACGACTTGCCATCGGCACTCTTATCACCAAGCGCGCGTAGTTGATCGCCGACCGCGACTTCGCCGAAGTTGCTCTGCTTTGTATCTTCGAAGTCGATCGCGGATGTGGTGTAACGTCGAAACTGCGAGCCACTGGCATTAATCGCAATCAAACTGGCCGGCGCCGTTCCGCGCAATTCGACGTTGATCTCATTCGTCGACGGGTTCAGCGCTTTCACGACACCGGCGATACCGCGCGTTCGCCAAGCTTCGAGATCTCGTTCACGTTTTTTGGAAACGTCGTCTTTCGAGAGGACGACGATTCTCAAAGCAGCAAACTCGTCCTGGGTTTTGTTGCCTCGCGCAAGCACGCGATCTCCGTTGGCGATGTCGTCAAAAGAAATCGGAGTGGCTTTATCGAGCGATTGCGCGCCGGCAGGCACACGCAAACAAACGGTGGTGTCGTTGACCTTGATTGCAAGGGTGGCGTTTTGATCCGTCTTTATCGAGATCGTCTTCGCCATTTTCTCAACGACTGCCACCGTCCCAACCACGCTCGATTGCTGGGTTGGGGTCTGCGGAAAACTCTCAATCTGAACCGCCAAGAGAATGAAAAGAATCAGTAGTTTCATGTTGTCACTTATACGCGCCTCTGGCAGTAGCTGCGGTCAAGAATTGCCAAGCCTCCGTTAAGAAGTGTTAAGGGAGTTGTCCCCCTTCTTGGTAGTGCATCAGTTTGAATTAACGCCGAAGGCGTTCGCTAATTTCAGCCCAGGGTTGGAGCGCCAGCAACAACCCTGGGATCGGATTATCCATCTCGTACAACCCTGAAAGGGTTCCTCTCAATTGAAACCCTTTCAGGGTTGGAACGTGGTTTGTTGTCTGATCCCCAGGGTTGTCGCTGCGCTCCAAACCCTGGGCTGAAATTAGCGAACGCCTTCGGCGTAAATTCAACTGATGCGCTACCCTCTTCTTGACATTTCTTGACTGCATAAACCGCCCAACCGCATTAAAATGCAGTCCTCGATTTATGGAGACTCAAACCGCACAAACGTCCGAACACGTCCTGGTCATCGACGACGACGTCGAGCTTTGCAATCTCGTCTCACGCTTCTTAGTTCGCGAAGGTTTTCAGATTGATGCGGTTAACGGCGGGGCACAGGGCATCGAGAAGGCACTCTCGGGCGATTACGCCCTCGTAGTTCTCGACGTGATGATGCCGGAAATGAGCGGCTTCGACGTGCTGCGACGCATCCGTGCGGAGTCGCCCATGCCGGTGCTGATGCTGACTGCTCGTGGTGATGCACTCGACCGGGTGCTCGGTCTCGAGATGGGCGCGGACGATTATCTCCCGAAACCGTTCAGCCCACCCGAACTCGCTGCTCGTATCCGCGCGATTCTGCGACGCGCGAAACCAGGACCAGCAGCAACGCATGGCGCCAACACGACGATCGCTGTTGGTGATGTAGAACTTGATTCCGGATCTCGCGTAGTGCGTCACGGACATCAACTAATCAATCTCACGACTGTCGAATTCGATCTGCTCGAAGTGTTGATGCGTGCGGCAGGTCAGGTCGTGAATCGCGAAAAACTCACACGCGACATTCTTGGTCGTGAATTCTCCCCCTTCGATCGCAGCATCGACACACACGTGTGCAACCTGCGCAAGAAGATTGGACCATTGCCGGACGGTACCGATCGCATCAAGGGTGTTCGCGGCATCGGATATCTCTATGCGCTCCCGCTTCGTCCTCGCCCCTGATATCCAATGCGAACTCTGTTTCTCAAGATTTTCTTCTGCTTTCTGGTAGTCATCGTGCTCGTCGGCACATCGCTGGAAACTTCAGCGCTGCTGGCGCGCTTCTATGAAGATCGCTGGCAAGTGACGCTGCACAGCATCATGCCAATGGAGGCAGAGAAAGCCGCGGTAATGTACGAAACAGAAGGGCCGGAGAAGCTGCGCGCGTATCTCGATGAGCTACAAAGCAGAAAGACGGTCAGGTTCTACTTCTTCGATGAGGCCGGTAACGTCTTGCTCGATCGGCCGGCGCCGCCGGTCGTGCAAGGGATTGCGCGGAACAAAGAAGGACTGGAGAGAACAAGGGCCCAGGGACTATCTGCAGTGCGCGTTGACCTTGGTATCGCGGTCAGGCAAGTCACTGGACCAAGCGGACGAAAGTACAGTCTCGCTTTTCAGACCTCGCCGAGTCATCTGGTCCCGGTTTCAAAAGCGATTGGCGGACACCCATACTTACGGCTCCTGGCAATCACACTCGTCGCCATAGGTTTGTGTTTTGCTTTGACGCTCCACATCACACGACCTTTAGGCAAACTGCGACAAGCCGCCAGCGACATCGCAGATGGCCGCTTAAAAACGCGAGTGAAACCTGCGATCGGGAGGCGACACGATGAGATCGCATTGCTGGGGGACGACTTCGATCGTATGGCGGAACAGATCGAGCGACTGGTCACCGCACAACGAAACCTGCTCGGCGACGTTTCACACGAGCTTCGCTCGCCACTCGCTCGTCTAATCGTTGCTTTGAGTTTGCTGAAGCAGGCGCAAAGCGATGAAGCCACCGAGTATCAAAACCGAATCGGCATCGAAGCAGAACGGCTCGACAAGTTGATCGGACAGCTCCTGACGTTGACGCGTATCGATAGTGGAGTCGACTCAACCTTGCGCGAGACTTTTGATCTCGCGAACCTCGTTCAGGAAGTGACCGCTGATGGTGACTTTGAAGCGCGTGTGCAGAATCGAGGAGTACGATTTCTCGCGTCGGAGAGTTGTTCGATGACGGGTGTGGCGGAGTTAATTCGCAGCGCTGTCGAGAATGTAGTTCGTAACGCCGTACGGCACACCGCAGAAGGGACGACAGTCGAGGTCACGATCGAACGCAAAGAACCGTTTGCGCTGTTACGCGTCCGAGATCATGGACCGGGCGTGCCGGTTGAGATGCTCGATAAGATCTTTCTTCCCTTTCACCGCAACGGCGACGGTGGTGGAGCGGGTCTGGGACTCGCGATCACAGACCGCGTCGTAAGGCTTCACAACGGTAGAATCGAGGCTTATAACGCAAGAGAAGGTGGACTCGTCATCGATATCCACCTACCGTTAATGAGCCACGGATTTACACGGATGAACACGGATCAGAATTAGTTCTGATCTGTGTCATCCGTGTTTATCTGTGGCTAAATTTCTTACTTGTATTCTACGCCTAAATTCTCAAACAGAAACGCATAAATGTCTCGCGTCTGCTCAATCGACTTCGTAGTGTTGCTCGCGCTGTGGGCCGAGTTTACATCGATGCGGATGAGAATCGGGTTTGGACCACCCTGTGCCGCCTGCAATGCAGCCGCGTACTTGAAGTTATGCGCCGGCACAACGCGATCGTCGTGATCGGCAGTCGTGATCAGAGTCGCCGGATACTTCGCTCCCGCCTTCACGTTGTGTATCGGCGAGTAAGCATAAAGCGCCTTAAACTCCGCCTCATTCGCTTCGCTCGAACCGTAATCCGAAATCCAGTTCGAACCGATCGTGAACTTGTGGAAGCGCAACATGTCCATCACGCCCGCCGACTCAATCACGGCACGGAACAACTCCGGACGTTGATTCGACACTGCACCGACCAGCAATCCGCCGTTTGAGCCACCCTGAATTGCGAGCTTGCTCGACGATGTGTACTTGTTCTCGATCAGATACTCGGCCGCGGCAATGAAGTCGTCAAAAACGTTTTGCTTCTTCAGCTTCGTGCCGGCCTCGTGCCATTTCTCGCCATACTCGCCACCGCCGCGTAGGTTTGCCACCGCATAGACCACGCCCTGTTCGAGTAACGCCATGCGCAGTGAACTGAAAGACGGCGACTGGACGACGTTGAAACCACCGTAGCCATACAACAGCGTCGGATTGTTGCCGTCGAGCTTCAGACCTTTCTTGTAGACCAGGAACATCGGCACGCGCGTACCATCTTTGCTGTTGTAAAAGACCTGCTTCGTTTCAAAGTCATCAGACTTGAATCCGGGAATGTCGACCGTGCGGAAGACAGTCGATTTCTTAGTCGCGATGTCATACTTGTAGATCGTCGGCGGTGAGTTGAACGACGTGAAGGTGTAGAACACGTATTTGTCGTCATTTAACCCATCAAAGCCATTGGCTGATCCGATACCCGGCAACACGATTTCGTTCTCGAGCTTGCCGTCGAGACTAAAC
>DATEIS010000408.1:0-9169 GCA_035278765.1 Pyrinomonadaceae bacterium | reverse complement strand
CGACACGATGATCAGCAACAGCGTGATCAGCGCGTCGTACACACCGGGCGCCGGAAACATCTGGTGAAGCTGCGGAACGTACTGTAGGGGCGGCCCTCCGTGGCCGCCCGTGGTTTGGATCGGTGTTCGCCAAACCCGAGACTGTCGATTCTTGAATTCCATGTGCAAACCACGGGCGGCCACGGAGGGCCGCCCCTACAGTACGTTCCGCAGCTTCACCAAATGTTTCCGGCGCCCGGCGTGTACGACGCGCTGATCACGCTGTTGCTGATCATCGTGTCGCATTGCACGACGCCGCTGAACTTCGACATGCCTGCGTCAACCGTGACGATGCCGGCCGAGACTGCGACCTGCGACGCGTTAATCGTGACTTTTGCCGCGGCAGTAATCGTGATGCCACTGGTTTCCAACTTCACCGAGTTGCCGTTGCTATCGACGATCTCGACTGCGCCTGGGCCATCTTTCATCGTCATTTTCTGGCCGCCCGGAGTTTCGAGAATCAGTTTTTCCTGTCCGTCCTGATCGTCGAGCGTGATCTTCACGCCGTTACGTGAACGCAAAACTTTCTTGTAGTTATTGCCGGCGCCGTCCATCGATTCCGGCGGCGCGTCACTGCCATTCCACAAAGCGCCGATCACGTAGGGCCGTCGCGGATCGCCGTTCTCGAAAATCACAAGCACTTCGTCACTGACGTCCGGAACGAACCAACTGCCACGATTCTTTCCCCCCATGAACGTCGCGAGACGCGCCCAGTTCTCATAGCTTGCCCCGGCAGTATCGGCCGACCACGGCAGCGAGACTTTCACGCGCCCCTGGCCGTCGGGATCCTTGATGTCCGTAACCACCGCCGGAAACGCGCCGTACCAACGTCCGCCCAAACCGCTCGGCACGCGCACATCAAGGATTGTTTCGAATGGTGGCTTATCTGACATTGGCTACTTCCGCTTTGCCTCAAAAATCCGTAATCGCACTTGGATCGGGTCAGTACAGGGAGCGGTAGCGACCTGGTCAGTGATCAGCATGTGATATCTCCTAACGATCCTTGACTCGCATCGTTGATCAGGTCGCTACCGCTCCCTGTACTGACCCGATCCAAGTGCGATTCCTCTACTTCCCGATACCGAGGCGTTCTGATTTGAATTCCGTCCTCAACCCTTTAACCAGATCGAAAATATGTTTCACTTCGACGACGTAGTACTTGCCGCTGAAGAGCTTCCCTAGTCCTTGCAGATCGAGTTTCGCGCCGACGCGAAGCTTCGCTTTTGTTTCGGCCACGCCACGTCCGACGACGAAGCGTCGCGCGCTCATTTTGAAAAAGGCTTCGGCTTCGTGGCGCGCTTCCTCCTGATTCAACGGCACGGTATGGGCCAACGCTTCCTTGCGTGCGCCCAGCGCCGATTGCAGTATGCTCACGCCACTCGTGTCGCCGTTGAGTTCGCTGCTGATCGCAGATTCCGTTGCTTCATAGGTCAGCGCCGACTTGCTCGAGATGTCCCAGCCATTGACCGCAACACTTGTCCGTTGCATCGCCAAATCTGCGAGCACGGTGAAATCTCGCAACTCGTTTCCGTACGTCATCTGTAGATCGGCGCCGTTGCGGCCAGTGTGCGACTTCGCATTCAGCGTATTCCCCTCCATCCAAACTTCAGCGTCGATGGACCGTGCGCGTTCGCGAATAAACGCGAGATCGCTTTGATTGACCTGCGCCAGCACTCTGTAAGTTGGTCCATTCAGATCGACGCTCGGACTCAACCCGTGATCAGTCGCGATCTGCTTGATCACGTCGGCGTCGGTAACATCATTGAAGGCGCGCGTGCGCCGGTTCATCCGGAGGTCCTGAAACCGATCTTCAGCGAAGACGCTAATTTCCGGTGAGGCGCCTTCGGGAAAGCCGGCTTCCAAGCCCATGATCTTTCCGCGAAAGAGCGAGTCGGATTCGAGTTTGACTTCGAAGTCTTTGCCGAACTCCAGTGTCTTGCGATCAAAGAACAGAAAATCCGCCTTGCTGTTGACAGCGCCCCAATTGCCGAACTTCGCTTCGCAGCGGTACAGACCGATGGTGTTCTCAGCAATCATGAGGCTTTGCATCTCAGTGCTGAGCTCCGGCTTTTCCTGACCGCCCACGAAGATCTTTGGGCGAGCTGATTTCAATGTGTCTTCGACCGGCATGATTCTTAATAAGCGCGCAGCCGTTCACATCGGCTCGCATGCAGTTCCATCATTTTTTCTATTTCATGTTCCGTGGGTTGCGACGCTCCCTCGCTGCCGCCTCCACCGCCGCTGTCTGACTCCGCGCTACGCTCAGTTCGTGGCACGGTCTCGAATTCGTTAATTACGACTGCCATCTCGTCATCCTCCTATCGAAGCATTTCCGGAGACGGAAAGACTGCCTTGCGCTCCTCCGCTAACTCCGAATGACGCGCCGGCTTGGGCCACGCCGCCACCCAGCGATGTTCCGACACTCGCTTCCATGTCGAGCAATTGTCCGGGTTGCAACATGCGTGGGTTCTCGATGTTGTTGGCTGCGGCGATGTCCTGCCAGTTGTCACCTTTGCCCTGACTGTCGGCAATGCTCTGCACCGACGAACCCGCCGGCGCCTGGGTTAGGGGGTGCCTTGGCGGCATCTCCACTCCCGGCGGTTTAAGGTCTTTTGGTTCGACTTTGGTAATCTCTTGTTGAGTGAGACCAATGGTGACGCTCGCGCGCAGAGGACGCCCATCACTCGAGAAAAACTCCAACGACTCTTCCATCGATTCCATGATTCCGTCGAACTGAAAAGAACCCCAACTGAAGCGGACGATGGGAGGGATCTTTTTCTCGGCCGATCCTCCCGGCTTCGGCGTGATGAAATAAGCGACCTTTTTCGTGAGGTTGCGGACGTCGGTTTCCGGTTTTTCGGGAGGTATTATCGCGGTGACATCGAACCATAATTGCAGACTCAACTTCGTGGTGCCCTGACCGACAAATTGCGTTGCCGGTTTCCCTTTTTTGGCTGGCGCACCTTCCGGTTTGCTGATCTGATTGCTGAAACTGACCTTCAACGATTCCGGATTGAACTGCACCTTACAGTCCTGCTTCCGATTTATTGTTTTCGGGTTCTGGCCCGGGGTGATCTCCTGGAGCAAGGCCTTCGCGAGATTTTGCGTATTAGAGCGATTGTCAGAGTTAGAGTTGGCCATCAGTCAGCACCTCAGTTTTTTGGATTCCCCATCGTCAGTGTTTCGTAAGCCAGTTGTAATTCTTCAATCGCGACCGCACCGTCTTTCGCGTTCAGCGGCGGGGATTTCAATTTCACCGGCAGACAGCGTGACAACAGAAAACGCGCGCGTTCCGTTGTGCCATCGTTGGCGTACAGGATGATTTGCGCTTCACCACGCAGCGACGGGTTGACCAGCATGAAGTTGAACCAATCCCAAAGTTCGAAGTTCGAAGTCATGCCGCGCTTCATCGTTACCTGGCCGTACTTGAAACCCCCGGTCAGCCTGATTTCTTTTCCGTTGTTGCCGCCTTCGCGAATCGTCTTGACGTCCATCGTCATTTCCAGTCCGTCACATTCCGCGAACGCGGCGCCACAAACCTGTGTGGACAAACCCTCGACCTGTATTTCGACGGCGAAGTTGAAGGCGGTGAATGGGAGGGCAGCAGGTTCAGCCATCAACGCACCTCCGTCGCCAGACTGCGATCACTTGTCTGCACCAGACGAATCGTCAGAAACGTCATGGGCAACGATGGCGCAACGCGTAACTCCACGATGAATCGTCCCTGCTCGACACTTTGCGGTGTGTTCAAAGACGAATCGGTGACGACCTGGTAGGCGGACGCCGGTGTTGCGCCGGCAAAGGCCCCGCTCTCGAACATGCGATCGAGCATGTTCGTAAAGCCAAGATCTACTGCACGCTGAAAAGCGGGCGAGTTTGGTTCGAAGACGTAGGTCGCGCCGACCCGCAGCGCCTGGCGCCGGAGAAGAATCAGAAGCCGGCGCACATTCATTTGAATCAGGTCCGGATCGTCACTAAGAGTTTCCGCGTCGAGCACGACAAAGCCGCGCGGCTCCTGCCGAACGACGTTGATGTGTGCTTCCTGAAGATCAAGACGGCGCGATGGTTGGAGTGACGGCTCGAGCGCGACTACACCGCGCATCGGTTGATTCGCCGGCGCGACCCACGCGCCGCGATTCAGCGCGCGATCTGCGAAGAGACCTGCGACTGCGCCGCACGGAGGCATGCGCGTCAGTCGATCGATTTGATTTTCTTCACGTTCAATCAGCCACGGATGGAAGAGGGCGCCATAAGTGAAGTCCAATACTTCACCGCCGCTCAAAGGCGGAACCTGAGTTGACGGCAAGAGACTGGGGGAGGCTTTCAGTAGCGCCGTATGATTGATGGCGTCGTCCTCTCGATAATGTTCCGGCAGCGAGAGGAGGCAAACCAGATCGCCTCGCGCTGCACACAGGCGCAGAAGTGAGCGCTGCACTGCCAGGAGTACCGTTGGTGAAAAGTCCGGCGGCGGCGAAACCCCTTGTTGGAGATCCTCGACCACCCATCTGACTGAATCACCGACACGAACGACAACCCCATTGGACCAGTCACTCGACTGTACGCCTGCAAATGCGCGCACACGATAGAAATAATCGTCGGGCTTGCGGCCATACAACGTGAATCTGGTTGCTTTACCTTTGTAAATAGTTTCTGAGGGGATGAAGTCAGGGCTGCCCGATTCTTCGAGAACGAAGACAGCGTCGAGTGGTGGTGAACTGTTCCAGAAAAGCGTGAACGTACCTTCGTCGCTGATCTGTGTAGTCGAACTGAGCAATGGCGGCTCGATCACCTTGATCGAGCAATCAAGAAACTTTCCCCATACCGGTTCGTGAACACGTTTGATTGGCGAAGCGGGCGGCGATTGAAGATCGCAATCCTTGAGCACAGGCGTTACTGGTTTCGGCGGATTGCAATCGAGGAAGTGCCACCATTCGGGACGCGCCGGTGGCAACGAAGGCTCAGGTTGCGGCAGCGGTTCACCCTGCGATCGCGACCAGCCGAGATGAACGGCATCCGGAACGGAGATGATGGTTGCTTCTTCAAGTGGAAACACACCATGTATTCCGTGGAGGCGGCGCGGTTGAGGCGCGAGGTACATCAGGTATTCGGCCTCACCCGCGAGATCGAGAGTGCGCGTCGTGAGCAGATCGCGATCGAGGAAGAGTTCTTCATCGAACTCCGCAAGCCCGTCGCGTTCGAGTGCCGTTCCGTTCAAATTGATCGCACTTAGGTAATTTTCAGGGAGAGGCGGCATCGAGAGGGGAAAGTAAAACTCGCTCGCGTTTGCTTTCGGTGGAATGCCGGCCAGCGGAAATCGAAACAGATCTCCAACCTGCGTCCAAAGTATTGTTGATGGAGATGCGGGATCTGAAGGATCGCTCTCGCGATAAAGCTCTTCGTCGGTCGGGAGCTTGCCCCAAAAGCGTGTGTGCGCCGCTTCTAAACCGAGATCGCTGATGCTGCTTGAGAAGTCGTCGTCCTTGCGTACCCAGATTTCGAAGGTGAGTCGCTCGGCGCTCTCCGGGTCCGGTGGCGGACTTGGCGGACTAACGACCTGGAACGGCCTGCCCACAATCACCGGCGTGCCATCCGATTTTGAGGTCGCACTGTCGACCGCCATCCACCAGGTCGAATCATCATCCTTATTGATGCGAACCACTGAACCCAGTAAAGGCATGTCGGCAGCAGCGGTGTTCAATAGATCTAGTCTGACCGCTCCATCGAGTGTCTCGCTACTGAGATCCGCCTTCTGTGGATTACCAAACCACGATTCAGTCAAAGGAGCAGCGGGCGGCGAAGCTGATTTTTCAGCAGTAAAAACTCCCACAGTCACTGGCGCCTCAGACACTGGATCCTTGATGGCTTGCAACCAAATGGACCTTGTCGCGCGCGCTTCAAAGAAAGCGACGGCCTCATCCACTTTATCAACGGCTAGAAACCCGAATAGTCCATCCGCGAAATTGAGTCGTAGAACATCGCCGGCCGCTACTTTGTTGCTGCGATTATTCTTAACTCGGATCAGGAAATCGCTGCCCTGAGTCGTTACAGAGTCAACGCTCAGCGGCTGTGAAAAGAGTGCGGACGACAACTGCAAACGATCAGACCAACTTCCTTCTGAACGCGCGCGTGCGAATGCCGGCGTGATCGTGCTCGTGCCGCTCTCGTTAAATTCAACGCGCGCGAGTGCGGGGATTGGGAAGTAGTTGTAGCGTGCTTGATTCAGATCCTGATCGCTGCTTGCCGTCTGCCGCGCAACTCTGATCACCCAACAGCGCTTGCCGTTGTTGCGGAAGAACGCACGCACTGCCGGTCCAAGATAGGCATAGAGTTGTTCGCCGCGCGCAAGGTCCCAGGCGAGCGGAGCGTCCTCGCCGAAGATCACCGCGAACTGCGCTTCAGATTCGATCGCGACCGGAATCTGCAAAGGACCGGACGCGGCGAAGCCGACAAACACAGCGATATCCATGCGCGGCAAAACTTCCGGCAAGGGTGGCGCCTGAGTCTCGAAACGAAACCCGGGCAATCTGCTGACACGCACGGCGCACATGGTCTATTCCATTTCGAGACGTTCGTAGGACAGCGTCAGTTCTTCCATCGCCACGTCGGTGCCTTTCGCGTTAAATGGACCACTGACGTGCTTGATGATCCGCGCGCGCAGAAGTTTCCACGTCTGCACGATGGCGGTGTGATCTTCGTTCTGCAGCGAGATCGTCACTGTGCGCTCGGCCTGTTGATTGCCGTTGCGAATATCGTTCAGCCAGTTGTAGAGATTGAGCGAGCCAATCACGCCGCGCTTCAGCGTCACATCCGTGGCTTTGTTCAAGCCGGTGATTTTGCGCACGCTATTTTCTTTCGAGTTGCCGGTACGGTATTCGGAGACAGTGACTTCCATGCCGATGTTGCTCAACTCTTGAAAGCCGGCCTCCGGCCCTTCGGTGTTGCCCGTGCCGAGGTCAACCAGGAAGTTGAACTGGACGTATGGGCGATCGCGTAGTACAGCCATGGGATCCTCCTCTTCTTAATCCTCAAATCTCTTCTCTGTGCTCAAATCTTTCGATCCGCGGTCCACTGACCAATGCGGAAGATGACAAACTCTGCGGGTCGCAACGGCGCGACGCCGATGAGACACACGAGCCGCCCATTGTCGAGATCGTTCTGCGACATCGTTGAGCGGTCGCACTTAACGAAGTAGGCCTTCTCAGGTTTATCTCCGAGCAGCGCGCCGTTCTGCCATTCGTTGAGCAGAAAGTCTTCGATCGTGCGACGCACGTTGGCCCACAGCAGATCGCCGTTGGGCTCGAAGACCGCCCATTGCGTGCCTTTGTCGATCGAGTGTTCGAGATAGGCGAAGTAGCGCCGCAGGTTGACGTACTTCCATTCGGGATCTGAGCTGGTGGTGCGTGCGCCCCAGAGACGGAAGCCGCGGCCTTCGAAGAAGCGGAAGCAGTTGATGCCTTCGGGATTCAACACTTCCTGCTGGGCCTTGTTGAGAAACTTCTCGAAGCCGATCGCGCCATTAACGACTTCGTTCGCCGGCGCTTTGTAGACCGCGCGATTGATATCGTTACGAGCATAGATGCCGGCGACAAAACCGCTGGGCGGCAAATTCATCTCTGTGTTCGTAACCGGATCGAGAACGCGTATCCACGGGTAATAGAGTGCGGCATAGCTCGAATCCATCTTCGCGCGTTGACTGCGTACTTCAGAGATGGAAAGTCCTTCGCCGCTGTCGAGGACGGCGATGCGGTAGCGCATTCTCTGTGCGTGCGTGATCAGCGCATTGATGATCGCGGTGGCGTCGGTCTCACGCTCGTTGTAGCTCGCCGTTGCACCGGGCGCGGCCACGATCGAGATGTCGTCGATGTCTTCGAAGACCACTAATCCGGTCTTGTTGTTTGTGTCCGGGTCTTCTCTGCCGATGTAGTCAGTCGGTTCCGGCAACTGCCCATCGTTACCACCGACAAGTAACTTATCGATGGTGCGTGCTGTATCAGTTGAGTCCGGGTTTCCAACCGCTGTGAGCAGAGTGTTGAAGTCGGCGCCGGCCAATGCTTGCAGCAAGTCGCGTCCGGTATCGATGTTGTCTCCCGCCAGAATGACGATCGGCAGCGTGCGAGCTTGCGCCAGGCTGCTGGGCTCCTGCGCGAACAGATCTTTCAGCGAGTCGGCATTGCCAAACGCGCTCTTGTGATTTGGGTTGAGAGGCACATTGTTCCAGACGCTGGTCGATGTGCCGTCGGGTGAGATGACGGTGACGGTCAAACTAACGGGCCGGATCAAGTCGCCCGATGCGAGAACGTTAGTCGCCGTGCTCGAATTCAAACGAAAGTCTGACGCACCGGGTGTGTTGGTTTGACTGAAGATCCAGGTGCGTTCAGTTTCGTCAAACCTGGCGACGTAGAGGTTACCCGACGCCAGTGGGCTGCTGATCGGACTGACGATATCCTGGATCCAAACAGTGTCGTAATCGCGCAGCGAATTTGCCGTGAGTTGGCCCGCCGTCGTTCCACCCAGCACGCTCTTCCCTAACTGGACCGTAATCCTGACGCGCATGTTGCCGTACGCGCCGGGAAAGCGCGCGCGAATCAACACGCTATCGTCGAGTGCCGTCGAGCCCGATTTCGTAAGCAGGTTGCGCGCGTGCCCGTCGAAGAAGTTACCGTTCGCATCCTTGTCTGCGTTGGACCCTTTATCCTCAGTGATTTTGCCCGTGGGACGCTCGTAAGGAAGCGGCTCGCCGCTCGCGACCAACTGGCGGAAAATGCGCGCGACGTAGAGCCGCTTGCCGCCTTCTTCGAAGAACGATCGGACCGCATGCCACAAGTAGTTTGGAATTCCGGGCGGACCTGAGTAAACGAGTTGCAGACGATCGCCGTAAGTGCGCTCAAAATCCGCCAGGCTCGTCAGGATTTCCGACTCGTAATCGATCGGTCCATATCGCCCCGGCCCAACGAAACCGGTGGTCGTCGTGCTAACGCCTTCGATCGATTTTGAACGAAAAGATGTCTCCTCGACGTAAACTCCAGGAGCTAAATATTCAGGCATGACTCCTCCTTCAGGCGGTCAGACCGCCGGCGTAATGAACAACGTTGAGCCACCCTTCAATGGCGGCGACATCGATAGTGGTCTG
>DATEIS010000407.1:0-6454 GCA_035278765.1 Pyrinomonadaceae bacterium | reverse complement strand
CGGCCACGGAGGGCCGCCCCTACAGTTCGGTGAACAGAGCACAATGAAACTTTGTCGCGTTGAACATGAGAGTTTAGGGGAAGCACGGTATGCGGTACTGAAGGAGTCCAGAGTCTATCCGCTGCCGAGTGCTTATAGTTTCGAGCATGTCGAGCGTTTTGACGAAGATGCGGCGTTTGATCTGGCTGAAGTGAAATTACTCGCACCGGTTGCGCCTTCAAAGATCGTTTGCGTCGGTCGAAACTACCGCGAGCATGCGGCGGAACTGGGAAACAAGATGCCTGACGAGCCGCTCCTCTTCTTGAAAGCCCCATCAGCCGTGATCGCTTCCGGCGACGAGATCAAACTGCCTAAAGCCTCTCAGCAAGTTGAGCACGAAGGCGAACTCGGTATCGTCATCGGACGCCTCGCTCACAACATTCCCGACACCGACGATCCGCTCAGCTACGTTTTTGGCTACACGTGCGTCAATGACGTCACCGCACGCGATTTACAGCGCAAAGACGTGCAGTTCACCCGTGGCAAGTCATTCGACACGTTCTGCCCCGTAGGCCCCTGGATCGAGACTGAGATCGATCCAGGCAATGTCACCGTCCAAACACGTCTCAACGGCGAAGTAAAACAAAAAGGTAACACGGCTGACATGGCATTTCCTGTCGCCTTTCTTATAAGGTACATCTCTGAGATCATGACACTGTATCCCGGTGACCTGATTGCGACCGGCACGCCAGCGGGCGTCTCGCGCATGCAGCACGGCGATACAGTAGAAGTAGAAGTAAATGGGATCGGCACTCTGGTTAACCGGGTGTCGTAGTAAGAGGAGTCATTGTTATGAAATTTTTTCTTGATACCGCCAATCTCAACGAGATTCGCGAAGGAGCAGCGTTGGGTCTTGCGGATGGCGTGACAACGAATCCAACGCTCATCTCAAAAGAAGGCGACGTCGACTTCAAACAACACATCGCCGCGATCTGCGAGATCGTTCAAGGGCCAGTCTCGGCTGAAGTAACGAGCCAGGATAAAGACGGCATGCTTCGTGAAGGACGCGAGTATGCGAAGATTGCTCCGAACGTCGTTGTCAAATGCCCGCTCACTCGCGATGGCCTCAAAGCCACACGTCAACTAACTGACGAAGGAATCAAAGTAAACGTCACTCTCTGTTTCTCGGCAGCGCAGGCGATTGTTGCGGCAAAGGCAGGCGCGGCGTTTATCAGTCCGTTCCTCGGTCGTCTCGACGACATTGGCGAAAACGGGCTTATCCTGTTGCAGAACATCATCGAGATTTATCAGAACTACAGTTGGAAGACGGAAGTGCTCGCCGCGAGTTTGCGTCACCCGATTCACGTGATCGAGGCGGCACGCATGGGCGCAGACATCGCCACGATGCCGTTCAAAGTGATCGATCAACTATTCAATCATCCGCTGACGGATAAAGGACAAGCGCAGTTTCTGGCTGACTGGGCCAAGAGTGGTAGAAAATAGTGTGGGAGAAAATAGCGCGCTGCGAATTGTTGTCAGCGTGCGCAAATACGATGACATTGAGCATCGTCGCTGGCCGGCGCGAGTAGCAAAGATTGAAGGACCACTCCTGGTGCTGGATGCGGTCTTCGAAGAAGAGATCGAACACGATCTGCTGGGCACGATTTTACAGGGAACGATCAGCACCGAGTATTACTGGCTGGATCGCTGGTACAACGTCTTCCGCTTCAGCGATCCAGCCGGGAAATTGAAGAACTTTTACTGCAACATCAATCAGCCGCCGTCTTTCGATGGGCGCGTGTTGAGTTACATCGATCTCGACATAGATGTGTTAGTTGCTCCTGACCTCACTTACAAGATTCTGGACGTCGAAGACTTTGAAGAAAACGCCAGACGTTACGATTATCCGAACGAGGTCCAGGTGAATGCGCGCCAGGCGTTAGCGGAAGTGATCGAACTGATCGAATCGCGAGCGTTTCCCTTCAACGAATAATATGGCCTCAAAACAACAACCGAAACAAGCCGTATCCAAACTGGAGACACTCCGCGAGCGAAGCGTTCAGGCCGAACAGGGTGGCGGCGCCGCTCGCGTTGAGAAGCAACACGAAGCAGGAAAGATGACGGCGCGCGAGCGAATCGAATTCCTGCTCGATGAAGGCTCGTTTGAAGAGTTTGACAAACTCGTGGTCCATCGTTCGAAAGACTTCGGACTCGATAAGCAACTCTATCCCAGCGACGGAGTTATCACAGGCCACGGTTTAATCGACGGCCGGAATGTATTTGTCTTTGCGCAGGACTTCACTGTCTTTGGCGGTTCCCTTTCCGAGACTCACGCGGAAAAAATCTGCAAGGTGATGGATCTGGCGATGAAGGTTGGCGCGCCGATTATTGGTCTGAACGACTCTGGCGGGGCGCGCATTCAGGAAGGCGTCGTCAGTCTCGGCGGCTACGCAGATATTTTTCTGCGCAACACACTTGCGAGCGGAGTGGTGCCGCAGATCAGTTGCATCATGGGCCCGTGTGCCGGCGGCGCTGTGTACAGTCCTGCAATTACTGACTTCAACATCATGGTCAAGGACACGTCGTACATGTTCATCACCGGACCAGACGTGATCAAGACCGTGACGCACGAGGAAGTTACGAAAGAAGCGTTAGGCGGAGCTGTCACTCACAACAGTGTCTCGGGCGTCGCCCATTTCGCCGCCGATTCGGACGAGCATGCGCTGCGAATCGTGCGCGAGCTTTTTTCTTTTTTACCTTCAAACAATCTCGACGATCCGCCGCGGTTGGAAGTGAGCGACCCAATCGATCGAGTCGATCCAAAACTCAATGAGATTGTTCCGGAAGCTTCGAATCAGCCCTACGACATTCGCGACGTTATCCACTCAGTTGTTGACGATGGCTACTTCTTCGAAGTGCAGCAGATGTTTGCGCCGAATATTTGTGTAGGCTTTGCGCGACTCGGTGGACGGTCGGTCGGGATTGTCGCTAATCAACCGGCGTTTCTCGCGGGTGTCCTTGATATCGCAGCGTCGGTGAAAGGCGCGCGCTTTGTTCGCTTCTGCGACTGTTTCAATATTCCCCTTATTACTTTCGAGGACGTGCCAGGTTTCCTGCCAGGTGTCTCGCAGGAGCATGGCGGGATCATCACTCACGGTGCAAAACTGCTTTATGCATTTGCGGAAGCGACGGTGCCAAAGGTCACGGTAATCACGCGTAAAGCTTACGGTGGGGCGTACTGCGTGATGGCCTCAAAACACATTCGCACCGACGTCAATTTCGCATGGCCGTCAGCGGAGATAGCGGTGATGGGTGCAGAAGGAGCGGTGGGTATTCTCTATCGCCGCGAGCTCAACGAAGCACAGGACAAAGAGTCGGCACGTACAGCAAAGATTGCTGAACTACAAGACAAGTTTGCGAACCCCTACATCGCCGCCGAACGTGGGTTTGTCGATGAAGTAATTGAACCCGCTCACACAAGGCCAAAACTCATCCGCGCCCTATCCCTACTCGAAAACAAGCGCGATACAAATCCCCCACGCAAGCACGGCAACATTCCTCTTTAAGCCACATAAGGCACATAAAGCACAAAAGGCACAAATAGGACTACTGAGGCAGTCTTATTCATTTTTGTGCTTTATGTGCCTTTTGTGCCTTATGTGGCTATTGTTCGGTGGGTTCGAACGCGATCAGCTTTGAGGTGGGATCGAAGGTGATCTTGAATGGAAAGAGAGCGCCGCGCCCGAGGATGATTGGTGTTCCTGGCGCGACGCCGGTTAACAAATCTGTTGGCACACGGTTCAGAACGAGGGCGCCGATACTCACCGTCTGTGGCTCGATTCTTCGTGATTCAAATGATCCACCACCAAGATCGTGAGTGACTTTGGAATTATTCGAACGTCCACGCTGATTAAGCGCGAGTCCTAACGCAGAACCGGTATCGAGTAACGCCAACCGGCCGTCGCTAAGTCTCACAAACGGTCGATCACTGCCAGCCTCGCGGATCCAACGAACAACGGCACCGTCTTTCGGCACATCGGTCACGCTCAGGCGATATGCCGCGGTATCAAACACGCGCAGTTCATTATTCGGCAAATCAACTGAATACCCGTACGGACGAAACACGTCAGTAGGATCCAATACTCCATCAATCCCGTCAGGCAAAGTATCTACAACCGCTGCCGTAAAACTTCCGGGAACATTATTCCCTGCTCTGCCAAGCGCGAGACTGGAAACTCTCGATTCCTGATTTGAAGATATCGGCGAGGTGCTGAAACCGCCAACTAATGCTCGTCGCGATTTGGCGACTGAGAGTCGTGCACGATCGACAACGCTACGATTGATCAGTGAAACACCGGCGCCCGTGTCAATCACGAAGACGAAAGGCCCCGCGCCATTGATCCATCCCTGCGCCAGCAAACCGCGCCCGCGTTCGTCGCGCAAGCGAATCGGCGCGACAACATCGGCGGCTCTCAGTGGCTCAACACGTTGATGGGCGATTCCCTTAATAGGAACCGCCCATGCAACTATTGCAACACTGAGAGTACTTAGAGCGATAGCAAGTTTAGCTTTGCTCACTACTCCGAACCTCTACGCAGTTAAGTTAGTAGTTCCGGTCTCGTTTGCGCAGCTTGTACGTCCACAAAGCTGAACCACCACCACCTGATAGGGCACCAATCGCCGCACCCTTCTTGCCACCAATCAGGCCGCCCACCGCCGCACCAGCGCCAGCACCAATCGCCACTGTCAATTTATCGCGGTGCTTATCCCAGAAACTGCGCTTACGTGGCTCGTAGTTGTAGTAAACGCGATTCGATGACGCGCGACTACCCGAGTTGCGATAAACCACTCGCGACGGAGCACGTCGAGTGCTCGTAACCGTTCGCTGTTCTGTCTGAGAAGCGGCAGCGTAACCGTCCGCAAATCCGGTTTTGTAAGCTGTTTGCTCACCGGCGGTATTGAATGCTGCCGGAACCATTTCATTGCCGGCATCAGTGTTCGCAACCGGTTCAGCAGTAGCTGCCGGTGTCGTCTGTGCCGCAGTCAACGTCTCAGCCGTTGCGGGCTGACTCTTATGCATCACCAATGCGCCGACGGAACCACCGATGAGGGCCGCAATCAACGCCACTGGAAGTAATTTATTTGTGAAAATCATCGCTCTGCTTCTCCTTGCAAAAGATCCAGTACTTCCCAACTCTGCCGGGCATGCTGCAAGAGCCATTCCTTCAATGTCGGGTGATTTGAAGAAGAAGGGTTAGACGCCGTAATTCTAACAATCAACGCCGAAAAAATGTCGATCGCAAGAATTTCACAAGTGAATCCCAATGTGAGGATCAAACACTCGGTTGTGAGCTATACCCGATATGGAGTCACCATATCCGATATCGGCCACAGAAAAACGCGAATGAAGAACGGATTTAATCCGTAAATCATCCGCGTTCCATGTTTACCGAAGTATTAGGCAGCAGCGCGCTGTGCCGGTTTGTCCTTTAACAGCTCAAGCGCTTTCTTTAGTTGAAGATCTTCCGCGGGAGCTGGTTTCGCAGCCGGAGCCGGTGCTACGTCACGTTTTTCATTTCCCTGCTGGTCTTGCTGTTTGATCGAATCGTCGTCGTTGCCCGTTAACTCGTCAGGGTCAACTGACTCGGAAACTTCCTGTCCTTTTACTTCAACCGACGGTGCGACACCTGAATGAGCCCGATCTTCGCCGAGGAAGGTTTTGCCATTCGAGCTCGCCCATTTAACCGTGGTGAGCAGAAGGCCGTCGCCACCGCGAAGGGTAAAGAGTTGCTGCTCGGTGCCGGCGCCAAAACTCTTCTCGCCGACTACCTGGGCGCGATTTCGTTCAATCAAGGCAGAGGCGACAACTTCCGCTGCGCCAGCCGTACCGGTGTCAATCATCGCAACGACCGGGCCCGTAAAGAGGTTTACTTTCGGATCCGCGGGGAACGTCTTCAGAGCTTTTCCTTCCCGGCCGACAGTTTGAGCAATCACGCCGTCTTTGATAAAGAAATTCGCAAGCGTCACAGCATCATTCAGTGAACCACCGGCGGTATCGCGCAGGTCGAGCACGATCTTCTGTGCGCCCTGTTTGAGAAGATCCTGGAGTTTTGCCTTGGCTTCGTTCGACTCGCCATCATTGAGACTGTTGATACGGAGAATGCCGACGCGATTGGCATCCATGCGTGCTTCGGCTGCGGCCGCGCGTGAGCTTCCGCGTTTTACAGTCACCGTGAGCGGGCTTGAGTTGGCTCTCAAAACTCGGAGCTTAACTTCCGAACCGGCAGCGCCGTTCAGGAGTTGTTTTGCGTCATACAGCGAAATGTCGCGAGTCGCTTTGTTGTCGATGTACTCGATGATGTCGCCCGCCTTGATTCCTGCCAGATCGGCCGGCGAACCCTTCATCGGAGCAATCACATACAGATACGACGCGACTTGTGACATCTCAGCGCCGATACCGACCACACTGTCTTTG
>DATEIS010000406.1:0-2513 GCA_035278765.1 Pyrinomonadaceae bacterium | reverse complement strand
CTAACTTCCCCGATACGTCGAATAACCGTATGGGCTGATCAGAAGTGGAACGTGGTAATGCTGAGAACCGTCGTCGACGTTGAATACGATCGTTACCTGAGGATAGAAGCAGCCGGCACTGAGTGACGAGAAGTATGGTTCAGTCTCAAAAACCAACCGGTAGGTGCCGACCGATACCGGCCGATCGACGAGAAAGAACGGTTTCACGCGACCATCAGTGTCGGTCCACGCGTGGCTCAACTCGGTCCAGCTCTCGTCAGTGTTCTGAAATTCGAGAGCAACCGCGACACCACTCGCGGGTGTTCCCCTGGACGTATCGAGTACGTGGGTTGAAATCGTGCTCATCGTCGCGTGCAGTTTACCAAAGAACTGCGGGCGAATTATGCCGAAGTGAGTAATTTCTTCAACCGCAGCTGGGTAATTTTGGCCTGTTCGGCGGCCGCGAGACGTAGTTCGGTGTCTGAATCGTGGTTGAGGCGTTCCTGTAGCGCTCCCAGCATTTCGTCTGAGGTTTTACCGGTGGCGCAAATAATGAAGATAAAGCCAAACTTCTGCTCGTATGCGTGATTGAGTGCCGCAAGCGAATCTACAGTGTCCTGAGACGCTCGACTCACGCCTGCTTGTTCCTGGCCCGACCACTGCTGCGATTGCGCCGAAACTTTGTCGCTCGCCTTTTTCTCACCGATCTTTGGATGACTACGAAATGCCTCGAGCCAGTCCTCCGGCGTGAGTGACCACCACACTTGATCGGCATGTTTGAGTATGAATTCAAGAGTTGAAAAAGGCCGATCGTCACACATCTGTTCGGCCCAACGCGTCGAGCCACAGCATTGCCGCAACTCTCCTGTTGCGTCTTTAGCATTGAGCGAGTTTAACCACGTGATATCGTGCATCGACATTAATCGGCAACGGTACCATAGACGCGCAGACGGCTTATGCCACCGTCAGGGAAAATACTGAACCGAAGATGCGAAGCCACGCCCGTGTCTGACAATTCTTCGTCGAAGAAGTGTCGGGTGTGAGCTTGCAGTTTAGTGCGCGGCAAAACACTGGACCATGGCGTTGTTAGATCGGTGAGTGTTTCGGCAGTTGCATCAGGAAGATTGCACGCTTCGAGCGAACAGCTTTCAGGGAAGTTACCTTTAAAATGCGCCGTGTCGACTTCGATACGCTTGATCTCACCTGGTTTGGCGAGCTTGATTATGGCCCAGTCGTGACCTGGACCACGGCGTCGCTTTGTCTCCCAGCCGTCACTCATGTTTGCAGCGCGGCCCGGCATGATCAGGTTGTGACGATGGCCGAAGAACATGTCGCTACAGGAGAGCACGAGGGCGCCGTTTTCGGCGGCAGCGAGATCGATGTAGCCCGCGCGTTTGAGTTGTTCCCAGTCAGGAACGACTTCGCCGTAAACGCGCAGACGTGCGACGCCGCCATCGGGGTAGATCTTGAAGCGAAGGTGTGTGATTCGTTCTTCGTAGCTGATTGAAAATGGGTTTTGGCTGTCGCCACTGAGCTGCATTTGCGGGAGGAGTGGTACCCACTGTACGTCGTCGCTGGTCAACTCTTGTTCTGTTGGCACGCCTGAGAGAGTTGTGCCTTCGAGTGAGCAATGTTCGGGGTAGTTGCCACGAAAGAAACTGGTATCGACTACGATGCCGCGAATAATGCCTGGGAGGCCGAGTCGAATGATGCACCAGTCAAAGCCGGGCGTCCGGCGCCGGCGACTTTCCCAGCCATCCATCCACTTGCCACGATCTGTATATTTGTCCGGAATAAAGATGGGGGCATTAGGCTTGAGCAAATTCTCCTTGGGCGCAAAAAAATCATCATTGGCCACCAGCACCGCGCCACCCAGCCGCTCAGAAGCAAGGTCGATCAGTTCAGTAAAATCCATATTAGCCACAAAAAGGCACAAAAAGCACAAAAAGAGAGAACGGTTCAAATTCTAATTCAGAATATACTTTTTGATCTCCAATCGTGCGCCGCCAAAATTGATCAGCAATCCGTGTTCGATTCGCGAAGCTCGTAGATAGCCCAACAGTTGAGCTGTGTGTTCATCAACTAGCATGCGAACGCTCTTTATCTCACAGATCAACTGATTCTCGATCAACAAATCCGCTTTAAGGTCTCCGAGGAGCGTTCCGTCTTCATCGAACACCTTTACTTCCTGTTGTTGCTCAACGACGATGCCCTTCTTTCTTAACCGATGGGCCAGCGCGTTTTCGTAGATTTGTTCGCGATGCCCAGTACGCAAATAATTATGAATCTCGAAGCTCGTTTCGCGAATGACATTACACAGCGTGAAGATATCACGTAGGTGAGGTTTGTTATTCATGTGAGGTTTCCTTTCTTTTGTGCTTTTTGTGCCTTTTTGTGGCTATGTCTTTCTTATTAGCATGTGGCCCGTTGGCTTGTCTACAAAGTGGCCTGCGTCGTATATCTTTTTGCCGCGGAGGAAGGTCTTCTGCACTACGCCATTCAACACTTCGCCTTCATACGGTGTGATTTTGTGG
>DATEIS010000405.1:0-14017 GCA_035278765.1 Pyrinomonadaceae bacterium | reverse complement strand
GTGATGCCGGCGATTGCTTCGGTGCGAAGACTCACAGGGTTCGGGGACAGGATTGACCAGATTTACAGGCTGCACAGAATAACACAACAAACCCGAAGCCCCTGCTCGGACTTCGGGTCGTTGCTTTCAGCCTGCAAGGAGTTCCCCAACTTCTGCGGCTGAGATTTCTTGCAGCGTCTTTATCCCGCGACGATGACAACCGTGCTCTTCTTTTTTGCAGTGGCAACCAGGTGCTTCTGCTCTTTGTTTGACTTCAGCGCCGCGAGACTCGTCGACTCGCCTGCCATCTGTGCCTGTGCAAAAAAGTAACGATCGTCGTAACGCTCAAAAACGAGTTTGGAGTTATCGGTGATGCTGCCGATTACACCGTTGGTCAGGACCACCGCGCTGTAGCGACCATTCATGCTTCGAATCTGCAATGCCTTTCGATCGGAGCTGGGATTGAGTACCGTGATCGTGTATTTGCCGGCCGGCAGCGTCTTGTTATTCGCGGTAAATGCGAACGGGATATTGGCAATCACGCGCTGTGTGGTTTGAGCCTGTGCGCCGGCGGCGAGTGCGGTTGCAAGAATGATGTTCGCGACGAGGATGTTGAAGAATCGTTTCATGATGAGCCTCCATATTTTCCTTAGCCTTTTGCCCTACATCTATTCACGCGGACGTTTGGACGGGTTTCCCTCACTGGCCCGAAATATTTGTTGTAAACTCTCGTGCGAGAACCGGACATATGCAGCCGACTGAAGGCATAACGCAGCTTCTGATTGACTGGGAAAAAGGGGATCAGGGCGCACTTGAAAAGTTGATGCCGCTGGTCTACAGCGAGCTGCGACGCCTGGCGAGCAACTATCTTCGGCGGGAACGCGCCGAACACACACTGCAACCGACGGCCCTTGTAAATGAGGCGTATTTAAAGCTGGTCGATCAGCGAAATGCGAAATGGCAGAATCGCGCCCATTTTTTCGGAATATCGGCGCAGTTGATGCGACGCATCCTGGTGGACCACGCCCGCGAGCATCAGGCAGTTAAGCGTGGCGGTTCGCAGCAGCAACGAATTTCCATTACCAGCGTTGAAAAACTCGCACAAGAATCGGAAGTTGACTTGCTGGCCTTAAATGAAGCGCTCGACGAACTCGCCCGCATGGACCCACAGCAGAGCCGGATCGTCGAATTAAAGTTTTTCGGCGGACTTTCGATCGAAGAAATTGGAGAAGTACTCGGAATCGGGCACGCGACCGTCGAGCGCGACTGGAAAATGGCCCGTGCCTGGCTGCGCCGGCAGTTGCAGTGAGGGAGTTCTGAAGAATCGTCCGCGTTTTATTTAGCAGGCAAAATATTGCCGATTGCCAATTGCCGATTTCCAATTGGGGATTATTTAGAAATTGGCAATTGACAATTGGAATTCGCCAATGCTTATGACTCCGGAACGCTGGCAACAAGTAAAAGAGATCTTCAATTCGGCGATTAACTATCGACCGGAGGAGCGGAGCTCGTTCATTTCGAACGCTTGTTCAGGCGACGAGGAGTTGCGTAATGAGGTTGAGTCGTTAATCGCTTCACATGAAAAGAGCGGGAGCTTTATTGATGAGCCTGCGTTCGAGGCGGCTGCCACGTTGTTGTCAAACGAAAAAGCCGAACTAAACTCAGGCCAGATGATCGCTTCGTACGAGGTGATTTCCTTTATCAGCCGTGGCGGGATGGGTGAGGTTTATCTCGCCCAGGACAAGCGACTCGGTCGCAAGGTCGCTTTGAAACTCCTGCCCGCTTCGTTCACAACTGACGACGATCGACTCCGGCGATTTGAACAAGAGGCACGGGCGGCGTCGGCGCTCAATCATCCGAACATCATCACGATCTACGAAATCACGGAGGCCGCGGGCTCGCACGTCATCGCAACTGAATTCGTCGAAGGCGAAACGTTGCGAAGCCGTTTGAACCATTCGGCGCTTTCTCTCGCGGAAACACTCAACATTGCGATACAGGTTGCTGACGCACTTTCCGCCGCACACAAAGCCGGCATTATTCATCGCGACATAAAACCGGAAAACATTATGTTGCGGCCCGACAGTTACGTGAAAGTGCTCGACTTCGGACTCGCAAAACTAAGCGAACAGGCGTCTCCCGTAGTCGCTGCTGAAGCGCCGACGATTCAGGTGCGTACCGGTTCGGGCATCGTCATCGGAACAGCCGGTTACATGTCGCCGGAACAGGCGCGCGGACTCAGCGTCGATCACCGTTCGGACATCTTCAGTCTCGGCGCCGTCATTTACGAAATGCTTGCGCGACGAAAGCCATTCGAGGGTGAGACGCCAAGCGACACGATGGCAGCGATACTGAAGAGTGAACCCGCGCCGCTGTCGCGTGTCGCGCAAGGAGTTCCGTCCGAACTGATTCGTATCGTTAACAAGGCGCTGCGAAAGGATCGCGAGGAACGTTACCAGGTCGTGAAAGATCTCTGGCTCGATCTGAAGGCGCTGAAACAGGACCTCGAGTTTCAGGACAAACTCGATCGCTCTGTTTCCGCTGAAGGTGACGAAACCGCAGTTATGGCTGCAGGTGAGCCAACCGCAACTTTATCTGGCCCACGGCACACGTCACCACGGAGTGCGATCAGCAACATAACCGATTCGATCAGTCTCGAGATCAAGCGACACAAAGTAGGCGTTGCATTCGCATTGCTGGCAGTGTTCATCGTCGCCGCCGGAGGTTTCGGAGTTTATAAGTGGCTGTACCAAAAAGAGCGAGTAGCACGTTTCTCAAACGTCAAATTTTCTCCTTTAACCAACTCCGGAAACGCCATCGACGCCACCATCTCGCCTGACGGCAAGTACATTGTTTACGTCTTGAGCGACCGCAGCGCCCAAAGTCTCTACATTCGCCAGGTGAGCACCGCGAATGACAAGTTGATCGCTCCTCCAGTTCGAGGAGGATACTTTGGGATGACTTTTTCCCCGGACGGAACCGAAATCTATTACGTCCTGAAAGTCGGGCTCGACCAGGGCACGCTTTACCGGATTCCCACACTTGGTGGTGCTCCCGTTAAAGTCCTGGAGAGAATTGACGCAGCGATCAGCTTCTCACCCGACCATAAGCAATTTGTTTTCGTGCGCGGCAACTACCCGAATACCGGAGAGAGCGCGCTTGTGATTGCGAATGTTGATGGGACCGGTGAAAGAAATCTCGTTGTCAAAAAGACGCCCGAGCAGTTTTCGCCTATCTTTTTTACCGGGCCATCGTGGTCTCCCGATGGAAAGCTCGTCGCTGTGAGTGTGGTCACGATTGGTGGATATAGCACAGTACGTTTTTTCTCGGTCGAGGATGGAGGTGAGCAAGAGATAACGAGCGAGGAGTGGTTGTTTACCGGACGTGTCCAGTGGTTGCGGGATATGAGCGGCGTATTGGTGATCGCTGGAGATACTCCAGTCAGCGCGATGATTTGGCACATGAGTTATCCGGATGGTTCTACGAGGCGAGTTACCAACGATCTGAATGCGTATCGAGCGATGAGCTTAACTGAAGATGGAAAGCAACTCACCACGATCCAGGTTCAGGGCCAGGTTGCTCTCTGGATTGTCCCGGACGGTGATGCCGCAAAGGAGGTCAGACTGCCCACGGGAAATGTGAGCAATTTCTTTTCTCTAACGGGAACCAATGTTTCGTGGGTGCCTGACGGCAGAATCGTCTACGTCTCGGACGAGAGCGGCACTCCTGACGTATGGATTAGCGATACGAGTGGGACGAACCGCCAACAGCTAACTGCGAACAAAGACACGAATGTTGCACCCGTGGTAACTGCCGATGGGCGCTACATTGTGTTTGTGAGGTGGCAAGGTGGCAGGAAGAACCTTTGGCGCATGGATCTCGATGGTAGTAATCCGGTGCAATTGACATTTGGCTTGTCTGAAGGGTATCCGGCATTGTCACCGGATAGTCGTTGGGTAATCTATACCGCACTCGACGGAGTTCAGCCGACGCTGTTAAGAGTTTCGATTGATGGTGGCACACCGATTAAGGTAACAGACCACGTTGCAACGACGTCAGCGGTCTCACCGGACGGGCGATCCATCGCGTTCACTTATCCCGAATCAACCGATCCACGTGCTGCGCCAAACCGCATAGCCATTGTCCCTTTTGAGGGCGGCGCTCCCCAGAAGACCCTGGTATTGCCGCTTGGCGCAACTGTTCTGACTGCGATTCATTGGTGGTCGAAGGACAGTAAATCGATTGCTTACACGGCCACATCAAACAATGTGACGAACATTTGGAGTGCGCCGCTTGATGGTGGTCCACCCAAGCAGGTAACGCAATTCAAAGACATGCTGATTACGGGGTTTGCATGGTCCAATGATGGAAAGCTGTTGGCGTGCATGCGCGGCGCTTTGATACGCGATGCCATCCTGATCACGGATTTGAAATAAGTTGGGAGAGTTAAATGGACTTGCGAGTATTGCTGACAACGTTTGGCATCATTTTTCTGGCAGAGATGGGTGATAAGACGCAGCTGGCGGCGATGACGATGGCGGCCGACTCGAAGAAGCCGTGGGCCGTCTTTCTCGGCGCGAGTCTCGCGCTTGCGGCGGTGTCGGCGTTGGGTGTTTTGGTGGGAAGTGTTGTTGGTGATTACGTGCCGCTGATTTGGGTGAAGAGAGTGGCGGCGACGGCGTTTATTGTGATTGGTGTATTGATGTTGATGGGAAAGTTTTAACCACAGATTACACAGATTCTTTTTCAGTGTAATCTGCGTAATCTGTGGATAAATAAACTATGCCCCAGACTCCCCACATCGAACGTCACTTCACCTCGAGTGAAGTCGTTCGCGACGTTGTCATCGGAATGGCTGATGGTCTGACGGTTCCGTTCGCACTTGCGGCGGGATTGTCCGGCGCCATAGATCACACGGCAATCATCGTTACAGCAGGACTCGCCGAGATCGCTGCGGGCTCGATCGCCATGGGGCTCGGTGGCTATCTCGCGGCGAAGAGCGACGCTGAACATTACGCCAAAGAACGTGAACGTGAGAAACGTGAGGTGCAGGAGATCCCTCACGAAGAGATGCGCGAAGTCGCCGAAGTTTTTCAGGCGTACGGGCTCAGCGAAGAAGAAACATGGCCCATCGTGCAGGCTCTCAAACGTCAGCCACGCAACTGGGTCGACTTCATGATGCGTTTTGAGCTCGGCCTCGAGAAACCTCAACCCGGCCGCGCACTCGCCAGCGCATTAACGATCGCGGGAGCGTACGTAGCGGGTGGCCTCGTTCCGCTGTCGCCCTACTTCTTTTCACACACCACGTCCGGCGCGTTGTTGTATTCAGTTGCGTTTACGCTCGTGGCGTTGCTGGTCTTTGGTTTTGTGAAGGGTCGCTACACAGGAACGCGGCCAGTGAGAAGTGCGCTGCAAACTGCGATGATCGGTAGTGTCGCCGCCGGCGCCGCCTATGGGATCGCCAGGTTGATTGGCGGTTAAACCCATCCACAGATTACGCCGATTCTTTAAAACAATCTGTGTAATCTGTGGATAGTTTTATTTGCGTGCGAGTACGACCGGTGCGTTCTCAGCGGTGCGGATGCTTTCGAAGAACTTTCTGACAGACTCATAATCCGCCGCCGCGATCGTCGTCGCCTTGTGCGACAACTGGCGCTTGAATACCAACTCGTTATCCTTCACTTCATAACTCGTCATATAAGAGCCAAACGCAGTTTGGAGCTTTACGGCGTCCGGAAGTTCATCAACAACGAATCCCGACGGTAACTGAACTCGCACCGTTTCGGAATAAGCATTCGCGTGCAGCACCACTGGATGTTTACGTGTCGCTGCCGTGAGCGCGAGAGCCTCGCGACGTGCCACCACCACGGGTTTAAAGACCAGTAACCGGTTCTGCATCAACTGTCCATACGTGTTCGCAGTGAACTCGAGGTTAAGACTAAAACCGCCATCGCCCGTATTCTCATTTGGCTCGATCTTGTTGAGACGCGCCGACGTGATTCCTCTCGCCAGCCACTTCTCGATCGTTACGGTGAAATCAGGTTTGGACAGGCCGCGAAATTCAGAACGCAGCGAGGCGGCTGTTTGCCCGCTGGCCAGTTCTTTAATGTTGCCGCTGATACCACCGTCTGGTGATAACTGCAAGGTTGCTGTGCGTTCGAGTTGATTCATCTCCGGCGGAGTAACCGGCATGCGAACAAGATCGGTCTCAGTCTTCGAATCGATGAGGGCGAGACTGCCTTGCAGATGAAATGGAAGATCGCCGATCGGTGTTTCTTCATCAGTTGGATCGAAGATCAGGAGCCGTCCCAATGTGGCGTGCTGAATGATCGTGCTGCCCTGAGTTTGATCACTGACTTTCACTGCAATGATGCAATGGTTGAACTGCTGCGGCGACGGCCAACTCGCGCGGACATAATTTGGATCTCCGGAATAGATGCTCACTGGGATCGCATCAATGCCGACCACCTTCAGCATCGCACGCATCAGATTCGCCTTGTCTTTGCAGTCGCCGTACGACTTTGCGAGGACTTCGGCTGAGGAGTGCGGACGATAACCGCCGCCGCGACCGAGACCCGTTTGAATCGAAATGTATTGAATGTTCTGAACGTAATTGGCAATCGCGCGAATCTTGTCGTATTCGGTTTTAGCGGATGCAGTTAACTCGTTTGCCTTTCGTGAGAGCGCATCGTCGATGATCACTTGCGGATCTTCGAGCTCACTCATCCACGCGGCTACGTCGCTCCACTTTGAAAAAGTCTTGATCGACAACTGTTGCGAATTTGCTGGTGGAAAGTAACTCACCGCGAGTCTGGGTACGAGATGAGTCAAACTCGGACTCAGCGGTTCATCAGGAATCGCCGGCAAGTTTGAGAGCTCCCACGAGTAGCTCGACCCATTAACGCGCGGTTCGATCGTCGGGTGATTGAAAGTTACAGCTTCAGCACGCCAGCCTTCAGGCAGCGTGAGGTTGTAGCGCGAAGTGATTACCGGCAGCGAATTCTGAAAAGCCCAGTCGGCCTGACTAAAAATCGATCGATCTTCGAGCGTGTAGCTGTAAGCAAAAACAGCGCCTGTGTCCGCATCGTCCTTGGCGGAAATTCTTTTGAACCGATATTCGTTGTAAACGTCGTTGAGATTCGCCTGGACGTCAACGGAATCATCTTTCCCGAAGCGTTTGACCTCGCCGTTCGGTCGAATCAGCCACGCCCGAAACTCTTTTACTTTGCCAGTTTCCGGCATGTAACCAACCTGGCCGCTGGCGTAATCGCGCCCTTCACGGCGCAGAATGCGAACCACGTGGTTATAGACTTCGTTGACACGGCCCTCGGAGTTTATGCTGGTCAACGACTCGTCCAGAAGCACAACGGCGGGCACGTCCTTGTCGTAAGCAGGCACTTTGATTGCGGCAGCTTGCTGCACCCACTGTGGCGTATCGTCGGCAAAGGCGGGCGAGGCAAGCAGTAACAGGGCGAGGATCGCGAAAAGTTGGGGTTTCATCGTATAATTTACGGGCTTCATTATCCCAGCAATCAAACTAAAAGTGGCCGGCACCGGGAGGAAAATGCAATGGTTACCAAATTACAACGCTCTGATTCAATTGACCGGATTGCAGAGCTACTTGGGCCCAAAGCCTCTGAATTACTAAATCACTCATCACAAACAATTTCCAAGGATCTTGTGCAACTGCCCGGTCCTGATTTCATCGACCGCGTCTGGAGTGCGTCTGATCGTTCACCGGCAGTGCTGCGGTCGCTGCAGTCGCTGTTTGATAACGGACGGCTTGCCGGTACGGGCTATCTGTCAATCCTTCCGGTGGATCAGGGGATCGAGCATTCTGCCGGCGCTTCGTTTGCGCCCAATCCGCCGTACTTCGATCCGGAAAACATCGTGAAGCTTGCCATCGAGGGCGGATGCAATGCAGTCGCGTCAACCTTCGGTGTGCTCGGGACGGTTGCACGAAAGTATGCACACAAGATTCCGTTTATCGTCAAGATCAATCATAACGAGTTGCTGACGCTGCCGAACAAGTTTGACCAGGTGCTTTTTGGAACTGTGAGAGAGGCACACAATCTTGGGGCTGTCGCTATTGGCGCCACAATATATTTTGGCTCCGACGAATCAACCAGACAGATAACCGATATTAGCAAAGCCTTTGCGCAAGCCCACGAACTTGGCATGGCATGCATTCTGTGGTGTTACCTGCGCAATCCGAAGTTCAAAACTCCCGAGGGCGACATGCATGCGTCGGCCGATCTCACGAGCCAGGCGAATCACCTCGGTGTGACGATTCAGGCCGACATCATCAAGCAAAAGCTTCCTGAGCGAAACGGTGGCTACAAAGCGGTCGAGCAGGCTCTGGGTGGATCTTACGGAAAGACCAGCAAGCTGGTTTACGAGAAACTCACGACTGATAATCCCATCGATCTCGTTCGATATCAGGTGGCGAACTGTTATATGGGTCGTTGCGGGTTGATCAATTCCGGTGGCGAGTCGAAGGGCGCCAGCGACCTGGCCGAAGCTGTTCGTACCGCTGTCATTAACAAACGCGGCGGCGGCATGGGACTGATCTCGGGCCGCAAAGCCTTCCAGCGCCCGATGAGCGAAGGCGTGGACCTGCTGAACGCCATTCAGGACGTCTACCTGAGCGACGAAATCACGGTAGCCTAGTTTTAGCCACAGATTTGCACGGATAAACACGGATCAGAATACCTTTATTTGGTTTTTCTAATCCGTGTTTTCTGTGTAAATCCGTGGCCCCATTTCCACACGTATATTTCACAGCTTGCAACCAAAACGAGCACAAGAAGACGACGTGGAACTGTTGAAGGCGATTGCCGCGAGGGATGAGGCGGCCCTCGCACAACTCTACGATCGCTACCGCGTCATCCTGTTTGGACTCCTGATGCGTATATTGAATAACCGCGAGGAAGCGGAAGACGTCCTTCAGGAGGTTTTTCTGCAGGTTTGGCGTAAAGCGGAAGATTTCGACGAAGAGCGCGGGCGCCCGTTTACGTGGCTCGTAACGATGGGACGCAGCCGCGGCATCGACCGCTTGCGCACGCTTGCATCCCGTGAACGCACCGCCGAGGCCGGCGCCAGAGATGTGATAGAAGTGATCTCCGACGCAGCTACCGATGCCTTCAAATCAGAACAACGCGGTCTCGTTAATAAAGCGCTCGCACAACTCCCCGACGAGCAGAAGCGGCCGCTGATGCTCGCCTACTTCGATGGTCTCACGCAATCAGAAATCGCGACGCGTTTGGGTGCTCCACTGGGAACCGTGAAGACACGTATGCGCACAGGTCTTTCGAACCTGCGCGAGTTGCTGGCAGGTCAGGGAGAGAGTTTCGGGTTTTAGTTGATGGTTCACGAAGACTACAAGGAGATGATTCCGGCTCGCGCGCTGTCAGCGCTCGACGCGGCGGAAGAGCGTGCGTTGAACGAACATCTCGAAAACTGTGACGAGTGTCGCAAAGAGCTCGAAGAGTGGCAGGCGACCGCAGCGACTCTTGCGGTTGTCGCCGATCCGGTCGAGCCCTCGCCGAAGGTTCGTGAGCGCATTCTGAGCGAAGTACGAAAGGAACTCACAACGCCTGAAGTCATTCCTTTCCGATCCACTTCGCGAAACGTTTGGAGATCGTTCGGTTCGTTGGGGGCGATGGCAGCAGTTGTTCTCTTAACCGCTTTGATCGTCGGTCTCGTTGTTCTTTGGCGGGAGAACAACGCGGTCAAAGATGCTCTCGCGCAGAGGAATGAATTTATCCAATTGGCAAAGACACCGGGCGCAAAAGTGAGTGAACTCAAAGGGGTCGATCTTGGCGCCGGCGCCACTGCCACGCTTGCGTACGACAAGACCGGACATGCGATGTTGATGGCCGACAAGCTTCCGAATGTTCCTCGAGGGAAGGCTTACCAACTGTGGTTTATCGTCGGAAAGAATCCTCCCATGCCCGGAAAGACATTCGCACCCGATGGCGAGGGCAAGGGAGTGTTGAAAGATCAAATGCCGAAAGAGGCGCTCGACTCGGCCATTTTCGCGATAACGTTAGAACCTGCAAGCGGCAGTAACGCTCCGACCAGTCCGATCTATCTGCGCTCTTTCGACACCAACTAATTGCTGTTACACTTCCCGCGTATGAACACGGGGAAGAAGCAACCACCACAAGTCGATAACTCTGTTTCGGACTCAACCGGACAGTATGATCTGCGTTTTGTTTTATGGCGGCAGTTCTGTGCGCAGTACCAGATTCCTGTCGATACCTTACCGAGCCAGTTGGATGACGATCAGAAGGAATTATGGGAAGAGATGAAGTCGAAGCGTTTGAAGTAAGCCTGTCAGAAGTATCGATGAGTCAAAAACGGGTTGGTTAATCGCTCCTCACCAATCGTCGTCACCGGTCCGTGTCCTGAATAAACTTTCACATCATCATCCAGCGTCAGCAATTTGTTTTTGATTGAGCTGAGCAGTTGCTCTGTCGATCCGCCGGGTAGATCTGTTCTGCCGATCGATCCCGCGAACAGCACGTCGCCGACAAACACAACGCTTTCGGTACGCTCATAAATCACGACGTGCCCGGGCGTGTGACCGGGGCAGTGCAGCACTTCAAATTCGAGCTTGCCGACTGGATACTTCTCGCCGTCAGTCCAGTAATGATCAACTGCCGGTGGCTGCTCGAATGCAAACCCGAGCGCCGCCCACTGCGCGCGCGGAATACCGATCCAGGCCGGCTGTTCCGGTAGCGCCTGATACATGAACTCGTCGTCCTTGTGCAGACAGATCTTTGCGTTAGGTTGCAGTTTTTTCAGTGCCGCCACACCCCCAACGTGATCGAGGTGTGCATGTGTCAGAGTTATCGCCTGAAGTGTGAAGCCGCGCCGCTCGAGTGTCTCGACAATTCGTTCTGCTTCGTCTCCAGGATCGATGCAGATCGCCTGTTTGGTCTCTTCGCAGCCGACGATACGAGTGTGTTGTTGAAACGCAGTGACGGTGATTTCTTCGATGATCATTGTGTTTTGTACTTAGTGCTTTGTACTTGTACTTTGTATTTGTGCATCTAAGGATTAGCATAATCCAAGAACAAAGAACAAAGAACAAAGTACTAAGGAATGCCGTTAACTGCTCAATCCGCACCGCTCGCGGCCGTCCTCGACTCGATGACTACGGAAGGTGCTGAGGAACTAACCGAACATCTCGATGCCGGCGCGCTGAAGTGTTACGCGTGCGGCCATCGGTGTTTGATCAAACCAGGCAAGCGCGGAATTTGCAAAGTTCGATTCAACGAAGGCGGACATCTGCGCGTGCCTACAAACTACGTAGCCGCACTCGCCTGCGATCCAACCGAGAAAAAACCATTCTTTCACGTCATGCCCGGCTCTGACACTCTGACCTTTGGAATGCTCGGTTGCGATCTGCACTGCGCTTACTGCCAGAACTGGCTCACGTCTCAGGCGCTGCGCGACGATGCTGCCGGGACGAGTCCCACAGTTGTTTCCCCAGAACGTCTCGTGACGATGGCAAAAGCCTACGGCGCCTCGATGGTTGGGAGCAGTTATAACGAGCCACTAATCACGGCTGAGTGGGCAGTCGATGTTTTCAAACACGCCCGCCCCGCCGGATTCAAAACCGCCTTCATTTCCAACGGCAACGCGACGCCCCAAGTGCTCGACTATCTTCGTCCCTGGACTGATTGTTACAAGATCGATTTGAAGTCGATGAGCGACAAGAACTATCGCCAGCTCGGGGGAGTTGTTGACAACATACTCGACACCGTGAAGATGGTCCATGAGCGTGGCTTCTGGGAAGAGATTGTGACCCTCGTGATTCCGGGCTTCAACGACTCCGAAGCTGAGTTGCGACTTGCGGCAGATTTCATTGCCTCAGTTTCTCGCGACATTCCGTGGCATGTGACCGCGTTTCACCAGGACTACCGCATGACTGAAAACTTAAACACGACTGCGGAGCAATTGATCCGAGCTTGTGAGATTGGTCGTGAAGCGGGTTTGAGATACATCTACGCCGGAAACCTTCCGGGCAGAGTCGGGCGATGGGAGAATACGTATTGCCCATCGTGCGATCAGTTGTTGGTGGAACGTTTCGGTTATCTGATCCGGCAGGTGAACGTCACGAAGGATGGTCGTTGTCCAAAATGTTCAACGACCATCCCCGGCATTTGGAACTAAACCGATCAGGGAGTTGGACTTGTTTTAGCTGACGGCGACGAAGCCGCGGATGGCGACGCCGAGGCCGTGGGGCTTGCCGTTGCTGCTGCCGCAACTGCCGCCGGATCAATCTTCACTGCCTGCGAGGCCACTACCTGCCACTTGCCATCGCGTCGAGCGTAGACGTCGAGAAAGCGATACTCGCCACTGATATCAATTGGTTTCTTCTGGCCGGGAACGTTGTACTTTCCATTCTTGATGACGCTGCGTCCGGTAATGAACGCTGAATCTGCGTTGATCACCGTCACTTTCGACTCCACCATCTCGTACGAATCCGAACTCATTGCGCCTGATTCGATCGAGCGAATTTCATCAGCCTTCGTGGCCGATGTCCCGTCTGGATAAACGATCACCGCGTTGTCTGCCAGAAAACCTTTAGCCGCGTCCGCATTATGGGTTTTCGTAGCGTTGTACCACTCGCGCTCAATCCTTATCAATTCTGCTTCGATTGCTGCCGGATCAAACGTCTCCTTAACGGGAGTCGAACTCGCGGCGGCGAGATTGCGATTAGTATCAGCGGCCGGCTGGCATCCGCTCAGAACAACGACGATCAGACCTGCCAGCAACGCGAGTGCGCTTCTGTTCATTTCGATGAGCTCCTTCTTTACGACGGGTTAGTGGTCCACCAAAGCATTCAGCTTCTACGATAAACTCTGTTTTCAGTCAACTTTTTTCCGGTGCCCCTCCAGTATTGACATCCTACTCCCTAAGGATTATTTTTTTGCGCATATAAGCAAAAAACCGGAGCCGTCGACCCAATTTTCATAACAGGCTCCGGCGGTATTTTCCCTACCTGTTTGTTGGTGAACACGTTATATAGTGGAAAGGAGTAACCATGACTCGCTTTTTGAGATCCTCCAAATTCTGGTTACTGAACCGAGCTTTGCTTGTAGTAATCAGTTTTTCAGTTGCCGCGGTAGCGTTAGCGCAAACCGCTCAAAAGCGTCCCGTCGGGGGCGAGGAAGATCCGGTTTTTCAGGAATACCGGGGAGTGAAAATCGGCTGGCTCGCAGACGAGGTGCGCAAGAAACTAGGTAATCCGGCCAACAAGGCAGATGACCAGGACTACTATGAGTTTGGTGAGAAGGAAAGGGCTCAAGTCTACTACGACAAGGCCACCAAACAGGTCCTGGCTATCTCAGTTGACTTCATCGGTGTTGGAACTGGAGTTCTTACCCCGCAACAGGTGTTTGGCTCGGACTTCGAATCAAAATCCGATGGCTCCAAGTCAAAGCTCGTGCGGTATCCGAAAGCCGGTTACTGGGTTTCGTACAGCCGGACCGCTGGTGATAACCCGATTATATCGGTGACGATGCAAAAATTTTCGCCGCAGTGATCCAGGCTTTGGAAATCAAGGATAGGGCTCTTTTCGAAGGATTCAACAAGGTTGGAATTGTTGGCGCCGAATCACTTGATGTTGAAGGGCGCCGGTTAAAAGAGTGGCTAGCGCGCGGCCATCATGGCGAGATGAGCTGGATGGCCCGCGATGTCCACAAACGCATCACTCCGCACGAAATTTTTCCGCAAGTGCGCTCAGTCGTAGTTGTCGCACTCAACTACTTCACTCCTCATCAACATCAGGAAAACCCTGCGACTGGCAAAGTCTCCCGCTATGCCTGGGGCGACGATTACCACGACGTCGTAAAAGAAAAACTGTCATCACTGCTTTCCTGGATCAAGGAACAGGAACCGCGAGCCGAGGGAAAGATCTGTGTCGATATTCAACCGACGATGGACAAGGCGTGGGCCGTGCGTGCCGGATTGGGTTGGCTCGGTAAACACTCCAATGTGATAACTCCTGAATACGGTTCGTGGG
>DATEIS010000404.1:0-2656 GCA_035278765.1 Pyrinomonadaceae bacterium | reverse complement strand
AGACAGCCGCCGGCGGTGGGATTCGAATTAACGAATCAAGAGGAACAGATGACCGAACCAATTTCAGTAGTAGTCCTCAGCACCGGACTCGAAAACTTCAAAGACATTCGCAAGGCGTTGTCAGCAGAATCACGCGTCAAGCTGCTCGCCGGCGGTAACGACACCGAACAGCTTTACGAAGAGATCGTTCGTTTGAAACCGGCAGCGGCGATCATTGCGCTTGGCGCAAATGCGGAATACGCCGTCAAGTTCATTGAGAAGCTGAACCACGAATGTCCGAACACCGCCCTCATCTCTGCTGCTCAGGACGCATCACCGGATTTGATCTTGCGGAGTTTGCGTGCAGGGGCGCGCGAGTTTTTACGCATACCGATTAGCGTTGAAGAACTACGCACGGTCCTCGATCGAGTTTCAGACTTTTCCAGCAAGCAGGTCGAAGCACCGACAAAGAAAGGTCGCATGGTCGCCGTGTTTTCCAGCAAAGGCGGATGCGGCACTTCGTTCATCGCCACCAATCTCGCTGCCGCGACCAACTCGAAAACAGTGCTCGTCGATCTCAATCTCCAGGCCGGCGACCTGCCATTGTTTTTAGGACTCGAAGCGAAGTATTCGATCGCAGACATGTGCGAGAAGCGCCAGCGTCTCGACGAAACGCTCATCAACAGTCTTTTAACTCCACACTCGACGCACTTGTCGTTGCTGGCTGCTCCACGCGAAGCCGACTCCGCTGACGAAATCGAACCACAACACATTTTTGAAGTGCTCGAGAAATTGCGCGATCACTACGATTACGTTGTGCTTGATCCGCAACACACCTTCGACTCGATCACTCTCGCCGCTCTCGATCAGTCAGATGAGATCGTTCTTGTTTTGACGCTCGATATTCCCGCGATTCGCAGTACGCAACGAGCGCTCGAGATCTTCGACCGTTTGGGTTACCCGCGAAATAAAGTACGCATCGTCGTCAACCGCTGGAGCAAGCAGATCGATCTCGATCTCAGGCAAGTCGAAAAATTCCTGGGTGAACCGGTGGTTGCTTTTATTCCCAGTGACTATCAAACGGCCGTCGGTTCGATCAATCTCGGTACTCCGCTCGTGCAGGCCGAGCCCACCTCAAAAATCGCAATGGAGATTCGTCGCATAGCAGAGCAGATGTCGCTCGGTATTGCGCCAATCGATCACTCGAAAAAACGCCGTCCTTTCTGGGCTTCGCTGCTGAAGAAGCAGTCGGCCCAACCGAACTTCAAACTTCAAGCCTCGATGGAGAAGGTCTAAGCGGCAGCCCCGCAGGTGAACAAACACTATGGCACTACGTGAAAGATTAATCGGCAACAATAACACCAACGCGCCCGTTGCTGACGGAACCGGCCAGCACTCGTTCCAGGAAATGAAGTCGCGTCTGCACCGGACGTTGATCAACCGGATGGATCTGACGAAGCTGCAAGCGCTGACTCAGGAACAGGTCCACGCAGAAGTCTCGCGACTGGCCGAGGCTGTCCTGGCACAGGAAGCCATGCCGTTGTCCGTCTCCGAGCGCGAGCGACTCGTAAACGACGTTCAACACGAACTCTTCGGACTTGGACCACTAGAGCCATTACTTAAAGATCCAACTATCTCCGACATCCTAGTTAACTCCCACAAAACGATCTACATCGAGCGTCGTGGCAAGATCGAGCGCACCAATGTGCAGTTCAAAGACGACGAGCACTTGATGCGTGTGATTGAACGCATCGTTTCGTCAGTTGGACGTCGCATCGACGAGTCGTCGCCGATGGTCGACGCGCGTTTGCAGGATGGTTCGCGTGTCAACGCGATCATTCCGCCGCTTTCGATCGATGGTCCAGTCGTATCCATCCGCCGTTTTGGTTCCGATCCACTGAAGATGTCTTCGTTGATCGAGTTCAACGCGCTGACCAAAGACATTGCAGACATGCTGCAGATGGTCGTCACTGCGCGTCTGAACATTCTGATCTCGGGTGGTACCGGCGCCGGCAAAACCACACTTCTCAACGCGCTCTCCGCATACATTCCCGAAAACGAGCGCATCGTCACTATTGAAGACTCGGCCGAACTTCAGCTTCAGCAGCCGCACACTGTCAGACTCGAAACGCGGCCGCCAAACATTGAAGGTCGCGGTGAAGTCACACAAAGAGATCTCGTCAAGAACGCACTGCGTATGCGTCCCGATCGCATCGTCATCGGCGAGGTTCGTGGTGGCGAAGCCATCGACATGCTTCAGGCTATGAACACTGGTCACGATGGCAGTTTGACCACGGTTCACGCCAACACGCCGCGCGACGCCATGGCCCGTCTCGAGACGATGATTCAGATGACGGGTATGCGTCTCTCCGATCGCGCCATGCGCCAACAGATCGCTTCGGCACTCAATCTCGTCGTGCAGGTTGCGCGTATGTCGGATGGCTCGCGTCGGGTGACGTCGATTTCGGAAGTCACCGGTATGGAAGGCGAGACGATCACGATGCAGGAAATCTTCCAGTACGAGAGAACGGGTGTCGATAAAGAGGGCACTGTGTTGGGTCGCTTCCGTCCAACGGGTATTCGTCCACGTTTCGCCGAACGGTTGAAGGCTTGCGGTCTGCAACTGCCACGCGTCTTCTTCGAGGAGATGTAAGCAAATGGTTATCTCGTTTCTCGT
>DATEIS010000403.1:0-44138 GCA_035278765.1 Pyrinomonadaceae bacterium | reverse complement strand
TTGCCTTCGTTATTCAAAGTTTCACCAAAACGTCTCACTGCGTTGACTACAGTGCTCAGTTCTGACGCTGCCGTTTCTTTCCCACGGTTGATCTGATCGCCTGCTCGTTGTTGAACCTGATTCACAACTTCGCTGGTTGTTTGTTTAGCTTGTTGCAGAAGATCCTGACCGTTATCGTTTTGTGAACCCTGATTCGACTGTGAGCCCTGCTTCTGTGGGTCACCCACAGCGCCATGGCTTCGTTGCGGAGTAATACCCGCGCCCTTGGAACCAGTCGCACCTTGATTCTGTGTGCCGCCCTGGTTCTGCGAACTAGTCGCACCCTGACCCGGCGAAGGCGCTTCGTTCTCGCCCTCCTTCTTACTGGCTGCTGCCTTTGAAGCAGTCGCGGCGCCGCCGCCTTTATTATCTTTCTTGTCCATGATTAACCCTCCCATGTTCGTTCTTGCAGAATAGGCTGCCAGTGAACGAAAGATTTATTTCGAAACGAATTTTTTGCGTTCATTTTGTTGTGCACAGAAGACTCAATGAGTCACAAAAAGCACAATTCGAGTACTCATTCGCACAGGTATGGTGTTTGACTGACACTACATAAAGAAATTCATTCCAAGGGGGAAATCCATGTCAACAAATCAGCAAACAGGAACGTTCGATTCAACAAACGATCCGGAACTTCCATCTTCGCGCTCTAGTGGCGCGAACTATTCAATTCAGCGAGCACGACCAGGCTTGCAATCTTCAAGTGCAAAACGATTAGCCAAAGGTTTAGGTTGGTTCAGCGTCGGTCTCGGACTCGCAGAACTGCTGGCGCCGCGCGCCATCGCCAACATTTCCGGTGTTTCAAACAAACACACGGGTTTAATACGACTGTACGGTCTGCGCGAACTCGCTTCGGGAATCGCAATCTTTGCTCAAAAGAAACCAACGGAGGCGATGTGGTCTCGCGTCGCGGGTGATGCGATTGATCTCGCCAGTCTCGGCGCTGCCTGTTCCGCGCCCGACGCGAAGGCCGGAAGAATCACTTTCGCAACTGTAAATGTGCTCGCGATCACAGCGCTCGACGTGATGTGCGCGATGCAGCTCAGCAACGGCCAACAGGGCATTCATGCGAGTGCTTCGTGCGTTGTGAATCGTCCGCTCGAGGAGGTCTATCATTTCTGGCGCGACTTTCAGAATCTGCCGCGTTTTATGCGCCATCTGGAGTCGGTCACTGAGCTCGGCGAAGGCCGTTCACGTTGGAAGGCCAAAGGCCCGGCGGGAATGGACGTGGAATGGGAAGCGATGATCGTCGCTGACGTTCCCGGCGAAGTGATCACGTGGCGATCTTTGGAAAACTCCGACGTCGATAACGCCGGCGCCGTTCGTTTCGAGCAAGCCCCAGGCGGAAGAGGTACGATCGTCAAAGTTAATTTCGAGTACAAGCCTATCGCGGGCGTCATCGGTGCAGGTATCGCGAAACTGTTCGGTGAAGAACCGAATCAACAGTTGGACGACGACATGCGACGTTTCAAACAAGTGTTGGAAGTCGGCGAAGTAGTAGTTTCAGACGCGACGCTGCTGGGCACTGGCTATATGTCACAACGTCCGGGAAGACCGGCCTCCGCCAGTGAACTTGAAGGCGCCGAGATGTTGCCGAGCGAAACGGCGACTAACTATCGATCAGACAACGAACGCAGACTGGAAGGGAGGACGATCTAACAATGAAAGCCAACTGTTGGTACGGCAAAACGACAATGCGCGTCGAAGAAGTTCCGGATCCGCAGATCCTTAACCAGAGCGACGCTGTTGTGAAGATCACCTCCACGGCGATCTGTGGTTCTGACCTGCATCTCTACAATGGATTCATTCCGACGCTCCAGAAGGGCGACATACTTGGCCACGAGTTCATGGGCGAAGTGGTCGAAACTGGTCGCGAGGTCAAGAACCTGAAAGTCGGAGATCGGGTGGTTGTTCCTTTTCCGATCGCGTGTGGCAAGTGTTTCTTCTGCAAAGAACAGATGTTTTCACTTTGTGAGAACTCGAATCCAAACGCGTGGATGGCAGAGAAGATGTTTGGCCATGCAACTTCAGGGATGTTTGGATATTCGCATTTGACCGGCGGTTTTGCCGGCGGCCAGGCCGAATACGCGCGCGTTCCATTTGCTGACGTCGGCCCGATCAAGGTGCCGGATCACTTAAGTGACGAACAAGTGCTTTTCCTGTCTGACATTTTCCCGACCGGTTACATGGGCGCAGAGATGTGCGACATCAAACCGGGCGACACGATCGCGATTTGGGGATGCGGACCTGTCGGCCAGTTCTCGATTCGCAGTGCGTTCCTGCTTGGCGCAGAGCGAGTGATTGCGATCGACGAGGTGCCTGAGCGTCTGAAGATGGCCCAGGATGGTGGCGCCGAAACTATTAACTTCCGCGAGCAGAACGTTTACGAAGCGTTGATGGACATGACCGGCGGCCGCGGACCTGATGCGTGTATCGATGACGTTGGTATGGAGGCACACGCGCCGGGAATTATCAACGCTTACGATCGCATGAAGCAGGCGATGATGCTGGAAACCGATCGGCCACACGCATTACGTGAAGCGATCATGTGTTGCCGAAACGGAGGCACAATCTCGATCATCGGTGTCTATGGCGGATTGATCGACAAGTTCCCAATAGGATCGGTGATGCAACGTTCCCTCACGATCAAAACCGGACAGGCGCACGTGCAAAGATACATGCGACCGTTGTTAGAGATGATCGAGAACGGCGACATTGATCCGTCGTTTGTCATCACACACCGGATGAGTCTGGACGAGGCGCCTCATGCCTACGACATCTTCAAGAAGAAGGAAGACAACTGCATCAAGGTTGTTCTGAAACCTGATTGGAATGGAGACGGTGCAGCGAAAGACGACAACTACACCGTTGTTCATTAGAAAGAAATAGCCACAGATAAACGCGATGAGTTCGAGTTTATCTGTGGCTTACTCTTTTAATGCTGACGATCAGACCCCATGGTCTTCACGATCTTGTTGTAAACGCCGAATAGCAGCAAAGGCGCTACCCAGTCACCAACAAACAGACTCGCGTTCTTCTTTCCCATCAACTGAAAAACTGCCGATGCACCCATAGATCCGACTGCCGCCCATAGAAACACATCCGACGGGATCTTGGCCGTTTGCTCTTCAATCGTGCGTGCGACCGTCCCCTCTTCATGACTCTGACTCATTTGAGTGCTGCCATAGTTTGTTTGACCCAGTGTTGTACTCATTCTATTCCCTCCTTGATCGTAATCCTGTATTCAGAACTGTGAACTAAACCTGTGCGCATGTTCAGAACGTTCAGAAGGTGTTCCTCAAACATACGAGAGTGAAGTTTCAAACAACATCACTTGCAAGCACTGAGCCATGAACCCGTGGACGGTTAGTGGTGATCTGCGGAGAAGATTTCTCACGCAACGGCGCAAAGACTTTGCGCGAAAATATCCCTTTCCGTTAGCTTACCATCCTATATTTTTGGAATCTCTGGTTTAATTACGACACTCACTCATCAACGTCAAAGTCTCGCATCCCTTCTCATTACAAACACTTCCATGATCTGCACGTCTCTGGGAACGGTGCTTGCGAATCGCGGAGCCCAACTCCGTTCCGAAAGAGAGGCCCCTTATGCATCGTTATTTGATAGTTACTTGTGCGTTGGTTCTCGCGATCCTCGGTATGCTCACGTTTGCTTTCAGCAGCAATGTCTCGGGGAGACTCAAAGAAATAACAGAAGCCACAGTCGCAACTCCTGCTACTGCGACATCCGAAAAAACAGATAAGCAAGCACCGGCAACCGGCAATAGCGCGTTACCACTGCGAAGTCTCTATGCGATGCAGGCGCCTACCCCGATAAACGTTGCGTCCCAGGCAAATGGCGGAATCCCGTCGGCCTCGTCACAACACAGCAATAGCTTTCCGGTTGCGGCCGTCATCAACGGCGATCGCAAAGCTCAAAACTGGGGTAATGGCGGTGGTTGGAACGACAGCACGCAGGGCGATTATTCCAGCGACATCCTCACGGTCACTTTTCCTGCCGCTACCTTTGTGAATCTGATCAACGTCTTCACACTGCGTGATAACTTCCAGGACAATCAGGCGGCGCCAACGCTCACGGAAACTTTCAGCACCTGTGAGAACAGCGGCAACGGTATCACCGAGTTTGAAGTTCAATACTGGAACGGCGCAATGTGGGTGACTGTTCCGAACGGAATTGTCCGCGACAACAATAGAGTCTGGCGACAGTTCTCGTTTCCTGAAGTTTCAACAAATATGGTGCGTGTACAGGTTCACGGCGCCGCTCGCTTTACATCTGCATTGAACTTCAGCCGCATTGTCGAGATTGAGGCATTCGGCCGCACTCCAGGTTTCAACATCGCTGCCACCGGAAGTGGATCTACGGCAAGTGCGACGTCAACTCTCAACGCCCTTTATTCGCCGAGCGCCGTTATCGATGGCGATCGCACCGGTTTCAACTGGGGACGCGGCGGGTTCGGGAGCGGCTGGAACGATGCCACTGAAAATACTTACTCCGTAGACTGGGTGCGAATTGATTTCTTCAGTGGCATCTCGCGCCGCATCACCGAGATCGACGTCTACACGTTGCGGGACGGATTCGCCACCAAGACCAACGATCCGGATATCAATGAGACCTTCAACACAGCCGACAATACCGGGCAGGGAATGACCGACTACGACGTGCAGTACCTCGTTAATAACACGACGTGGAAAACGGTTCCGGGTGGAAAAGTAACAGCAAACAACAAAGTTCGTCGCCAGTTTCGGTTCTCACCGATCACGACAAACGCCATTCGCGTCGCCGTCAACAAAGGAGTCAATTACACGACTTTCGCAAACAATTGGAGCCGTCTCGTCGAGATTGAGGCGTGGGAAAACGGCACGGTTGCGGAAGACACGGTTTGGGTCGGCGATTCGCTTCCGACCGGCGCGATACCACAGGGATCGAATGAAGGTTGGAACTGGACCTGCTTTAACCCGATTCCGCTTTCAGGTTCGCAAGCTCACACTTCAAACATCGTAAACAACGACGTTCACCAACACTTCTTCACCAACGCCACCCAAACACTGATGGTCAATGCGGGCGACACTCTCGTCGCGCACGTGTTTCTCGATCCGGCAAATCCACCTACGCAGGTAATGCTGCAATGGAATGATGGCTCGTGGGACCACCGTGCTTATTGGGGCGCGAGCCAGATCGGTTGGGGCGTTGAAGGAACAGTCAGTCGGAGAAATATGGGTCCGTTGCCACCGACCGGACAGTGGGTGCGACTCGAAGTGCCGGCCGCTCTCGTCGGTCTTGAAGGCAGAATACTGAACGGAATGGCGTTCACGTTATTCAGCGGCAGAGCAACATGGGATCACGGCGGCAAGTATGCTGCTCAAATTCCGGGTACACAGACGATCTCGATCAGCGATCCGACCGTTAGTGAAGGTAGCGGTCCCGGATCCGCAGTGTTCAACGTGACGCTTTCGAGCGCAAGCTCTGACACGATCAGTCTGAACTACGCGACTGCCAATAACACCGCAACAGCTTTCAGTGATTACACTCCTGCTATCGGAACAATTGTCTTCAATCCCGGACAAACCAGTGTTCCGTTATCGATACCGGTGATTGGCGATACCGTGCTCGAGTCAAACGAGAATTTCTTCGTCAATCTTTCCAACGCCGTAAACGCATCACTCGCCGAGAATCAGGGCGTCGGCACGATTCTCAACGACGACAGTACGCCGGGAATTTCAATGTCAATCGGCGATGCAAAAGTGATCGAGAACAGTTGCGGCGGTACACCGAAAACTGCCTTTACCGTAGCGCTCTCCTCCGCGAGTAGCCAGAACGTTTTTGTCAATTACGTCACTTCCAACGGTACTGCTTTCAGTTCGAGCGATTACATCGCGGCCAGTGGGACGTTGACGATTCCTCCCGGCAAAACAACCGGAACCATAAATATTCTCGCGCGCAGTGACCTAATCATCGAACCAGACGAAACGTTCTTCGTCACGCTTTCAAGTCCAGTGAACGCGATCATTGCCGATGGCAGTGCCCAGGCGATCATCAAGGACGACGACTTTACACCACCACCCGCGGGCAATCCCGGTCAGGTAGGTCAATGGGGTCCTTGCGAAGACCTTGAAACTGTTCCGGTTCACATCAACTTGTTGCCCGATGGTCGTCTGCTCTACTGGGGCAGAGACAAACATCCGGACACTTACGACACGGCTGGTTCGTGCAACACGTACCTGTGGAATCCGGTAACGAAAGTGAAGAGCGGAGCGATCCCGACATCAGCGACAAACCTGTTTTGTTCAGCCCAGTCGTTCTTACCCGATGGTCGTCTCATGGTTGCGGGTGGACACGATCGCGACGAGCAAACTCCCGATCAGGAACTAATCGGCGAGACTGAAATCAACACGTTCAATTTCCAGACTAGTAGTTGGACCTTGAGTCCGAAGCGGATGGAACAGGGCCGCTGGTATCCCTCGAGCTTAATGCTTGGCGATGGTTCCATCTCCATCTTCTCCGGCACGTATTGGGATGGAACTCGTCTCTCCACCGGAAGACCCAGGATTCAAAGCAACAAGTTTGCAAACTTTTACAGTGCATCAGGCACGGAGCAACTGCTGCGAGCGAGTGCCGAACTGGACATTCGCAATTACCCGTACCTGCATTTGACCTCCAATGGCAGAGTCTTCGGCTACGCCGGAAAACTGGCATGGTTTTACGACAGATCGCTCGACGTGTTTTCTTCTCTTCCGTGGGGTCCCCGGGATCATTTTGAAGGATCGTCGGTGCTTTACAACACCGAGCAACAGAAAGTGATGATCATTGGCGGTCGTGAAGGCGGGTCCAACGGAACTACATTGCCTGAGACAACTATCTACGACGTTAGCTCAGGGACATTCAGCGCTGGTCCAACCATGAACCACAAGCGCCAATATCAAAACACCACTCTCCTTCCGGATGGCAAGATACTGGCGAGCGGTGGTCAGAAGTGCGACGGAGCCGGTCCGAGTTTTAATTGTGCGGCCGGCGCTGCGCAAACGCCGGAAATCTGGAGTCCGACAAGTCCCAACGTCTGGACTCCTCTAGCCGAGAATCCGATGCGCATTCCGCGTATTTATCACTCGGTCGCGCTTCTTCTTCCTGACGCGCGAGTGCTCATCGGCGGAGGCGGCTTGCCTGCTGCCAATGGCGACGTGACAGTAGATCCCAACTACAACGCCATAGTTACCTGCTCCGGTAATCCACCGAATGATCCGGTAGCATGCAGACACTACGGCCACAACGACGTGGAGATCTTTTCACCACCTTATCTCTTTAACGGAAACGGAACGATGGCGGCGCGACCAGTAATCAATACAGCGCCGGCCTCGGTTAACCTTGGTGAAACTTTCAATGTCGCGATCAGTAGTGGCACACAAGTAACTTCGGCAGCACTCATGAAATTGCCGAGTGTAACTCACGGCCTGAACTTCGATCAGCGACGTGTGGTGCTGACTCCCCTCGCGCCGAGCACCACTAATCTGACCCTCACGATTCCCACTTCGGGAAATATCTGCCCGCCGGGTTACTACATGTTGTTTGTCATGTCGAACGGTGTGCCTTCGGTGTCGAAGATGATCAAGGTGAACGCACCGGGTGGATCGGCAACGTTCCCGCTCTCCGACGTTGGTTCGCGAATGACAAGAAACCTCGATGGACGTTTGCAGGTGTTCTACAAAGGCGCGGACGGCGCAATCTATTACTTCGTGCAAACCTCCGCGGGCGCAAGCACGTGGACAGGACCGATCAGTCTGGGAGGTGTTGGCACTTCAAATCCAGTTGCGATCGCGAACTCCGATGGCAGAGTCGAAGTATTCGTGAAGGGCACTGACAACGGGCTCTATCACCAGTGGCAAACTACACCCGGCAGCAGCAGCTGGTCCGGTTGGTTCCCACTCGGTGGTTCGGCCGCGGGAGATCCTGCCGTCGCACGAAATACGAATGGAAAACTACAGGCCGTCTATCGTGGTGGTGACAACCTGCTTTATACGTTTGCGCAAAATTCGGCGGGCTCGACCACCTGGACCACGCCGCAGAATCTCTTCGGCGCCCTCATCTCGGATCCGGCTATCGGCGTGAATAGCGATGGCAGACTCGAGGTGTTCGCAGTCTTGACGGACAATGCGTTGAATCACACCTGGCAAACGAGTGCGGGCAGCACGACGTGGTCAGGCTGGTTTAGCCTGGGCGGATTTCTTGATGCTGTGAAGCCGGATGTCGCCCGCAATACCGATGGTTTACTACAGGTGTTTTATCGCGAGGCGGGCATGGGAGGTGGAGCCCTCGTCTACATCAAACAGGCTCCTGGTGCACCCGGAGGTTGGTCCAATCATACCAGTCTCGGAAGTAGTCTTAACTCGCCTCCGACTGTCGGAATCAATGGCGACGGCAGACTCGAGGTCTTCTCACGCGCTATGGACAACACGCTGCAACACATCTGGCAGACCACACCGTCAGGAAATTTCTGGTCGTCGTGGATCTCACTTGGCGGTGGTCTGACGTCGGGAGCAGCGCCGGCTCAGAATGCCAACGGAAAGTTGTCAGTAGTGGTTAGAGGATTGGATAACGCGCTCTACTACAACGTTCAGTCAACCGCCGGCAGTTCATCGTGGGCAGGATTTGTTCGCCTCGGCGGCAACGCATCGAGTTTCTAAGGAGGGAACTTGAGAGTTTTTACAATTGCTGCGGTTTTGATATTGGCCTGTCTCTTTGGACAGGAGCCACGCGAAAGGAGATCAGGAAGAATCGTACTGACGCTGACCAGTGCGGAGATTCCTGATCTCAGCCTCACTGATCAGAATGGAAAGAAAGTGAAGTTCTATTCGGATCTGATCAAAGGCAAGGTGGTATTAATCCACGGGTTTTTCACCGAGTGTACAGCTATCTGTCCGATGCAGGCGCGAGCGCTCGTGAAGTTAAAGGATCGCCTGGGCCATCGATTGGGGCGCGATGTCTTTATCGTTTCGGTTAGCAAAGATCCGCGAGTAGACACGCCTGAAAAACTGCGTCAGTGGGGGAAAGAATACGGCGTGAACGCCGGCTGGACTTTGTTAACTGGTGAAGTGGCAGACGTCAGAAAGGTTTTGCGGGACGTGGTTACTGAAGACCTCGGAACGGACATGCACGAGTCGCTGGTTGTGATCGGAAACGATCGCAGCGGTGTTTGGACCACGACTTACGGATTGCAGCACACGGAAGAAATCGTCAAGGTGATCGACAAGGTCGCGAACGGAGAGGTTATTCAACCTTAAGTCGTTTCAATGCTCTCATCAACTCGAGGCCTGAGTCCCAGGTAAGCGTATCTTCAACATCGCAGCGGGAGGCGCCAGCAAAATCCGGCGGCAACGTTAAGCCTTTTTTCACCACCAGCAATAACCTGCTTCCGAAATGGACGAGCGCAGCGCCGAGCTGAATCAACAACAGATCGCTGACTCGTCCATTTACTTCTGTAATCACGATCACACCTGCTTGACATCGTTTGAGCACCGCCAGCGTTTTGTCGAGGGACCATTCATCACTTGCGGCACGATCGATGGTCTCAAAGTTCAGATCGGCGAGTTCGAGGGCATTAGTGACGTGTCTCACCAGGCTTGATGTAGCTGCGTGTGAGATGAAAACTCGCGGCGTAGACGTAGACGTGCTATGCGCGACGATTTTCTCGTCAGCGGGAGTGAGCCCGGTCAGATATGAATCGAGTTCTTCCGGATTGATATGAAGTCTGGTGGGCTGTCCTTTCCTGCCCACCGTAAGCGTACCAACTTCGGCTTCATGACAAATGTGGAAGAAACTTGCGGCGTGTGCTTCGAGTTGTTCTTCACTGTTGCCTTGAAGGACCTGGCTGTGGTGCTCGCGCCAAAACTCACCGATATCAATATGCGTGACGAGGTCCAGCTCCTGTTCCTGAATCCATTCCAAGCCTTCGTGATACGGCGCGGTATTGCCGAGCACCGTGCGATAAACTTTTGCTTCCGGATTCAAACACTTCGCAAGTTCCCAACCCAACGGAGTCAACTTCAACCGATCGCCATTTCTCAGAATAATTTTCCAGAATTCGTATGCAGAAACTTTGCGCGCATCGAAGAGTCGTTTTCGAAACGCATCGGTCGCCTGTACGGCAGTGATTCCTTCGGGATGATGTTTCAAGAAACGAATCACTTCGCGCACGTCTGTCGCCGTGGCAAGCACCGGCAAACTTTCCGCTTCATCACGAGTAACGATTTGAAGGGTAGGCTTCATAGATTGTCTAATTTTGTTAACGAGGGTTGGTGAGATTCTTAGCGACACTGCAAGGTTGTCTGCAAGCAGATGATCGAGGATGGTCCAAGGTTAATCTTGGACCAAATTTTGTAGATTCCAATTTTTTGAAGAGTTATGCCGCGACCTTGCTGCTTTCCATCACGGTGAGGAGATAGTGTTCGATCGCCACTTCCAGAGCGCCGCCCAATTCTGACCCATGTGATTCACCGGCTACGAGTGACCAGGTTGAGAGTCGTCCGCAGAGTGAGCGTGCGATTGCCGCGCGTGCCGGAGCCTCGATGAATTTCCAGCCGTGAACCAGGTCGCCACTCAATACGACGTGGGGCACGCCGAGTCCGCAGATTACATTTCCGATACCGATGCCGAGATGAGTTCCGACGCGATCGAGTGTCATTTGCGCGCGCCGCTCGCCCGCATTTGCACGCGCGACTAAGTCAATGAAGCGTAATGGCGCATTGTGTCGGGCGCGATTAGTTTCACCGCGATAGAGTTCGACGGCGCTCGCCGCTGACGCATATCGCTCCCAGCAACCGAGATTGCCGCAGGGGCACGACTTTCCACCGGCAACGATCGTCATGTGTCCAAACTCACCGGCGATGTCCGTTGCGCCGCGAAACACTTCTCCGCCCACAACGAGTCCGACTCCGATTCCCGTTCCCGCACGAACCAACACAAAATCACCGGCAGTGCGGGTTGTGCCGCGTCGTCGCCGTCGTTGCGATTCGTAGATCGCTGCGGCCGTCGCATTGTTCTCGACGATCACAGGGACTTTCAGCCCAAGCATCTTCGCTACGGGTACATCTCTCCAGCCCTGGTGCGGAGCATAAAGAAGCCGGCCTTCTTCAACATCCGTCGGTCCTGCGACACTGATACCCACCACCACCAACTCACGATCCGGCAAATCACGTTGATGACGACGAATCGATGATCGGATCTGTGCGATTGCAGTCTCCGGATCGTTTGGAGTTTCAAACGTCTCTTCAAAGATCTCTTTGCCGTCAACTGTCGCGCCACCAACTTGCGTCTGGCTGACACCGAGATTTACGCCGACTAAAAAATGATTCTCCGCGCGCAACGACAATCCGATCGGCGGCCGGCCAACGCGACGTGCCGATAGTTCGGGCGTGCCTTCACGCAGGACGCCTGAGTCGAGCAACGGTTTTACGAGCACCGTGATCCGCCGGCGATGAACACCGAGTCGCCGCGCAACAGCAACGCGCGGGATGGGCTGCGCCGCACGCACGATCCGCAAAAGTTCGCGAGTGGTTTGAGTGGGTACAACATTAGTTAACTTCGACACCTTGATTCTCCTTGATGGCTTTAGCTCCATAGTCAATGTTGGAAGAGGTCAGCCGTAACGCGGTAGCGTCGGGTCGCTGTTGGGGATCAATAATTTACGGATATTGCTTACCGACCCACCCGACGCTACCGCGTTACGGTACTGACCTCTTCCAAGTGCAGTTCTTGATAGCAAAGCTCTCTTCTGTGTTTGAACATCTCACTACATAGCAATCTGCAATCCAGAGATTACACATGCGTTAATAAATTGAATCTGGATAATCCGTGGCTATCCGAGGCTACAAATTTGTAGGACGTGCTGAATTGACCGACAGGAATGTAGGTTGGAGTTATGACCGGAAGCGTTCGCACCTAAGCCCATATTTTTTGACCTTATAACCGATGATTCGTTCAGTGCTGTCGAGCAGTTTTGCCGCCTTCGCACGGTTCCCACGTGAGGTCTTGAGCGCATCCTGGATCAAGTCGCGCTCGTAAGCTTCCATCGCCGACGTAAGCGAGAGGCGAGTGACCGTATCGGTGCCTTCGGCAGTTTGCAGCGATGGCGGCAGGTGATGACCGTGAATGACGTTTGAATCGCAAATCAGAACCGCCCGCTCGATAACATTCTCGAGCTCGCGCACGTTGCCGGGCCAGTGATAACTCGTGAGCATGTCGATCGCGGGTGTCGAAATGCGCTTGATGCTCTTGCTGTGTTCACGCTCAAACTTCTCGACAAAATGCTCGGCGAGCAAAAGAATGTCGGGCTTGCGCTCACGCAACGGCGGCATGAAGATCGTGAAGACGTTCAGACGGTAGTAAAGATCCTCGCGAAACTGCGACCGCTTAATTGCTTCCTCGAGATCCTTATTCGTGGCCACGATCAACCTGACGTTTACTTTGATCGTATCGACACCACCAAGCCGTTCAAACTCGCGCTCCTGCAACACGCGCAGCAGTTTCACTTGTGTCGTCAGATCGAGATCGCCGATCTCGTCGAGAAACAAAGTGCCGCCGTCTGCTAGTTCAAATCTGCCCTTTTTGCGCGTTTGAGCGCCGGTGAAAGCACCTTTCTCGTAACCAAATAACTCCGATTCAATCAACGTGTTAGGAAGCGCCGCGCAACTGATTTTGACGAACGGTTTGCTGGCGCGCAGTGAGTTGTAGTGAATTGCGTGGGCAATCATCTCCTTGCCGGTGCCCGACTCGCCGCGCAGCAGCACAGTGGTGTTTGTGCGCGCGACCTGTGTTACCTGTTGGTAGACGAGGCGCATTGGATTCGCGTTGCCGACAATCTGGCCAAAATCGTAGCGTTCGCGCAGCTCCTGCTTGAGATGAATGTTCTCGTCGAGCAAGCGCTTTTTGTCTGCCTCGATGCGTTCTCTGACCTTGAGCGCCTGCGCGATCATCGCCGCAGTTACACTGAGAAACTTCGTGGTGCGATCATAGTCGCGCTCTTCTTTATAGACGCGGTCGGCGCCGAGCACGCCCACAGCCTTGCCTCCGATCACAATCGGCACGCAGATGAAACTGACTTCCTTGCGCGTCGTGTGTTCTTCATGAGAGCGCAGGCGGTTTAGCAGCAGTGGTTCACGACTCGTTTGCGGTACCACGACGGGTTTTCCGCTTTGCACGACCCGTCCGATCACGCCTTCGCCGACGCGATAAGTGACGCGATGTGTGGAGTCTTCATTGAGACCGTAACTCGCTTCGATACGAATCTTCTCGTTCGCCGCATCCAGCAGCATCACAAAACTCCGAATCATGCCGTGATGACGTCCGAGCGTTTCGAGCGTGGCCGCGAAGGCTGTTTTCAAATTGCTTGTGTCAGCGAGCAGTCGACTGATCTCCAGGAGGGAGCCGAGCTTCCGCACTTCGCGCCGTTCGCGCGAGAGCAGTTCCGGACTTTTCGCTATTCGCTCGGTAGCAACCATGATGGATGGCGCATGTTGAAGTGCAATTCTTTGCAAGTCAAAGTCAAAAGTTTTATGGGCGCATAAACGACACTTACATTCTTGTAGGCCACTCATCTTGAACCTACAAATTTGTCGCTCGAATAAGCCCTGTAGAAGCGGTGTTTTGTGCTGTTTGTGCCTCTTTGTGGCTTGGCATAGGTGTTGTAGTCAGGCGAGCTCCTGGTCGATGAAAAATGCACCGCCAAAACAGGGTCTGTACGACCCACGCTACGAGCACGACGCTTGTGGCGTGGGTTTTGTCGCTGACATCAAGGGGCGAAGATCGCATCGAATTGTAAAGAATGCGCTTGAGGTTTTGCTTAATTTGGAGCATCGAGGGGCGTCGGGCTGTGACGCGAATAGCGGTGACGGCGCCGGCATCCTGATTCAATCGCCGCACGAATTCTTCAAGAAGCAATGTTTGTTCGAACTCCCCGCGTTTGGACATTACGCCGCCGGTATGGTCTTCCTGCCTGTCGACGACGCACCGCGAAAGCAGTGCGAAGCGATATTGGAGCAGATCGTAGCAGAGGAAGGTCAAGACGTACTCGGCTGGCGCGATGTTCCCACAGACGACTCGACTCTTGGTCCAACCGCACGCGAGTCAAAGCCAAACGTCCGCCAGATCTTTATTGCCAGGAATAATGAACTCAATGATGACGCGGCTTTCGAACGCAAGCTCTACGTGATCCGCCGTCGTGTTTCTCGTGAGATCAAACGATCGAGCATCGAGGGCTTCTACATCTCGAGTCTCTCGTACAAGACTCTCGTCTACAAAGGAATGTTAACCGCGAGTCAATTGCCGCGATTCTATCCCGATCTGGTTGACGACGCGCTAACTTCTTCACTCGCCATTGTCCATTCGCGCTTCAGCACCAACACTTTTCCGAATTGGGCGCGTGCACATCCATATCGCTACGTCGCACACAACGGCGAAATTAACACGCTGCGTGGCAACGTCAACTGGATGCACGCACGCGAAAGTCGCTTTGCGTCGCGTTTGTTCGGCGATGACCTGCAAAAAGTGTTGCCCGTAATCGATACCGACGCGAGCGACTCGGGAATGTTCGACAACGCTCTCGAGATGTTTTTGCTTGCGGGCCGTTCGCTGCCGCACGCGCTCATGATGATGGTCCCCGAGCCGTGGACCGGTGACGCGTCCATCAGTAAGGAAAAGCGAGCCTTCTACGAATATCACTCGCTGATTACCGAGCCTTGGGATGGTCCAGCCGCGATCGTCTTCAGCGATGGATTCACAGTCGGTGCGTTGCTCGATCGCAATGGACTTCGTCCGGCGCGTTACTACATCACGAACGATGATTTGGTTGTGATGGCATCGGAAGTCGGCGTGCTCGATATCCCTGCCGAGCGGATCGTGGAGAAGGGGTGTCTTAAACCCGGCAATATGTTCGTCGTGGACACAAATCACGGGCGCATCATCGGCGACGACGAACTAAAGGAAACTCTCGCTCGCGAACATCCTTACCAGGAATGGCTCGACGCAAATATGATCGCGTTGGACCACCTGCCTGAGCCGCCCTACGTTCATACAACCAACACTGAAACAATTCTCCAACGCCAACGTGTTTTTGGTTACACGTACGAAGAGTTGAGATTACTCATCGAGCCGATGGCCGCAACCGGAAGCGAGCCTGTTGGTTCGATGGGGACTGACACGCCACTCGCGATCCTGTCTGAACGTCCGCAGTTGCTTTACACGTACTTTAAGCAGCTCTTCGCACAAGTAACGAATCCGCCCGTCGATGCAATCCGCGAAGCGTTGGTGATGTCAGCCGATACGTGCGTTGGTCCAGAGGCAAACATGCTCGAGCCGTCGCCGGAGTGCGCGCGACAGATCCGTTTGTCGTCTCCGATTCTGACTAATGAAGAACTGGAGAAGCTGCGACTGCTCGGCGATTCAGATGGTCCATGGGGCAAGTCAGGATTCAAGTCTTTGACTATTCCAATCGTTTTTGAGGCGGCCACGGCGGGCAAGGGATTAGCAAACGCACTCGACGGCATTTGCGAACAGTCGAGCGCGGCGATCAAAGCGGGCTACGATCTTATAATCCTCTCGGACCGCAACATCGACGCCGAGATGGCGCCAATACCCGCACTCCTTGCTGCGGGCGCTGTTCATCACCACCTGATTCGCGAAGGCACACGCACGCAAGTTGGTCTGATAGTTGAGAGCGGCGAGCCGCGCGAAGTACATCACTTCGCTTTACTGCTAGGCTATGGTGCTGCTGCGATTAATCCCTATCTTGTATTTGAGACTCTTCACGACGAACATGCCGCGCTGCACAACTACGTGCATGCGATAAACAAAGGCATCATCAAGGTCATCTCGAAGATGGGTATCTCAACCACACAGGGATACTGTGGCGCGCAGATCTTCGAAGCCGTCGGCCTGGCCCAGGACCTTATCGACAAATATTTCACGTGGACGCCTTCACGCATCGGTGGTGCAAATCTCGATGTGATTGCTGAGGAAGTGCGACGCAGACACGCGGCGGCGTTTGTCGAGCAACCAACACTCGAAAGCGGCGGTCACTATCAATATCGCAAAGACGGTGAGCCACATCTCTTCAATCCTTTGACTATTCACAAACTGCAAGCTGCGTGTCGCACCGGGAGTTATGCAACCTTCAAAGAGTACAGCGCGCTCGTCAATGAGCAATCTCCTTGTACCTTGCGCGGAATGATGGAGCTGCGAGCAACGCGTCCGCCAGTCCCAATTGAAGAAGTCGAGTCCGCCGAAGCGATCGTCAAACGTTTCAAAACAGGCGCGATGTCTTACGGCTCGATAAGCAAGGAAGCGCACGAGTCGATCGCGATCGCGATGAATCGTATTGGCGGCAAGAGCAATACGGGTGAAGGCGGCGAAGACCCGGAGCGTTATGGCGATTCGCGCAACAGCGCAATCAAGCAAGTCGCTTCAGGAAGGTTTGGAGTTACGAGTCACTATCTCGTCAATGCGCAGGAGCTTCAGATAAAAATCTCACAAGGCGCCAAGCCGGGCGAAGGAGGTCAACTGCCCGGAGATAAAGTTTATCCATGGATCGCGACCGTCAGACACTCGACTCCCGGTGTCGGACTCATCTCACCACCACCGCATCACGACATCTATTCCATCGAGGATCTGGCCCAACTAATTTTTGATCTCAAGAATGCAAATCCCGAGGCGCGGATTAGCGTGAAACTTGTAGCCGAAGCGGGTGTGGGGACAATCGCTGCCGGCGTAGCGAAGGCCCGTGCCGACGTCGTTCTGATTAGTGGTTACGACGGCGGCACGGGCGCTTCACCGCTGACCAGCATCAAGCACGCGGGCGCGCCCTGGGAACTCGGTCTGGCCGAAACGCACCAAACCCTCGTGTTGAACGACCTGCGTAGTCGCATCACGATCGAAACTGACGGACAGTTGAAAACAGGTCGTGACGTAGTTGTGGCCGCGTTGCTTGGCGCGGAAGAGTTTGGCTTTGCGACTGCGCCACTTGTCACGCTCGGTTGCATCATGATGCGCGCCTGTCACCTGAATACGTGTCCGGTTGGCGTGGCCACGCAGGATCCAAAACTACGAGCAAAGTTCACCGGAGATCCATCACACCTGGTCAACTTCATGATGTTTGTCGCGGAGGAAGTGCGTGAGTTGATGGCCCAACTCGGCTTTCGCAACATCAACGAGATGGTGGGCCACGCGGAGTGCCTGCAAATGGCGGAGATCGACCACTGGAAAGCGCGGCGTCTTGATCTATCACCGCTGCGACATAAGCCCGATGTTCCTGCGAGTGTTGGCCGTTACTGCCAAACAGCACAGCATCACGATCTCGAAAACACACTTGATAATAAAGTGCTGCTCGATCTTTGCCGGCCTGCGTTGCAGAAGGGTGAACCTGTGTCAGCAACGCTTCCGATTCGCAATGTTCATCGTGCTGTCGGAACAAGACTCGGAAGCGAAGTCACGCGCCAGTATGGACCAGCGGGTCTCCCGCACGACACGATTCAACTCCGTTTCAAAGGATCTGCGGGTCAGAGTTTCGGCGCCTTCATTCCCAAAGGGATCACACTGCGACTCGAGGGAGATGCAAACGACTACCTCGGCAAAGGTCTGTCAGGGGGAAAGATCATTGTCGTTCCGCCAAAGAATTCCACCTTCGTTGCGGAAGAAAACGTCATCATCGGTAACGTTGCGTTTTACGGTGCGACGGGTGGCGAGGCTTACATCAACGGTATCGCGGGCCAGCGGTTTTGTGTGCGGAACAGTGGCGCGAATGTGGTGGTTGAAGCGGTTGGCGATCATGGTTGTGAGTATATGACTGGCGGACGCGTGGTGGTGTTGGGCCAGGTAGGTCGAAACTTCGCGGCTGGTATGTCAGGCGGTATCGCTTATCTCGTCGATGACAATCGAGTGGCTGGGAAGTCCTGCAATCTGGAGATGGTTTCGTTGACCTCGCTCGACGATCAGACTGAGATTGAGTTTGTTAAAGACATGATCTTTCGTCATGCCGAGCAGACTGGCAGTCGCCGCGCTACCGAGATCCTCGTCGCCTGGGAGCATTTCATCAAGAAGATTGTGCGCGTACTGCCAAACGACTATGCCCGAGCGCTCGAGAAAGTGGCAGTCGCTCATGCATGAACGCGTTCTTCCAGTGTTGCGACCGCCTGTGGAACGCGTTCACGATTGGAACGAGTTTCACACGCACCTTGCTGATTCGACGCTGCACGAACAAGCCGGCCGTTGTATGGACTGCGGCATCCCGTTCTGTCACACCGGTGAATTACTCAACGGTGCTGCATCAGGTTGTCCGCTCAACAACCTGATTCCTGACTGGAACAACCTTGTTCACCGCGGCCGTTGGCAAGCCGCGCTCGAGCTCCTGCACAAGACAAACAACTTTCCGGAATTCACGGGGAGAGTTTGTCCCGCGCCGTGCGAAGGTTCGTGCGTGCGTGCGATTACAGACGAGGCGGTGACAATCAAGTCGATTGAGTGTGCGATAGTCGACCGCGGTTTCGATGAAGGTTGGATTGTTCCGCGTCCGCCGCAGCGTCGCACGGGAAGGAAAGTGGCAGTTATTGGATCTGGTCCAGCAGGCTTGGCTTGCGCGGCGGAACTTAACTTAGCCGGGCACGCGGTGACTGTGTTTGAGAAAGCGGACCGTATTGGCGGTTTGCTCATGTACGGCATTCCAAACATGAAGCTAGACAAGTCGATCGTTCAACGTCGTGTGGATCTACTCGCCGCAGAAGGTATCGAATTCGTCACTAACACCGACGTTGGTCGCGAGTATCCGGCTGATCGGTTGTTGAATGACTTTGACGCCCTTGTGCTGTGCGGTGGAGCGAGCCGTCCGCGTGATCTTGCTGTTGAGAATCGAAGTCTGCCAGGCATTCACTTCGCGATGGAGTTTCTCCGTGCGAATACGAAAAGTCTCTTAGACGGTACGACACACGACTTCATCTCCGCGAAAGATAAAGACGTGATCGTAATCGGAGGCGGCGACACCGGCACGGACTGTATCGCCACTGCGCTGCGACACGGCTGCCGCAGTCTGGTCCAATTTGAAATCCTTTCGCAGCCACCATTCGAACGCGCGGCGGACAATCCGTGGCCGCAATGGCCAAAGGTCCATCGCGTCGACTACGGACATGACGAAGCAATTGCATTGAGCGGCAAAGATCCGCGTTGCTACTCCGTCATGACACGTCGCTTCATTGGCGAGAATAAACTAGAGGCCGTTGAAACAGTCGAGATCGATTCCTCATTCAACGAAGTCCCAGGCACGAAGCGCATTTGGCCGGCGCAACTCGTGTTGCTCGCGATGGGATTTCTCGGTCCTGACAAAGAAGGTCTCATTTCTCAGCTCGGCTTGAGCATAAACACAAAAGGCCTCGTTGCAGTTGATGCAAACAAAATGACAAACGTCCCCGGCGTCTTCGCCGCCGGCGACATCGAACGCGGCCAATCCCTCGTCGTCTGGGCCATCGCCGACGGCCGCAAAGCCGCCGCAGACGTGGACAAATACCTCAAGTCGTAGACCCCCCATAAATCTGTGCATTTGTCCTTCTTTGTGGCACTATAAACGCACCTAATCAACGTAACTACTTTATTCCTGTACGAAATACTTTCCGCGGTTTTACCACATAACAATGAGGCAGCAGAAACTCTGACCCCCCTGGCTCAAAAAATTTTAAAACAAGAGGAAAACCCCCATGACCGACCCCGACGAATTACAACCAGAAATACCACCAGAAATACCAATTAGGTATTGGAATGCGCTGTTCTATCTCGCCGGCGAAAACAATCTGGCAGAGGAGTGCGTCTTTGCTCTCAAGGGACTGAAACGAGCTCGGCCAGTCGGCGCGAACAATGTCTACACTTACGACCTCGACGACGAGGTTGATGCAAAGGTCAAAGTCGTTGCACAACTGGATGCAAGTGGTTTAGGAGGCGATGAGTTGCGCTACGTTCTTACCAGAGGTGATGGAGATGGCATTCTGAAGACAGACGAGCGCGAGAAAATAGATACGACAGAGACTTCTTATCGCGGAGTGCTGAAAGACTTTATCTCGGAATCGATTATCAAATACGACCTCGCCAGGAAATACCTCGTTGTTTTGTCAGGCCACGGCAATGGCATTATCAGTGATTTTCTTTCACGTGATGTCGAAACGCCTGACAAACTCAGTATCCCCAAGATTCAGTGGGTATTTGATGAAGTAAAGCATGACCTGGCTGCGGAGTTTGGCAGCCAAGCTGGTGAGGATTTCATGGTCGACATTCTGGGACTCGATAGCTGCATGATGAGCATGGCCGAGATCGCATATGAGCTACGCCACAATGTGAGGTATCTCGTAGGAGCCGAAGGGTTCGAGCCTAATACCGGATGGCCCTACGAGCAAATCCTCTCAGCCGTACTGACTAATTGTCAGATTACGCCGGACGTCCTGGCCAAAGTAATCGTTGAGCGTTACGTCAACTATTATAAGGACTTTTTGCCGGCGGGTCGCTCTGTCGATCAGTCAGCATGCGATTTGAGTAAGTGTGAAGACCTTGCGCGCGCGATCAAGGATCTTGCGAACATATTGATTAAGAGGATCGAGGAGCCGACAACGATGAGAAGTGTTGTGCTTGCTCATTGGGAGGCGCAATCCTACAAGGATGACCAATATGTCGATCTCTACGACTTTTGTGATCTACTCGATCGGGGCTCGGCGGAGGATCCAGTCAACCCCACGGGCTCGCGTGTCATGAGGGGGTTCGACGTTGACGAAGGTAAAGCCGAAGACCTAATCAGACCAGCCTGTAAAAAAATAAAGAACATCCTAAGGGGTGACAGCATCAATGGTGAAGCTCCGAACCCGGCTAACGGGATGATCTTAAAGTCTTGTTACAGCGGCCCCGCTGTGCAGTATTCTTATGGTCTTTCGGTGTATTTCCCATGGTCCAAAGTAGTTGATACCTATAAGGAACTGGAGTTTGCCAAAGCCACTAATTGGGAAAAATTTCTGCTCAAATATATCGACGTGACGCGACGAGTCAAACGACCTTGTCCCACCGCAGGGGAGAACGCGGAGGTAGTGAAGGGAGAATTGTTCTTCAATCCAGTGATTAAGAACTTCGATTTTCTATGGACAGACAACAAGAACGCGCCGACGTATAACCGGGTTTTAGGCAACAAGGTGGGAAGCATGAAAAACCCGGCCATCGATTTTGTGCCTTGTGAGTGTCCGGAGACGGAGATCCCGGATTATGATGCCCAACCTCAGGATCCGCAGGGTACTCAGGAGGCCCAGAGGACTCCGGAGGCGGTCGAAGACCTTACAACTGCGCCTGGTGATCGTTCTTCGACGAGCACACTCAAGTCCTGAGTTAACTGGCAACGTTGTTCACAATTGATATTGTAAGTGTTCAAGCCGAATTGTCAGCTGCGTTTCGGGACATGTTTCTGCTGTGCGATGTTGGTCGCGCTCTACTCGACATCTGCGCCGGCGCTTCTCGCGCCGGCACAGGTTCCTAAACCGTTAGCTCCGTCCCGCGGTAAAGCTGATGGCCAGAAGCGTCAGTTAGCCGCAAAGGCTTTTACTGAAGCGGAACAACTTTGTTCCGAAGGTGATGCCGATTCGTGCCGCCTGGCGCTGCCGAAGTACGAACGCGCCCTGGCGCTTTGGAAGACAGTTGACGATATGGAACAACAGGGAACTGTGCTTAGACGAATTGGCCGACTCTATTCCGGCTTCGGAGACTCGCAAAGAGCTCTTGAATACTTCGTCCGATCGCAAAAGCTCTGTGAAACTCTTGGCAGTGTCCGTTGCAACCTCGAGACACGAAATGAGCTCAGCCCCCTGTACGCTTTACTCGGCGACATCGATAAAGCGTGGGAGCAGTGTGATGGAGCATTGAAGCTCAGTCGCGACTCGCGAAATCGAGCGGGCGAAGCACAAGCTCTCAATAATATTGGAGAAGTCTATTACTTTCGCGGCGACCCGGAGAAAGCGATTGAACAATACCAGCAGGCCTTATCGATTTGGGAAGATCTGAAAGACGATAAAGGCCAGGCGCAAACATTGCTTTACCTCGGATACAGCTTCTCGGATTTAAGCAATACTCAACAAGCCACAACCAGCTATGCACATGCATTCACTTTGTTTGAGAAAGTCAACGACATTCGCGGTCGGGCCCAAACGCTAACGGCCATCGGTCACCTCCACAATGCGAATGGGGAAAGCCAGGCGGCTCTCGAACATTACGATCGTGCCGCGCCTCTTTTTCGTCGCACCGGAGATCGTCTGGAAGAGGCCAGGGTGCTGAATGGAATGGGTTTTGTTTACGACAAACTCGGCGAGCCGAAACGAGCAATTGAATACTATCAACAGGCTCGACGTTTATTCCGCGCTGTCGATTACAAAAATGGTGAGTCGACCACATTGATCCTCATCGCCAAGATCGAACTTGCGATCGGCGATCATGCTGCGGCGCTTCGCGACCTCCAGGAATCGCTCCGCATCATAGGAGATGATCAGCGTCTCGAAGCCGCTTTGCTTTCGGAGATCGGAATGGCTCGTGCATCGTCGGGAGATATAAATGGAGCATTTGAAGCGAGCCGGCAAGCTCTTGCCCTGAACCGAAAAGTAAAAGATCGCTATCGCGAATCCTACACACTCGGCAACATCGCCTATCTTCAGGAACGCACCGGAGCCAAACAAGAAGCGCTCAAGAGCTATAACGATGCTTTGGCATTGAGCAACGCTATCGGCGACCGTCCTGGTCAGTCGCTCATGCTCTTCAACATCGCGCGGGTTTTGCGCGACCTTGGGGATCTCGATCAGGCTCGACGCAACACCGAAGAGGCACTCGAGATTAACGACTCGTTGCGCACGAAAGTCTCAGGCGATGAGATGCGCGCGTTGTATACCGCGACAGTTCACAGGTTATACGATTTCTACGTTGACCTGCTGATGCGACTCTATGCGAGCCGTCAGGATGAAAGTTTTGTAGTCAAAGCTTTCGAGGCAAGCGAGCGCGGACGTGCCCGGTCGCTGCTTGAAATGCTTTCCGAAGGACGGAAAAACATTCGTGAAGGAGTTGATGCAGCGTTACTCGAACGAGAGCACGACTTGCAGCGGCGCATCAGAGAATCAACAGCGCAGCGGATTCAGTTGGCTGAGGATGTGACTGCAACAAAGAAAGTAGCCGAGCTCGAGAAGCAACTGGACGAGTTGGCGACGGAATACCAGCAGGTACAAGGGCGCATACGAGCGTCGAGCCCGAGATATTCAGCCTTAGTCCAACCCGTTCCACTCTCACTTACGCAGGTGCAACAAAATGTGCTGGATCCGGAAACGCTTTTGCTTGAGTACTCACTTGGTGAAGAGCGGAGTTACGTTTGGGCAGTAACACACGACTCAATCAAGAGCTTCGAACTGCCTGCGCGCGCTCAGATCGAAAGTTTATCGCGACGCGCATACGAGCTTCTGACCGCAACTAATCGTCCCCTCGCAAACGAAACGGTTCAGCAGCGGCAAGCACGCATTCGGATCGCAGAAGATGAATTCACACGCACATCGGCGACGCTCTCGCGGATGATCCTTGGACCAGTCGCCGGCGAACTGCATGAGAAACGGATCGTGATTGTGGCTGACGGAGCCTTGCAGTACTTGCCGTTTCAGGCGTTGCCGTCGCCTTCGAGCAAGCCTGCGTCGCCATTGATCGTGAAGCATGAAATTGTTTTGCTGCCGTCCGCGTCTGCTCTGTGGTTGATGCGTGAAGACTTGCGTGGTCGTCAACGGGCGCCAAAAGCAGTAGCGATACTCGCTGACGCAGTTTTTGATAAAGGCGACGCGCGCCTTGCAGCAACAGTAAAGGGTGTTGCACGTAATCGCAGCAAGAACTCTCTCGAGCCCGTACTCCCCAACCCGCAGACCAGGGCTTTGAGAAGTTTCAGCGGACTTGGCTCGGGACGGGGCGCTCTCGGCCGCTTGCCCTTCTCGCGGCGCGAAGCCGATGCGATTAAGGCCTTGCTACCCGAAAAGGATGTGATGCTTGCCTTAGGCTTTCGCGCCAGTCTTGCAACCGCAACGAGCCCTGAGCTGTCGCAGTATCGCTACGTCCATTTTGCCACTCATGGTCTGCTTAACAGTGAGCAGCCAGGACTCTCCGGCATCCTTCTCTCTTCGTATGACGAGTCTGGCAAACGACAAAATGGATTTCTGCAATTACATGATGTCTACAATCTCAAACTTTCTGCCGACCTGGTTGTGCTGAGTGCGTGCGAGACGGCACTTGGCAAAGAAATCAAAGGCGAAGGATTAGTTGGTTTGACGCGCGGTTTCATGTATGCGGGGGTTCCTCGTATCGTGGCAAGTCTTTGGAAGGTTGATGACGCGGCCACTGCCGAGTTGATGGGAATGTTTTACAAGTCAATGCTCACGGAAGGAAAGCGGCCCGCAGATGCCCTGAGAACCGCGCAGGTCAACATGTGGCGCACTAACCAGTGGTCGTCACCCTACTACTGGGCTGCCTTCACCTTGCAGGGTGAATGGAGGTGAGTTGTGGAAAATCGCCTCATTTCTAAAAAAATAATCCTCTCTTCGCTCAGCACTTTGCTTTCTGTGGCAAAAGCGCGAAAATTAGCCGCGAGCGCTTATCCAGGCTATGCGTCTCCCGTCCTTCCGACGCACTCATTAGTAAATCTATTTTTGACGGAGCATTTTCAGTACGTGGATTCCCCGAGCCTACCTAAAAAGGAGTGGGTTCTGACGAAGGAAGCTTTCGATCGCTTCCTCGGTCGTCTGGACGTCGATCGCGACGTAGCGGGCGAGAAGTACGAATGCATTCGCCTCAAGCTAATGAAATATTTTGAATGGCGTGGATCCGACCTCCCTGACATGGACGCTGATGAGACCATCAACCGCGTCGTGCGTAGACTCGAACAGGGAGAAAACGTTTACAACCTCAACGGCTACATTTACGGAGTCGCCAAACTGGTCCAAGCCGAGTCACTCAAGAAACGGAATCGAAAGCAGGAATTGATCGACGAATCTTCTCGTTTTGAGCCGATTACCGAGACCGAGAATGTTGAGGCCAAGGAGCGGCAGGGATGTTTTGATCGTTGCCTCGGTTATTTGACTCAAGAGGATCGCGAGATCATCACTGAGTATTATCAATACGAGAAGGGCAAGAAGATAGCATACCGAAAGCAACTTGCGATTCGGTTTAACATGTCACCGAACGCGTTGCGCATAAGAGCGCACCGCCAGCGCGTTAATTTGGAGGCATGTGTGGGTGAATGCCTCGGGCGTTGCGCATAGGAGTTGTTTTGGAAGCAGAGACGAGACGATCTGAGTATTTGTTGGGGTTGAGCTCCGAGGCTGAGCGTGAGCGACTCGAGTCGGAATTTTTTGAGAACGATGTTGTGTTTCAGAAAATGCTTACGGCGGAAGACGATCTTATCGACGCTTACGCTCGTGGTGAGCTTTCAACAAAAGAACGCAAGGAGTTTGAGAAACGTTTTTTGACGACCTCGCAGGGGAGAGAGCGAGTTCAGTTTGCGCGCTCACTCGCTGGTCCGCGGGTTAATCAGGAAGTTACAGCATCTACCTGGTGGCCCGGCTTTTTGGGATCACTTACCGGAAACAATGCGTTTTATCGCGCCGGCTTGGCTATGGCGCTGGTTGTCGTGGCAATTGGTTTTTCGGGACTACTCATCGATCGCGCGCGGATGAATAACGAATTGCGTGAGTTGCGGGCGGAGCGTGCTCGACTCACGGAAGAGTCAGCGGAATTGCGACGCATTGCCGATGCCGAACGCGCGCGAAATACTGAGTCGACGGCGCAGGTCCAGGCGCCATCGGCCACGCCTGAACCTCAGCCCGGCCTGGAACCTAAAACTAATGAGCAAAGCGTCAGTCTTGCATTTGCTCTTAGCCCGGGCCGTGTCAGAGGTGGTGGCGGCACGAGGTTGGCAGTGCCACAGAAAACCCGTTCCATCAACTTACGGTTAAGTTTTGAACGCCCTTCATCACACCAGGAATATCGAGCAGTCATCGAAACCCCTGACGGCACTCCCGTTTGGCGCAACGACTCATTTGATTCTCGTTCGAATGCCACCGAGTTGAAGGGAATCAACCTTCCGTCGATTCCAGCCAGCGCCTTACGCCCCGGCGATTATATTCTTCTCTTGAGTGGCAAACGCCCGGACGGCACTTTCGAACCCGTGGCAAATTACTCCTTCCGCATCTCGCGAAAATAACCTCCTTTGGACAAACTCGGAAGCGTGTTCTTAAATCCCGCCCACGGCAGTGGGCGGATCATTCAAATCCTTTCTACACCCCCCACTCCAAAGAGTTCAATCCCGACCACGGTAGTGGGCGGATAGTTCAAGTCCTTACTATTTATTTAGTTGTCCATGAATAGTTAGGACTTGAACAATCCGTCCACTGCCGTGGACGGGATTAGAATTTGGTTTTTGGGTTCGGTTTGTAGAAAGGACTTGAACAATCCACCCACTGCCGTGGGCGGGATTTCCTGGACCACTGTGCAAAGAAATTCGTAAAAGAAAGTTCCTGCCAAGGCCCGACGACGAAACAAAATCGCCGAAACCGTCATTTGTAAATAGAAAGGTGATGAAGGCAATCCCGGCTAGACGCGCCTTACCGCGTGAATAGTCTTTTCGCTGGTACCCACGATCTCCGCCCAGCCTTTCCGCGCCTCAGTCCGGCCGCGAACAACTCGCTGTCCGTTTGAAGAAGGAACCTTATTGTTTCTTGGTTAGCCTATGAAAACGACTCTAAAACTACTTCTGCTCATCTTTTTATCTACCTTCACGGTGAAGGCGGAAGAGATTCGTGTGGGTATCACCGAGTATCAAAACGTCGAACAGGTCTACAGGAAATACCAGGAGTTTTTCGACGAGTTGGAGCGAATCGCGCACGAGGACCGGCTGGACATTCACTTCAAGTTTGCAATCGGCACTTACAACGAAGTGATCGATTGGTACAGCAAGAAATTGATCGATGTAGCGGTTTTGTCGGCGATGCCGATTGCGGATCTCCTGACCATTTCTGACAACGCACAGAAAAACAAAATAAGACAAGCGTTTCTGGCAAGACTCAATCCCGTCGGCGGCAGAATCGTCAGGTGCCAGGCTGATCCCTGCCGGCGCTCATTGGATGAACCGTCACCGCAGTGTGCGACGGAGGTTGGGCAGTCTCAAACTGTGCGGCCCGAATATCACGTATCGGCTATCGTGCCGGCCGAGTACGGGTGGAAAAACTTCAACGATGTGCGGCAGTACGCGGGTAAGAAACAACTGAAGTTTCTCTTCGTTCGTCCGGTTTCGATCTCCGGATACATCGTCCCCTCCTATTACCTGAAAGTGATCCAGAAAATCGATCCGAAGCAGGAAGAGTTCGACTTCACCTATCAACATCAGGAAAGTTTGCAGAGGATTATCAGAAAGGACAAAAGGGACGAGGGCAAGAAGGTCGTCGCGTTCGTGATTGAAAACACGTCTTACTGCGTTCCGGAAGCCCATGCTAACAAGCAGTTTTTCACCAAACTGGAAGCGGACGGACTCAGCAGTATCAACATCCCGCATGAAGTGATGCTGGTCAACTCCAACCTCGATAAAGATCGCCTCGACGAGGTAAACGGAACTATGGACCACCTTTTAGAAGAAAGAGCTAAGCGGGAAAAGTACGGAACTCCCAAGGGCTTTACTCTCACGAGGCGCGACGAACTACCATCCGATTGGCTACAGGCTTATGACGAACCAACGCGGATATACGAATCCACTCGCAGTGCCAGACCTTTGGCCTATGGCACTTCCTTCGAGGATCTCATCAGCAGTCTCAGAATTTACAAAGACAGCACCGGAGAGGATCCGCGGCTAGCACTGGTCTTGTCCGGTGGCGGCGCCAAGTGTGCCTACCAGGCGGGCGCTGTGTCGCAGATTGAAAATAAGCTCAGGGAACTGAAGCAGGATCCGAGATACGACAAGATCGACTTTGACCTTGTCGTCGGCACTTCGGGTGGTGCAATTAATGCGCTGCTTGTCGCTCTTGGTGGGACGAATGATCCGCGCACTCAGGAGTCCATCCGCAAGATGTGGACTTCGTTTCACCAGGAACATTTCTTCACGCCCTCACCCTTTTTCAATGTCGTCTTCGGTTTGTGTTTCGGTTTGCTTCAGGCATTAGTCATAACCTTTGCAGTGCTGTTATTTGGGCGCAAACGTTTGCACTGGGCCCGCATTGGCCAGCTACTGGTGGCGGTGGAAGTAATGCAAATCGGATTGGCTGCATATCTGGGGATTCTGACGTCTGCTTTCGCAGCTTTCATGCTCGCGCAGGTTGTGTTTGTGGTGGTCGTAGCCGCGGTGATACGAAGCATCAGGCGAACGGCAGTACGTTTTCTGGGAACGCGTCCGGGTGCATTGTGGTGCCGGATTTACAAGGACAAGGTAGGAGATTGGTGGCGCATCGCGGGCTGGTTAATGCTCATCGTCTCAACGGTTGAGATGTTGATCGCCCGCGGGCTAAGTCTGTCTGCATGGCCATCGGAACTGGAATCTCATACGGTTACCCATTTGTGGTTGCTCTTTCTGCTCATTTGCTCAGTGTCGTTTCCCTGGCCCTTGTTTTTGGGACTCGTGATGGTTCTCAGTGGCATCGCGGGCTACGTCGATATCGACTGGCATGGCCGGCGACGATGGTTGGTAAGAATGCTGACCGCATCGGTGCTCATGTTCGCGGGAATCCTGATAGTTACTTCTCTTTGGAGAGATTCCTCGCTGTCGAAGTCGATCCAAATCGAGAGGGCATTTATCAAGCGAGTGCCGGAGATGCTCGCCGTGCTTCATGACGGCTTTGCATCTGCTTCCGGTCAGGACGAAAACGAACAACTGGTCGACATCTCACAGCGGATTGTGAATAACCCTTCCATGTTGAAGCGGGACCTCGTGATTACGGTGTCCAACCTTCCGCTCAGCGAGTTTCAAGAGGTTAATCCGGGACACATTACAGCCAACGATATGCCGCAGGATCTTTACTTCTACTATCACGCTCAGAAAACGGGATCGAAGCCACCGCCGAACGAGAAGCGCTTCATAAGTTTTCGCGAGAATCCCGACAAGCTGCTCGACGTAGTGATCGGCTCGGGAACTATCTATCCGTTGTTTCCTTTTCGCGACTTGCGCAAGGTAAACATCGGCGCCAACAAGATCGTGGAGCAAATCAACGTTATTGATGGCGGCTTCATCCATAATAGCCCCGTCGAGGCGGCGATCACCTGGGGCGCGACCCACATCATTGCGATCGAAGCGTCTCCGGAGCCTAAGCCCTTCGATCCGAGGAATACATTTGAGAATTCGCTGGTGGCGTTCAGCTACATCATGGCCCAGACCCAGCGAGTGGATGCCACTGTGCGAGGCGAAGCCGAAATATTCGAACTAAGACCGCGGAGTGATTGCGAGAAGAAGAACCTGGAAGTTCGCTGTAACCCGGATCCGGAACCAAACATGGACACGTTCGACTTCGATCCCAAGATCGTCGGCAACGCTTTTACGATCGGACAAGCCGATGCCGCCAGCGAGTTGCCCCTGTTCAAACGGGTCGCTGGTCCACCGCGGTTTCGACAAACCAAGCGACAGACTCAAGCCGAGTCTCAAGCTCGCTTGAAAAGAAAGGAAGTGCCACATGCCTTTGCGAGAAGGGTATCTAAGTATCCTGTGGCCTCTATTACCGGTGCTAATCGCGATTAGTTGTTGGTTTTGTGTCAAAGCAGGGGGAGACAACCTGCTGCAAAACGACGTGGCCCGGAGTGGGATCGGTTCACTGGAACGCGCGGGAAGTGTCAAGGAAGCGCAAAAGATCATTGAGAGCTGGAAGCACCAGGTGCCCGAACGGCGATCACAGGCTGATATCGAAAAGCAGTATGCGGTTTCGCGTTGGTTTTCCAACCAGGGACGGATGCTCACGGAAATCGCAAAACGAAGTCTTCTGTTCGATCTGTTCTTTATTGTTTTTTATGCGAGTGCGGTGGCGGTTGCGTGTTTACTTGCGGCCACTGAGATCCATTGCCGTAGCAGGAAATCCAGACCTCGACTCGTCGCGCTGGGAATGCAACTGGCCCGTCTGCAAATCGTAACGGCCGGTTTCGACTTGATTGAAAACGTCGCGCTTTGGCGAATGCTCAGCGCCTCGTTGTCGAACCCGTGGCCGTGGATCGCTTACGTTAGTTCGATCGCGAAGTTTACATTGCTGGCAGTCAGCTTTTGCTATGTTTTTATCGCGTTCGTTTTCTGGGTAATCGATCACCGGCGACGTCCGTTGAGGAGGACAGTGTCGGTAACAACATAAATAGCTTTCCGACAAGGACACCACTAACTGATTCTGCCCGATTATTCAGAGGCCACTTTTGGCACCCTGTCTACTTTTCGCTACAATCGCCCGCTGTCCAACCGTTTCGTGTGCCCCTGTAGCTCAACGGTTAGAGCAGCAGACTCATAATCTGGGGCGAGCCTTTTACCTCATGCCCATTTCTAAAGGCTAAAAAGCGTGTCAATAGTTTAATTTCCTGAGTAAATTTGCAAAATGTAAGGCCAAATTTGCGCCGTTTGTTGGGCTAATTTGCTAAAGCCAAATTTCGCCTTACAAAATGCAATTGTGTATCTAATGTGTATTCGCCCATGCTAGAATATTCCCGTTGCAAATCTACTTTTCTCGGGGCTACCAATGAAACAATCCAAACCAAAAACGCCAAAGGCGAAGCCTGCCGTAACGTGGAGAACTCTTAAACGCTATCCGAACGTCCAAGAGCGGCGAATCAATGGCAAGCCTGATGGCACATGCCGCGTGCGGCTTACGAAGATCGTTGCGGGTGCTGACGGCAAGCCTGAAATGGTGAACAGCAAGAGCGGCAAACTTAGACCGAAGCGTGATGAATACATAAAGTTTTACGATTCGAAGCAGGAAGCTATCGACGCCGTAGCCGCCGCGAAGGTGGAATTCTACAGCGAGAAGGAACCTACTGAACCCGTTACTAATGTCACGTTTAGGGAGTTTGCAAAATCATTTTCTGATGCCTATTTATTCGCTCCGGTCTACGAATCAAATCCAAATAAAGCCAAGCACGAAAAGATCGAAGGTCTCGCCGGATACAAAGATGGCCTGCGGGCTATGGCAATGTTCACTGAAGTTTTTGGCGACCGGAACATCCGCACGATTGAAGCGGAAGAGATCAAGGAATGGAAGGCGAAGCGGTATGCAACCAAGAGAGGCAACGGCCAACAACGGACGCTTGCTAGTGTCAACCGCGAATTGAGTTTCTTGTCGAAAGCGTTTGGTTATGCCGTGCGCAAGAAGTGGCTGGATCGAAATCCGTTTTCCGGCGCTCGACTAATAAACATCAGGCACGAACATAAACGCGAAATTAATATCACCTTCGCGGAAGAAAGAAAGCTCCTCGATGCGGCGGTAGACTTTGCGCTGCTAAGAACGCTGCTCGTCTTTTTAATCGATACTGGATTGCGTGTAGGTGAAGCGCGGAAACTTCGACGGGGAATGATCCGATTGCATGAAGGTGTACGCGGACATATCTATTTGCCCGCGCAGATCACGAAAGGGAAGGAACGACGAGATCTGCCGATCCTGACTAAGCGATTGAGGCAAGTGGTCGAAGATCGTTTTGCGATCATACCGGACGATCCTAACGCTTTAGTGTTCGGAACGGAATCTGTCCGCGATGCTTTCGATATCGTGCGTGAACGAGCGAACCTCGACCGCGACATTGAACTGCGAGACACGCGGCACACTTGGATCTCTCGTGCCGTTCCTTCCGGCATACCCCTACCGGAAGCGATGTTGTATAGCGGGCATAAGGTTGTGGAAACGTTCTTACGATACTTGCAACCATCTGTGAACGAACACAACGCCAACGCGTCACGGTTTGAAGCATTCATGCTGGCGCATCAAGTAGATCAACCGATGGCAAGCGCACAGGTCAACTAAGCATGAACGCAACCGATCACGAAATAGACCAGCGGGCGCAGGATGCGGACGAACAATTCCATTACACCGTTGTCGAAGATGCCGCATCGATGCCGGATGGGTGTCTCGGCGTGATCGTGTTCATGTTTGCTGTCGGCATCATTGCCAAGTTGCTTCTTTGATTTCTGTTTTGCTTTTTCTCTTCCGCGAACGCGATCAATTTTTCTTTGGTCGCGTTTTCTTTTTGTTTCCGGTTTTTTTCGCACGGCAAAGAGTCGCGCCACCCTATAGCGATCTAGCCCCGTTTGGAAGACACCATTATTAGTAAACCCGCCGATTTATTAATCTGATTTGATACAGGGGATGACTCCTGATGCGATGAAATCGCCCGTGTTTTTCGCCGGATCGTGCTAAGAATCACGAGCTAATAAAAAGCCTCGCCAATCTGTTTTCTTCATCCCCCGCACTTCCATCAAAAATTGAGTTGACTACTCGCATGAGAGAGAGTTATCAGCATCGGGCATGGATAACGAAACACCCGAACAAACCCGCGAACACATTCCACTTGAAACCGACGAGTTAGAGCTCGCGTTTTATCATTACGCTACGAATCCAGATGCGGCGCTTGATTGTGCGCGTCGGCTTTTCACGATCAAACAATTTCTTGAATCCGATCCGCCTGAAGTACCGCTCGCAATAAGGGCGCTACGTGATGCGATTCAAGTGTTGTACCCACACACGGATTTTCACAAAGCGGGACGTGACCTATTCGAGTTGTTCTTATCGGGCGGATGCACGACGGCGCACGAAAGTCTGATGCGAAGTCTAGGAATCCGATTTTAATCATGGGAAGCCCGCGACCTCGCCCAAAACTTCTTGCGGCAAAGTTACTCACTATCCGTCAGTCGCTTGGCCTATCACAAAACAAACTGGTCAAACGGATGGGCGTGGAAGATCTTATCCACTACACGAACATCAGCAAATACGAGTACGGCAAAAACGAACCGCCGCTTGTGATCTTGCTTGCCTATAGCCGCGTTGTGGGAATTCAGGTCGAATCATTGATCGATGATAGCGTGTCGGTGGACGCTTTCGAATTCTTGATTGATTGAGCACTAATGAAATGAAAAAGTCTGAACTAACCACGAAACGCGTGGCTGTCGGCGGAACATCGGACGAGTTATATCTGATCGCAAAGTTCAGAGACTTGACGCCCGAACGACGCGCAGACGTTTTGAAGATCGTTGAAGTGTTCTACTTGGGGGAGCGGTCACGACGCCGACTTAAGCTGGTCCACAAAAAACTTTGACTTCGCGGACGGCGCTTGAGCCGTTGCTACGCCCCGCGCCTAGCGATGTGTGTTAGCGCCGACTAAAGGGACGTGTGAGGGGGCACGTCCCTTTCTTTTGCGGAGGTGGTCAAAGAACACTGAATGATAACCTTTGACATTTGCGGAATTCAGCAACAATAATGTTTCGAAGATTGATAACTAAATAGGGCTTGATCCGGCATTCATGCCGTAGAACTCGCTGACCCTCGCTGAAATTCCTTTGGAAGATTTCAGCTTGAGGAAGAGATGCTAAAAAATTGCATCTGTTTCTTAAATGGGGAAGGCGAGTTTTTTATTTTGACCTTCGGACGATTCGGAAAGGAAGATTCGTTATGAATAGCAAGCTGTGGCCGCCGAAAGACATGCTGCACACGGTCCTCAAAATTCATCCAGCACCTTATTTTAGTGATGGCTGGAGGGGGTCCAATTGGCTTACTGATGTATTGTGGCGAGTAACACGGATCGACGATGGCGTGATGACAATCGAAACGCTAAGCGGAGCGCTTGGTCTAAGGCTCTCTATTTACCTACGTCATGATCCTAGATTTCAACCTGAAGACTTGGGCCAACAAGCATCGTTCAAGCAAGGAGTGCTGCTGCTAAACGGACGATGGGAGATTCCGGCGGAAGGAAGCTCAGCGACGTACCGTCGATCCCACTTAGACCAACATTTTGCAGTCTATTGAAGGTGGCCGTTAACCGACGTCTTAATGTCAGGCCAGATCCTAGTAAACGACAGATAGTTCTCCGTATCCCATACCATCGTCCATAGCAACCAGATCTCGTCCACGCTTTTTAACTCGGCAAACTCCGCGCTTAAGTTCCTGATTGCTTCGTGAATATCAGCAGTTCCAAGAATGGCGGTATTTTCCTCAAACAGTAAAATCCTCTTGTCTACTTTGGTAGCAACCAACTTGGGTAGTTTCTTTTTGAATGACGTGCGTATTACCTCTGCAAGAGAAGGGGGTGGCAGATACCGTGCAAATAGCAGCATCCCTTTTTCATGATGCTCAAGTGGCATTTTCGAAATGCCGATCTCAATTTTCAAACCGTTGTTATCGACCTCGGCCTTCGAATCTCCATCGGGGAATTTAGTGTTGTTATCACGAATCCACTGGTCTAATGTTTTGTTAACGTCTGGCCACTTGATGCCCTTCGGGATTGCACCAACGTTTAAGTGAAGTGTGATCATATAACGCGGCACCTTCAGCGAATCATCTTTTTCAAGATCGCCGATCACGGTAAGAAATCGTTGTGTGTCATCCTTCTCACCTTCAAACGGCTGGAGCAATGTATGCTCAATGGCAAGACTAGTATCAGTTGACGAATCTACCGCGATGGCCTCAACTGCTTGTTTATCTCTTATGACATCATCGACCCATTGCTTAACCTCAAAGTTCGCTCCGGCTATGTTCTTGTATTCATCCAGAAAGACTTCTACCAGCTTTTGATCTCGCTTCAATACTTTAATCATTTTGCTCTCACTACAACGTCTCAAAAACTCTTCTAATGTCTGCCAATGATGTCGAATTAGAAAATGAGTGAATTAACTTGCCCCGTGTCGTTCCCTGCCGCATATCAATCGCTCGATGCTCGTGACTGTACGAGAATGCATACTTCACACCTTTGATGTTGACCCAAAGAACATTTTTCATTTCACCGTCACGAGCAAAGACTTTGAGCGGGGTCTGATCCTTCTTCCACACGATTGCACCGACCAAAGCCAACGCGATCTCATTCACCCATCTGGCGTGATGATCTGCTCGTCCAACAACGCCATCAACATATTCCTTCCAGCAGTTCTATATCCGTAACCGTCCGTGCCATTTTTCACTCCATTTTGCAAGCAACCGTCAAGATTTGCTGTGATGCCAGTCGATCTCCCCATACTGCAGCCTGAAATATAATTTCAATCGTTCGACCTCGTTCAGTTCAAGCGTGAGATGATTCTGAAGATCGTGAAACTGTTCGATATGGAGGTAGTACATACCAGTGTGCCGTACTCTACGCAGTTCGACTTTTTTCCCCTGAAACGTGCCGCTCTCAAAAACGTCTGATTCCTGTAGATTCGATCCAACGGGGCGCACGGCCAACGGAGCTGTTTCACGGACGGATTCAACTGTCCATTTGTAATAATCTTGAAAACTCAATGGCCTATAGGCGTCTGCTGCGCGGCGCAGATATCGCGAAGTCGTCGTCCGGTCACCGGCAACTTCGACATGGATTCCCAATTGCACCAAGCTCGTTACCAATGGCTCGAAATCTCGATCACCAGTCAACAAGATTGCGCGATCCATGTTACGTCGAACCGCGTGGTCTAATGCCTCGACTGCCAAAAGAATGTCTACTTTCTTCTGCCGCCTGTTTCTTCCTCCCGTTAGGCTACCGAGCCGAACGAAGTAGCCGTCGAGATCTTCAATCTTGGTGAAGAATGCTTCATCATGCTCAACCCGTGATTTGAAAAGTTCACTTGTTTCGCCTGTGCGCGGCTCGTCTTCCAAAGCGTCATAGTAAAAGCATCGTTCAAGGTCGCCCGTCCGGAGACGCCCTCGAAGCGACTCGAAATCGATTTCGCCGTCGCAACCAAACCACGGGCGAATGGACTTCACGTAATTAGTTCTAAGATATCCGCCGTCAATAAAAAGATACGTTGTCATTGATTAGTTCTCGATTGCGTGACAGGTAGACCCCATAGCTGTCACCAACATGCTCATTCAGTTTTCATTTCGCTCGTGCGTGTAAGTAGTGGCGTTTCGATCATTCCACAAATCCACAATCACCTGCCCGATTCCGCCGACGACAAATAGCAACAGGCCCATCAGTAGACCAGCTACAATTTGCGATTCAACTCCTTAGACTTCATCCAGAATTTTCGTCCTCCTTGCCGCGTATTCTTGCTCATCAATCAAGCCTTTGCTCTTTAATTCGGCAAGTTTCTGTAATCGCGATTCGATAGTTTCCGATGACGCCGATGTGTTTCCAAATAATGTCGCGGCTCCAGCGCATGCCGCATTAATGTCATTGGAAAGTGCAACCTCGTCATAAACGGTAACTCCGCTCTTGTTACGCGTTAGATTTGAATATTTCCGTCCGAGTTCCAATGTTCTTTCTCGCAAGTCGGGATTTGTGGGATTAGCTTTTAGACCTCGTAGAGAGGCGAAGTAAGCATTCTTGGCGGCGTTCAATTGTCTAATTTGTTCGTCTCTCTCTGCCTTTAACCGTTTAGTTTGTTCGTTGCCGACCTTTACCGAGTAGATAATGATCACGACAATAAAGAGAATCATGCCGCCACAGCAAACGCCCGTTGTGGCGTCATTAGTCTGCAAATAGAGAAGGATTATTGTATTCATAGTTTCTCTATGGCTGGTGGGAGATCAAATCGCATCTACAAGGGTCAGTGAAACTGCTTTTAGGGGATTCGTTCCCTAAGCTGATAAGACCTATTGTCAACATTGAGCTGAGTGGGATCGTTGGCAAGAAGAAACTCAGCGATGCCCGTCATTATAACTTATCCCGTTGGCGATCATGATTAAGGCAGCCGGCAATGGCATCGCGCATCCCGCTTTGCGGGCAACGCACGCCCTGGCGCAGCCGAAGCCACAATATCCAGCGAGCTACGTCAAGCGCGAACGTTTTCCTCTCGAGAAACAAACCATATTGCGCTCGTATCCGTTTTGAAAATTGGCTCGCCCGCAGGAATGTCATCATAGATAGGCGGAGATTGCTCAATTTCTATTCTGCGATTGATCGCGGATCTCAGATAGTAAGTAAGAATCGCGTGAGCGCACATGTAATGGTCTGTCTTTAGGCCACGAAGTTGCGAGTCGCGGCTATCAGGATCGACCTGACAGTAGAATTGCAAATAGTCTCGAATTATCTGCTCATGATCTTTAGCATCATTGAAGGCGATGATGTGAACATATCTATCTGTGCCCTTGTCGAGCTTATACGTTGAAGGCACCGGACGGGCTAAAGATTCTACTCGGTGGTAATGATTAAAATTGCGATCCATTGCGACTCCTTAGCATTGGGTCAATTCGTTCATTATACAACTCGCCCTTTAAACGATTTTTCTGGCGACTCCTGACCGGGATTGCCCGTCCCCGAGCAGGAAAGCAGCTTACAACCCGATTCTGCGCAAAGTAGACGTGTCTTAGCGGGTAAAGTCTCTTGTCTCAGCACTTACGGGGAGTGGGTAGGCCGGAATCGAATTCCATAGATCCCGCCTCTATGTAAAAAATTCTCTTTAAAACGGCTGGATTTAACGAAGGGTACGGGCTGGAAATTTAAAGCAAACGAGTCCTAGAGCGATTATGGCGAAATCCGCGATCAGACAAGAATTTTTCGCGTTTTGCGGACACCCACGAGGAATTATTTTATCTGTACCCGCCGTGCCGACGAGACAGAGCTCCCCGTCGCCCAAAATTTCACTTCATTTCGGACTTAGCTTCTTCATCACCTTGATATGTTGATCGGCATTACTAACAGGTGCAACGGATCTGGTCTTCTTCCATCCATCATTCTTGGCACATTCCATGTGGGCCAAGTCGGGAAATTTTAGATCCGCACCTTTAACATAGTAATCACCTTTCCCGATTATTTTGCCGCACATGACGCAGCGTGAAGGAAAAGGTTTTTTAGCTTTGTCGTATGATCCATAAAATCTTTCCGCTCTTGCTATTCGATCACGATTTTTTCTATAAACATCGATCTTCATCTAATCACTAATAAACCACTGAATTGAGATCTTCATTTTGGGCGCGATCATTTTTTTGTGGATCGCGGAAGAGATGAGAGTGTTCTTTTTATGATTAAGGCACACTCGTTCATAGGAACACGAAAATTGTTCCTTCCCCCAAAAGCACTTGCATGATTGGCTTAACCGTTCAACCAAAGAGGAGCTTGAGCCGCCATATTTTTTTCACCGGATGTTCAGTTCAGATGACTTGCTGATCTCCGGAAAGGGAGTATGCCCACGTTATTACTCAAGCATCGTTGGCCGCCTTGTTTGTTCGACTATTACGGGCAACGAATAATTATTTTTCAATTGACTCATCGTGTGATGAGTTGCTACGATCACTTTACTCAAGCAATCATTATTCAATGACGATCACAATGGCCGTTGCGGATTCGACTACTGCAACGGCTATTCTCTTTTTTCAAATCCTTCCGCTACTAAGAACTTTTTGTCATTCGCGGATGGTCTAAACCTAATTCTTCTTATACAAAGATCGCTTGGCCCTTTGCTTGGCCAGCCATCCTAAGACGCCGTTACGAAGGTCTACCTCTTCCTGATTAGCAGGATTGAATGCTTTCGGCGTGGCTCCCGCGTTACGGCTGTCGCAATACCGGAGAGCAGACGCCTTCGCATCTTTGACCCATTCGGCTTGGATTCGTTCGGCCTCGCGATCCGGCAGCAGGGATACATCCTCACGTTGTTGGTCTAACCTCTGTTGCGTTCCGCGTTGTGCCTCGATGCTTCGCAGGATAGTTTGCTTATCTAGCTTTGCGCGTCGAATGAGATCAGCCGCTTCTCGAAGATCGAAGTTGCTGTCAACCGGGGCGAAGTTTTTGTTCATTCGCCATCTCATAAACTCTCTCAACTCTTCCATGTCATCAGGATCAAATCGGATCGATATACTTTTGTCATTTCCCATGTTTGTTTATAAACCTCGTATCAAAATTTTTTCCGTACTTGCGGATAGACCATCATCATGGCCCATGTCTTCTTCTGCTATACCTGTGATCTGTGAAATCAACTCCTGTAGCGACCGTTGATCCGCTCGCAAGCTTTCGAAATCAATTTGTATTTTTGATTCCAGACTTGCTGCCTTCAGGTCAATCAAAGCGTGCTGCCGCCAAGCCTCTTCAAGAATTTTTTGTGCTTCAATGAATCGGGCTTTCGTTTCCAATTGCAACGGCTGTAAACCATCAAGCTCGCGTTGCGTTTGTTCTCTTCGTTGTTGGGCCACACGAATACGCTCTTTTAATAACCTGCTTTGTAAAAGTGGGACGCGATCAAGCAATCGTTGTTTTCGATCCTTGTAGCGGTCAACATCAAAGGCCGTTGAGCCTGCCTTATTGTCCAGTGACTTCATCGCTTGTAACGCCGATAAATTAAGCTCGCGGATTTCGTTTTGAAGCGCGGCAAAATTCTCTTCCAGAATTTCTAAATCTGTTTTTTCTAATACCCCACTCATCAAGTACCTTTCATGCCAAGAACGAGTGGGCCACGCTTTGGCCCACCGCCCGATCCGCCGAGCCAATTTTTGTTTTTCGGGTGGCCCACCGGATCACATTTTTGAAGCTCGGGGGGATAGTTGTGTCCCGCTCCAATCCCCGCGAGCTTCGTTCGCCCGAGGGAACAACAAGGAAACCTCGAACGATGTAAAAATTTTCAAAAGAGCGGATGGCTTTCGTGGATTTTTGAATCGTCGTAAGGAGCTTCCTACGCGAGCAACCACCCGCCCCTCGTTTGCCGATGCCGCGTCGAACAACATCGGCAGTTCAGTCAACGTCGCTTGACGTTTATCGCGTATCGCTTCATCAGGCTATAAAGTCGCGGCCTGTAAATCTCCAATGCTTCCGCCGCCGCTTTTTTATTCCCGCCCGTGGCCTGTAGCGTTTGAATGATTACGTGTCGTGTAATTTCATCCAGTGACGTGATCCCTTTTGGCAGTCTGATTTCCGTTCCCTTCATGCTCTATATAACCTCTGTTTATCATCCGTGTACGATTATCACTCAAACTGATAATTCTGTCCAGTATAATTTCCATGCAAACTATTGTATCCAAAGGACTTAACTTACATAATGCAACCGCACAGGTTTACTTCCCGAATTTTGTTTCGGCCAGAACCTAGTCTGCTGACCGGAGCAGGGGCGGGTGGCGAGCAAACGCTAAATATCGACTTATCAATGATTTACAAGCGAGCATTAGTGCCAAACGGCTATAAACGGTAAGGTGATTTCTGAGGTACGCTATATTGTGGTCAGTGTCGGGCAACTACTACAGAATGCTCTTAGTCGAACGTGGTCCCATTTTGCCAGTTACGGCCCCGATACAGATAGTTTTTTGCTGTTCTAGGAACTTGCGTCCGGTCGGATCGGAAGCGGCTTTGTCGGATGAACGAATTTTGATGGGCCTTGCGTTCCGGTAGGAACACAGGCAAAATCCGGCATGAAATGGCAGCGGCGAACGGGTGTGTAACTCTTACAAAATCCACTCTTCCACTGTGCAATTGTGTATCTTTGTGTGTATCTGTTTTCCGAGCCTCTCCGCTAAGTTATTGTAAATAAACGTGTGCCCCTGTAGCTCAACGGTTAGAGCAGCAGACTCATAATCTGTTGGTTCGGGGTTCGAATCCCTGCGGGGGCACTATAGAAACACCTTTCCGGCCCAAGCTTTCTGTGTGGGTCCCGTCACGCCCTTTAACGCCCTTTGACATACCTCAAAATGCGGTTAAATTTGCTGTATGCCGATGGATGAGTTTGAGCACAGTGGCGATGTCGTAGAGAAGACTGAGGGTAAGACGAAGCTGGAGCGGCCGCCGCTCTATAAGGTCTTTTTACATAACGACGATTTCACCACGATGGAGTTTGTGGTCTTCATCCTGCAAACTGTGTTCAATCACGGCGAAAGTGATGCCGTTCGAATTATGCTAAACGTACACCGGCAAGGTATTGGTCTGGCGGGCGTCTACACTTATGAAGTTGCCGAGATGAAGGTGGACAAAGTTACGAGTATTGCGCAAGCTAATGAGTTCCCGCTCTTGTGCACGATGGAAGAGGATGATCACAAAGGAACTTGAAAACACCCTGAACCTGGCCGTTGCGGAAGCGACGATGCGGCAGCACGAGTACGTAACGCTGGAGCATCTGCTACTCGCGTTGCTCAACGATCCCACTGCGCGCGAAGTCATCTATAACTGCGGCGGAAACCTTGATGCCCTGAGGAAAGATATCGAGGATTTCTTTGCGGCACACAGTGAAATGGTCAGTGCGGATCCGAGCATGTTGCCGGAACAGACAGTCGCATTCCAACGGGTGTTGCAGTACGCATTGCTCCAGGCACAGGCGAGCGAACAAAAGGAAGTGAACGGTGGTGGCGTTCTCGCAGCGTTATTCCACGCCCAGCATTCGCACGCTGTGTTTCTTTTGAATAAACATGGAATCACACGTCTTGCCGTAACGAAATACATCTCGCACGGAATTTCTCCACTAGGTGAAGAGCCTGCTACGGGTGACGACGAGGAGGAAGAAGCACGGCCGTCGAGAGATCCGTTGAAGGCTTTTACAGTTAACCTGATCGAGCGCGCAGCGGCGGGACAAATCGATCCTCTCATCGGCCGGAACGACGAGTTGCAACGAACGATTCAGATATTGTGCCGGCGTCGTAAAAACAATCCGATTTACGTAGGCGAGCCAGGGGTTGGAAAAACTGCTATCGCTGAGGGGCTGGCGCTAAAGATTCACCTCGGTGAAGTTCCGGAGTTGCTGCGCTCCGCAACTGTGTATGCGTTAGACATGGGAGCTGTTCTGGCGGGGACGAAATATCGCGGTGAGTTTGAACAACGCTTCAAGGGCGTGATCACGGCGCTAAAAAAGATCCCTGGTGCGATTCTTTTTATTGACGAGATTCACACGATTGTCGGAGCCGGCGCCGTTAGCGGTGGCTCAATGGACGCATCGAATATTCTCAAGCCCGCGCTGGCTTCAGGTGAAATGCGTTGCATCGGTTCCACGACGTACAGCGAGTACAAGGCATCGTTCGAAAGGGACCGCGCGCTCGCCCGCCGCTTTCAAAAGATCGAAGTCTCAGAAACATCGGTGGAAGAGACGGTGGGAATACTGAATGGACTGAAGAGCTACTACGAGGAGTATCACGGCGTAAAGTACAGTCCGGATGCTATCCGAGTCGCTGCTGAAATGTCTGCGAAGTACATGCACGATCGATTCTTACCCGATAAGGCGATCGACGTAATTGATGAAGCGGGCGCCGCGTTGAAGTTGAAAGCCAGCACCGCGAAGACGAAGCTCGTTCGCACGCGCGACATCGAAACTGTGGTTGCGCGAATGGCTAAAGTCCCCGCCAAGACGGTCGTGAGTTCAGAGAAAGTCCGCCTGGGAGAACTGGAAGGCAAACTAAAAGGCGTGATTTTTGGACAGGACCATGCGATAGAGCAGGTCGTTCGTGCCATCAAGTTGTCGCGTTCCGGCCTGGGCCAACCCGAAAAACCCGTCGGATGTTTTCTCTTTTCTGGTCCTACAGGTGTGGGTAAAACGGAGTTGGCCAAACAGATTGCGGTGATTTTGGGTGTCGAGTTTATTCGCTTCGACATGAGCGAATACGCCGAGAGTCACACCGTATCAAGATTAATTGGAGCACCGCCGGGTTATGTGGGTTTCGATCAGGGTGGTCTACTGACAGACGCGATTAACAGAACTCCGTATGCGGTGTTAGTGCTCGACGAAATTGAGAAAGCACATCCAAATCTCTTCAACATCCTGTTGCAGGTGATGGACCATGCGACGCTCACTGATAACAACGGCAAGAAGGCTGATTTCAGAAATGTCATTCTGATAATGACGACTAATGCCGGAGGAAGAGAGATGAGCGAGGGTGGGATTGGCTTTCAGAAAGAACAGGGTAAAGGGCAGGGAAGAGGCGCAATTGAGCGAACGTTTAGTCCGGAGTTTCGCAATCGTCTCGACGCGTGGATCGCATTCAAGCAGTTAGACGCGCAGGTCATCGAGCAGATCGTAGATAAGTTTATTGACGAGTTGAACAAGCAACTGCGTGAAAAGAAAGTTGTAGTTAAGCTTTCGCCTGAAGCGCGCTCGTGGTTGGCCCAACGTGGTTTTGATCGACTACTGGGTGCAAGACCGATGGCTCGTTTAATTCAGGCTAAGATCAAAGAACCACTCGCCGAGAAGATCCTGTTTGGCAGTGAATCTATTACAGGCGAGGTTTTGGTTGAAATGGAGAAGGAAGATCTTTCGTTAAGGTTCCCCGAAAGAAAAACAGATCCGATCCCTGCTGATGCCACGTGACCGCGACTTGATCTATTTCATAGATCCAGCACAAGCAATTGATGGCATTGTTGCTTTAGGTGGACCACTCACCACCACAAACCTTCTGCGCGCTTACAGCAGCGGGATTTTTCCATGGCCATATAATGAACACATCCTGCCGTGGTGTTGCCCGGAAGAAAGAGGCATCCTCGAATTTAGCGAGCTGCACATTCCGCGACGGCTTGCTCGCACCAAACATCAATTTCACTTCACTATCGATCGCGCGTTTGAGCAGGTAATCACTCATTGCGCCGCGGTCCCACGCAAGCATGAATCAGGTACGTGGATCACACGGCAAATAATCCGCGCGTATTGCGAGCTTCACAAACAAGGTCATGCACATAGTGTCGAGGTTTGGGAAGACACTGAGCTTGTCGGTGGACTTTACGGAGTAGATGCGGGTGGGGCTTTCGCTGGTGAAAGCATGTTCTCGCTGCGGTCAAATGCGTCAAAGTTAGCACTCCTATTTTTGATCGAGCATCTCAAGGAACGCGGCCTGGATTGGTTGGACATCCAGATGGTGACACCTCACCTGGAGGCACTGGGTGCGAAAGCGGTATCGCGGGCGGAGTTTCTCGAGAAGCTGGCGGCGACACAACGACGCAAACTCGTCCTATTCCATAAATGACAGACCTTCATCGATCTGCGGAACGAACTGTAGGGGCGGCCCTCCGTGGCC
>DATEIS010000402.1:0-43708 GCA_035278765.1 Pyrinomonadaceae bacterium | reverse complement strand
GATAGAATACTTAATAGCCTCCACGGATATTTTGCCACTTGTATCCCACGCACCAATTTCTTCCAGCAGGCGCTTAACTATCAACCGAACCTCAACATCGGTAATGTAATTCAGTCTGTCATCTAAAGAATGCGTCTCAAGTACATCCGGTGGGGACGGAATTGTTTGTTCAGCAAAGACTGGGATGATCTCGTCAGAACCCTCTAACTTAATACACTTGTACATAAACAATGAGATCGGAACATCGATCCATTTGCAGCGATTAATAAGAGATTGCGAGAAGCTGGGAGCAATAAGGAAGAGCCTTACAGACTGAGTGGGATCGATCGAAAATTTTCCATATAGCCTGGCGATGGCTTCAACATGGGAGGAAACATAGTCATAGTAGTCAAGCCCTTGAAGGAGTATACCGTCATCCTCAACCACCTTCAGCTCTGCGAGGACGAGTGAATGACCGCTATCTACCAGCAACACGTCGAGTCGGCCCGAACCTGTAATTTGCTGGTGATGGACATAGACTAAACCTTCTTCGATAAGGTCCGCGTTTTGGCGGACCAAATCCTCCAGAAGTTGTTCCGAAACATCGATCTGCTGATATTTAGCCATATTGTAATAACGGCAGAACTACTTCTGCTAAGACAAAATCGGATTGACAATGAAGCCTTCTCGCCAACTACCATCAAGTCTTACAGGCTTCGAACCGAACAACTTGGTTTCAATTAAATTATGACCAAGCAATGGCAGACCAGCCAAACCTGCAACGAGTGCTTGCAGTTCGTCATGTGAAGGCTGACGCGTCAGGATAAGGCGTATAAGACTCAAGAGCGCTGCTGTACAGCTAGCTAACTGAGAGGTAGATGTGCGACCTTTGCCGGGGAGTTTTTTCAGTCCCAGGCTTCTCCATGCGGAAGTAGGAAATGATTCAATCACTAACTTTCGACCAGGACGAAGATCCTCGGCGCTATGTACGCGTGGAAAGCCACAATTTCCCAGAGCATCAAAAAGTTCTATCGAGAACTCGGCCATCCGGGTCCACGATCCGGGTTTGACCAAACCCGGTAAACCAGTCTTTCCCGGCGTTGCGAGTTCCCGCTCACATGCCCGTGCGTGCATATGACCATTCGATGGATCCTTCCAGCCTTGTGGAACATCTATGAAAATGACGTCCGCCGCGTAACTGCCAGCTAACTTAGCGAGCCAACGACTTACCTCGTCAACACGAGGTCGTCCGGACAACCCGAAGCCACTGGCTTCAATAAATTCGACGCTCACGAGTCCTTCGCCGGCAATAAGCACCGCGACACCAATGTCTCTATATCGATTTGTAGCAAGGTCAACGGAAAGAATCGCCACGTCAAAGACTCCAGCATTTCTGTTCATTCGAAGTCAGGATCAATACGATCACTGCGAGAAACGAACCAACCGCAAGGTGCGATCTGCCAACTCCGAGGCAATGTCGTTACCACATTCCCCAAATTTCGGTAGTGTGGTTTATCGTCGATATTCCAAACGCGGTAAAGACGCCAACTAGGATCATCTTTCGCAGTCTGGCGCTCGCTTTCAGACAACCAAAAGCCTGGATCAGTCGCTTCAGTTGCCATAGTTGTCTTGACTTCAATATGCACCTCCTCGCCGTTGGCGCCATAAGACTTAATGTCAAAGCCTTTTTCAGAACAATCGAATGAGACTAATTCAACGCGGCGAGCTAAGTTTCCTCTACCTTGTCTCTTCAGCTGCTCAATTTCTTGTTCGTAAACGAATCGTTCTCCCAGCAAGCCACGTCGCTCGCGCCCCATTGCGCGTTTCTGGCGAAGACCAAGTTCAAGATCGAAATCCCAAGGTATGTGGTGCTTGCCTTTCACTCTTGCCGCTGGTCCCAAATAAGCGACTACCCACATGTATGAGTGAATTTCTACGGTATTGGCTGAACCATAACTCGACAGCCTTTCTTTTAACCAATCTACCAATTCCATCAGGAGTAAGTAACGGTCCCAATCGACATGGCCGGCAACCTTGTTTGCTAATCCATAGTACGAAAGTAGATTGTCGAACGGAGTAGGCTTTACCGGAAAGTACGTTGCTGGCCGGAGCAGAAACGCCAAGTGGGATACGAATGGCCATTTACAACTGAGGTGATTCTTTCGCAAATACTCGGCGAACTCGTCAAACCTTAAACCAAACTTATCCAGTGTATCTGGACCGCCGAGCATTAGATTTTGGAGTTGTTCTTCGAGTCGTTTTACCTGCTCGCGATCCTGGACTCGATGGAGTGGCGCCGCAGAATCGCCTCGAGTAGAGCCGAACCGGTGTGTCAACCAATTCGCTCCTATTGACGGCGAGCATGCTGCTTTGACTGCCTCAATAATTCGGCCTTGTCCAGGTTTCCAGTGATTCCAGTTTTTGAGGACGATGGCATCTCTTCCATTTCTGTAGGCTGCCCATTTGTAAGAGATTTCGTCATCAACAAGAAAAGGGTGTTGAAAATTGATGAATGGTTCGCCCCCAGCCTTCTGCTGAACATAAGCAAGGAATGCGCGGTGACATGACTCAAATCCGGCTTCATTGATAGCGAGTGGCATTGCTGAGTGAATCCTAAATTTAACTGTTCGTTTGTTGCGCGACGCGCACGAACAACTGCAGGCAATGATCTCCATGCGGAGACTTGTAGGAGGCACCTGCTGAAACAAAACCAAGCTTCTGAAGTGTAATGTGCATGCCACGGTTATCCGTCTTCGAGGTTGCGAACGTGCCATGTGAACCGGCGATCTCTAGAAGGGGAGTGCAAAGAGGTAAAGACAGTTTTTTGCCTCGCGCGCTTGGCAAGATGAAAACCCAACCGAGTTCGAAAGGATACGACTCCTTGGGCAAGGTGACGCCGGACCACCTTGAAACCTCGCTCCTATGGTTCTGAGACGGGCGCTTAAGTCCTGCGACGCCCACAAAGCAGGATTTATATCGAAGGAATGAAATGCACTCTGCCCGACGAACGCGATCCTCCAGCCCATGCGCTATGACTTCTCCGCCGGCGAGCACCAGAGAGACGAAGTCCGCTATCTCGATCTCGGAACACTCCTTCGGAACCTTCCATGTGACTTCATGTTCGTTCATCTTGCTAGCCCAAGGGACTGCGGTTGACGTCCGCGCTGTTCCGCTCGAACTGTTGGTTAAGTGACGGGTAAGCCCTTGATAACAGTACGGAATTTAAAGGCGTTCGTTGCAAAGCAAAGAGTGAGAAAACCGCCATGACTATATCTCTATTAGTGAGTGTTGTCTCGAATTTAAGGTAGCGGTCTCACTCTCACTATCGTATTGATCAGGGAAAACGCCCGCAATCTCTGCAAATGTCTTCGCCGAGTCCGCGGGCGCTGAGTTTGGGTTCTGGTCCTAAAACCCGACATCAGAAAGCTGGCCGGGTCGGGCATGGTGTTCAGGCCGTAGCCAACACTAGCACGGCTTTCCGCCTAATTAAGGTTCGGATTGATTCTAGGTGCAACCGCATCGACTTCGAAGACTCCGAACTGGGTATCAGATTCGCGTAGCTCACAAATCAATAGGCCATATACCTTATTATCAGCGATGCGCTGAGCCGTGCGTCGCGCTTCGTCAATCGTATCGAATTTTATTGCATGCTGCGGATGAGGATGCCAACCAAGAATATTGGCATCCTCACCCTCGACCACCTCACTTAAGTAATCATCTTGGTCCGTTTGGTAAATGATGAACTTATTAAGGACTCTCATCGGTATGGTCGTTCCGTTTTGGGCATACACAACTCATCGAACCCAAGTACAAGCGAGTAACACCCCAAGGAAGTAATGAATGACGAAATCAGAGCGGTCATTCACTGACCATCATCGCTGCGGTTCTCTCACTGAAATGAACAATCTGATCCAAATACAAGCTCGCCATCCACGGCGCGGCTTTCAACATCATCTCCAGTTCTCTGCGAGACGGTACAGAACCGTGCGCTCTTTCATTTCTTTCCAAACGAAGAAAATTTAGAGTGGTCTTATCCGACACCAGACCCTGAGACTCAATCCACTGGATCATGTTATTTAACTTGCTGTAATTTCCTGCCGTCACAGTGTACGTGTGCGTAGCCTCAGCAGTCGTCATGAAATCTTTCAACGTGTTCTCAAACAATCGCCCAAGCATGAATAGGCCATTGTCTACTTCATCAGGAGTCAGTTTAGCAACTGCTTTAGAAGCTTCCTCTGCCTTTCTCTTATCCAATGTTTTCAGCACCTCAAGCTGAGGAAAGGTCGCAGTTTTCTTTCCCTTAATCCTACAAATCCTTACACCAGATTCAGGCAAGTCAATCTTTTCGACGAAATCCATCCGAGAAATATATTGGTAGGCAGTCTTCTCATGATATCCGTATTTTGACTTGAGTTCCTCAACAATCTTCGATAATTCGATCTGACTGCTTGGCTCTTTCTCGAGCATCTCTCTAACCAAGGTCTTAGCTCTCTGTAATTTTGTTTCAGTCTTGCGTCGTAACTTAAAGGTTCCGGCTGATAGGTCATTCTTATAGTTGGAATTGAAAACAGCGACGATTTTAAATGGCCTTTCCTGCCGCCGACTAGAAACAACGGGATTAACTTTTAGCATACCCGTTGCCTGACTAGTGCTAACACCGGCTGCATCTTTCAGTGCATTCGTGATTATCTTGAATTCAATTTCACCAACCTTCCGTTGTCTAAAAATTTTTGCGACGAAATCGGCGACTTGTTCCGGCGACCAAATAAGAGCGTCCTTAGTCTCGGTCCAAGACGATAATCCCCATCGTTTGCGATCCGCCTTTCTGAATATTGGTTGAGATTCTAGATACATAGGGATGGATTGCTTGCTAACAGGCCTCCTTTCAGCTACATAGTCATAAATTTCTTCCTCTGTAGCGGGCCTATTCAAGGTCATTAGGCACTTTTCCATCACATCGACAATGCTTCCATATTCCCGATCAGTCCATTTCTTTAAGCCACGCTGACCGCTACTCCCAACCGCTACAAATCTTTCGTCGGAAGACATAATGTTTGCGATGTTGAGGACTTGAACCTTCCTTTTTCCCTTGCTTACGAGTCGCCGGTTAATTTCACGGGCGATTTCCTCAACGTGCAAAGGTTCTTTCGCTTCACTTAGTACTCTCTCAGCCTGAGTTCCACGCGTCAAAAACTCAAACTTACCCTGAAACATTCCGTCTGATATCTTTTCGACAGATCCACAAACTTCCAAAAACTTGTGCAGCGTTAGCATGTCAATTTTTTGAAGTTTAGGAAGTCGGCTATTCACCTTCACGAGAATATCGAATTCATCTAAAGCGGTTGTATTTTCTGATGTGAGTATTTCGTCAATGATCTTGATCGATTTTTCAAGGAGACTGCGTTGCTTTGTGTCTCCGTATTCCCATATTCGAGTCGATTGATAGGTTTCAATGTTCAGAGGAGTGAGGCCGAATAACTGAAATACCAAAAACAACACTGCACTGTCACCTGGGTTAATACTGGCGCCAACTGCTCGTCCACATCTCTCGAGCAATTCGGTTTCCAGGACAAACCCTGTAGAGTCAGTTGCTATTGCGTCGAATAGCCGCGTCACGAAATCATTTACGTCGGGATGAACGTGATACCCCTTGCCAACATATCTCCTTTCCACTAAGACTTCGTTGAGTTCGGTGAGGCCTTTCGCTTCAAGTTGTCTAACACGTTCTCGCGTCAGACTGAATGCTTTACCTATTTCATCGAGTGTCATCTCCTTCGTTCCTTGCAGACCAAACCTTCTTTGTACTGTTCGCCATAACTTATCAGTGTCTTGGTCGTGCGAAAGAATCTCCTTAATGGTTGTTGGCAACTCGCTTAGTATTTGTTGCGGCGAACCGCCACGCTTATGGTTTCGAGGCAATATCGTGAGACCTCTCCGTCGCCAGAATTCAGACCAGTCCACATGACCATCCGCATTGATAGATTCTGAGAGGTGATTTAAGACCTCCAGTACATCAGTGATAGCGGTCTGACTTAACCGGCTTTTCTTAAAATTCTCGGCAATCAAATGATTCAAATCGGCGATATTCGTTATTCCTCTCTCATTGAGAAGCTTGAAGGTCCTAAGTTTCAAGTGCAGGAAACCTATGGAGACGCTCTCGTCGGTTTCAGGCAGGGAGAGTGGGATTTTCATAATCGTCATTGATGAGCAGCTAATTTCGCAGGTTTGGCAGAGACTCAAGTTGATACGTATCGAAAGCAACCTTGACTCTGCTCTGTCCGTCTAAGTGTCAGGTCTTTTGTAAAATAGCAGGAGTTGAGGATGAAGGCTCATGCATTGAACCTTCTTATCTTGCTCATCCATTTGGGATTATTGATTGTCTCAATCGTTGAATCTAATATATTTCACGTTGCTGCACATTCGATACTGTTAATTTTCCACCTGTGGTTTCACTGGAAGGACTATCGTTCGTAGAGAACTGCAACTTAGAGCCTGTGACTGGCTGAACCAAAGCGGGACCAGCGAAGAAGAAGTTGGTCCCATTTGCATTTTAAATACCTGGCCTTACCAGCAGTCGTCGCCATAAATCCAAAGTCCACTATTCTTGTCGACTAGCTCTATTCTCCAACCATTGCCACGGGATAAGCTTCGACGCTGACAGGAAAAAGCTAACAAGAATCATAGTATCGGGCGTCAGATGCAGGGCTTATTCGGGCCGCTACGGTGTCTCGCCCTTCCAGTCTGAAGCATGTTGGATCTCAGATTCAGGTGTGCCAAACCACTTGTTATCGAAAAGACTCTTCTGTACTTTGTTTACCACTCTTCGAAGGTCTTCGGCAGGTATCTTGTACCTGGCCGCGACATTCTGTAGCGCCTGTTGCTCTGACACAGATGAGGGCACGTTCAGGACAGCACGATACATCTTATATTCATTAACGGTGAAAGTGGCCGTTGCTAGGTTCTTGTCGGATTCCGTTTTTTCAGCCGTTGACGCGGTCATAGATCGAACACTACTACTGGAGTAGCAACCAATTCCCCTTAGTTCCTTGTTCATCCTCACGACGTCCGAGGCTTTTGGGTCAAGCGAGTTGCGAATTTCGAAGAGTTCAGCACAACCTGCTCCCGCATCAAGTCGTTGTTTAAATCCGATATAGTTCATTGAAGAGCTTGGTCCGCTTGACTGATGATGAGAACTAGGACTTTTCGACTGTTGAGAGTTTGACACTACTGCGTCACCACCACACCCAAACACCAGAGCTAGACACAAGATAAAGATCGAGACTATCCCTACGCGTGAGGAAATGTTATTCAAGGAAGATTTACCAGATCTGGCAGTATGGTTGAGATCATGCGCATTACGCTTCACTAAGCGGTGAAGAGAGTGAAAGACCTAGCACTGAAATCGCGAACCCGTGAATCATTCAAGCCGACGGCACGGTGCTGGTGTCCTCTTTGGGAATTTCGTAACCCAACATCTCGAGACGTGAGACGAAGATGGTTGCGCGAGTGCCAACACGTTCACCCTCGATGTGTCTGACGATTGCTCTTGCTGGTATCTCTCTATCCGCACCAACCATTTCGACCAGAACTCTTTCACCGTTCGGCATCCGCGCAAATTGTCCGACTAGTTCTTTTTTCATGCTCCGATTGTAGTACGGCTGTCAATGATTCGTTCACCCCTCTAAGAAAATCCCGTCGCGTTTAAGTAGTTGGGCCATTGAAGATAGTTGATTGTCTGACAGCCACTCTTTCCAGTCCGAACTTCTCATTGACCTGTTCTAACAGTCGAACAAACCAGCGTCCAGCATTGGGAGATATAGTCACACCACTGAGAAAATCATTATAGTTATCAATTGGTATATACCTTCCAACCTTGTCCGATTTATTAGATATTTTCGTCTGCTCTAAAAACTTTGGAGCCCCTCGATCCAGGATAAGGAGCTAGTATCAGAAGGTGTGGAAATATGAAAACAGCGTATCCTTGCTGGTGAATTTCAAACCCAGTTTAGCTCGGCGCGCCAACGCCGAAGAAAGGATACGCTGTGGCCACATCATATCAACACCAGCAACTTGTCGTCGTCCCTGAAGATGATCCTTTAGAAGCAATCAGTCGGCAGGGAGCGCAACGCATGCTCACAGTCGCACTTGAGCGAGAAGTCGAAGAATACCTCGAGCGACAACGCTATGTGCGACGTCTTGATGAGTCAGAGTTTCGCGGTTATCGCAATGGCTACGGTCGCGAGCGCCAGGTAACCATCGGCAGCGGCACCATCAAAGTGCGGGTGCCCCGAGTGAGCGACACGCCAGCTGAACGAGAACCATTCGCGTCAAAGATCCTGAAGCCCTATCAAAAGCGGTCACAGAAACTGGCGGAATTATTTCCCAAGCTATTCGTTGAAGGTCTGGCCACGCGCGATTTCGAGCCGGCCTTGCTGTTTGTTGGGCCGGTCGGCCGCCTTGTCACCGGCTACGATCATGCGACTTAATGCGCAGTTCAAAGCTGAGTATGACGAGTGGCGGCAACAATCATTAGCTGACCAGCGCTTTGTTTATATCTGGGTTGACGGGGTGCATATCAAAGCCGGAGTGGCGCGTGAGAATGCTGCCGTGCTGACGGTGATCGGCGCGGACGTCGACGGTCGCAAGCATTTAATTGCCCTGGAAGAAGGTTATCGCGAATCGAAAGAGAGCTGGTTGGAAGTATTGCGCAATCTGCGCGACCGCGGCATGCAAGCGCCGGTGCTCGCCGTCGGTGATGGCGCTTTGGGTTTCTGGACTGCGGTGGCGGAAGTTTGGCCGCACACGAAATGTCAGCGTTGCTGGTTTCACAAGATGGGCAACGTGCTCGATAAACTGCCGCAGAAGGAACGCAAGGAAGCAGCGCCGCGGCTGCGCGCGGTCTATCTGGCCGGTTCGCGCTCAGCCGCCGAGCAGTTAGCGCATAACCTAGCCGCTGAGTGGCAGAAGAGCTATCCCAAAGCGGCCACTTGCTTGCTCACTGATCTGGATGCTTGCCTACGCTACTTTGATTATCCCCGGCAGCACTGGAAGCATCTGCGCACCACTAATCCGGTGGAAAGCACTTTCTCCACCATGCGTCTGCGCACTGATGCGGCGAAGAGATTCCGCACTGCTCGCAGTGGGCTACATCTGGTTTTCAAATTATTCCAGCGTTATCAGAAAACCTGGTCCAGAATCTCGGCCGCGGAAAAACTACGTGACGTGTTGGAGCAAGCAAAGCAAAAAGAAAAACCTGTAGACAAGATGTCAAAGAACGAAACGGACGCGGTCGCTATCGCCGCTTGAAAACTAACGAACATAAGCTAGACCGGCGAGGATGCGCTAAATAAATTTCCACAACTCTTGGCACGAGCTCGATAAGCAAACGGACTTCATCTTCATATGCGTATTCTGGAGGCTTCAATCCAAAGCAGGTTTGCATGATATTTAGCCACCGCAAAACCTCTTCGTCTTTTACAATGGGATAACTAACAGAGTAAATCGTCTCTGCATCAAGTTTCGGTAAAGTTTCATCTGAGGGAGATACGTACTCAACGGTGGTCAGCAGGGCAACTGGATCACCGTGCCGCTGGTAATTAGAGGCCATCAATTCTTTCAGTTTTGTGACGCTTGTATGGATTGCTATGGCATCTGAATACTGGCCGTAGATTTTCCACATAGCATAGCTTTCATGTTTAGCAGCGTGCCAACAAGATGCATAAACCCAGTTTTTGGCGCTATTCATTAGCGCAGCTATTGACCGACGGTTCTCAGGTTGCGCAGAAATTCCATGAAAAACATGTCCTTCCCATGGATCTTCGAACAAAGAAACCTTAGGACAAAAGAGACCGTTACAAAGAAAGTCCACGTATTTAGCAAACGGTAAATATCTAGTGAGTGATTCAACTTCAAGTCTTGGATGGTATTGTTTGGTGCTTTCCATCTCTCTCCATTAGAAGCCGAACCACCAACCGTTCTCGCGGATCGTAGCCCGGCGCAAGTCCTAAACACTAATTTTGGGTGTTATTAACTCCTCCGAATGTCTAAAACTCGTTAGTGTGAAAACCTGCGTTTTGCTCCTTGCAGGTTTCTCAGAACACATCGCACACGGAGAACGAGCTTAGAAACGTCAGTGACGTCCAGATCGGTAGACATTAGCGTGCGGTTCATTTTGTTGGCGGTCATGCGAAGAAACAAATGATCGTTAGGATCGGCAACTAACCGCAGGGATTTGATAGTTGAGAATGACAACTCGTTAGGCTTGATTTCAGAGACTAACAACCACTCATCAGGAGCGGCTCCTCTTGGGCCAGCGAAAGTGACAGGAGCAGCGGTTCCGTCTGGCAGATCTTTTTCCTCGGCAATCACCTGCTCAAGCGTCGGACAATCTCCTATCGAAAAAAACAGGGCCGTTATTGGCGCCAACTCCGATATGCATTGTCTAAAGCCGAAAAAAGTAGCACCGCTGCTTGCAAGGCGCATGGAAAATTCCGACTTCAACAATGACTCCACGAGTTCTTGTAATTTGAGAAGTTGTTCAAGCACCTTGCCTTCATGGGCCAACGTACCCGGAAGCAGTACATCACCTGCTGAAGATTTCGAGTGAAAAGCCGCGCAGCGAATTGCAGAATAATGGGAGGTGAGAAAATCTCCGACTGGATTCGTGCTCCCCGGTGTAGTGAAGGCACCTAGGTCCAGCCCGCGCGTTTGCGCGGTGATGAGTGCTCTTTCCAGCCACTTCGTCTCTCCTTCACCAGGCCGTTTCGCCTCAACATGATCGAGCAGCGATTCCAGCGCCAGAAACATGTTGCGATAGCCATCGAAAACGTTCTGCGCGACCTGCGAAAAACGGAAATATCGATACGCGTAATATTGCTGAGGTGGTTTATAAGGTGGATCAGGACGAACATTGCCTGCCGCATCTGTTACTGTCAGTGCTGCGGTCGTTCGTCGTCCGAACACAATGCTGCTCGTCGACTGCAACTTTAGTCCGCGAGGTCCTGAACGCCAAACAACGTTATCGTGCGGTTCGGTTACAACTAATGCATCGCGCTCTTCCACGGCGACTATATCAAGCAGATCCTGTGTGAAGTTGTGTGCGCCTTCGATAACGTCATCTAACGGTTGTGCCGGTTTAGTGATAGCACTTCGGACGGCGATATGATCTGAATCCTTCCGAAGTTCGACCTCCCACGGTCCAAAAGTCTGACGACGATCATCTCTCGCTTTTCCGTTCAGGCGAAAAATTGCACCCTGTCCACCCAACGCAATTTCAAATCCAAATGCACTTGCCACAACGTTAGTTACCTTCTCCTTCCGCGAATCTACCTGCCCAGAAAAACCGGAAGCCTAATGCTCCTTTTGCTTTTTGGTGCGACGATACTATCGTAGGCCCATGAGTAGAGCCAGACAACGTTCACCGGCAAGACTGAAACGCTGGGGAAGGTGCCGCATCTGCGAGAAGTTCACCCAGCTCACGAAGGAGCATGTTCCACCGAAAAGCGCTTTTAATGATCGCTCATATCTTGAGTACTACTCAACTGAGATCCGCGAGGCGAATCTCCGGCAGTGGCAAACCCGTGAGGTAAATTCCAGCGGACTCTTTGTCTTTTCCCTTTGTGAGCGATGCAATAACAAATCCGGACGTCAGTACGGCGGCTCGTATCTCGATTTCGTAAAGGACTTAGTTGAAATTGCGAGCCCTGATAACGCGAAGAAAGATGTACAACTTACTCTCAAACGTATCTTCCCTCTCAGAGTCGTAAAACAGGCCGTATCGATGGTCCTATCGACCAGTCATGCTGGAGCGTTTAGAGGATATGAGTACGTCGCGAATCCTTTTACCAATCGCAATATTGGAAAAAGTCTGCGAACGCCTCCTGATATCAAACATCTGCAAAGTGTATATGCTGAACTTCGGAAATTTGTGCGATCCAGGGACGCCATCGGCCTTCCACCGTCAGTCAAACTTTATTCGTATGCGACTGTCAGCTCAGGCTCTGGTCTTTGGACTGGAATCCTGGGCAATGCGACGAAAGGCCAGAAGCAGCCCTTCTGGGGAGCTGTCGTAGGTCTTTGGCCATTGCACTGGGTATTGTCTTTTAGCGGCACGCCGAGCATTCCTCTTCTCGACTTAACGCACTGGGCGAACGAACAGTATGCAACTAGGAAGAATGTGACGATCACTATTCCTTGTCGATGGACATTTGCAAGATATCCTCTGGACTTTCGTTCACCTGACGAATTTCGACGTGATGGTTTTATTAACCGAATGCGCTATGCAGGCTTTATTCCTGACGCACGCAGTCAAAAGAAAAGATATGCCGAGGCACTTGCGTTTGCTCGTCGTCGAGGCAAATTCACATCAAGAGGGCTGTTTCTCAGGCAGTTCACGCACGGTACTCTCGCCGAATACAAGCAACACCTTCTATGGTTCGAGGGCGAAAAACTTCGGGACGTCCAGATGTTTTTGGAGGAACAGATCGCGTCCAAGTCCTTGAATTGATCATAGTTGACTCTCAGGGCTCTTCCATACCGACGCTATGAACTTGCGATTCTCAAAAAAAGTGAGTAACCAAGTTGAGCTCATTGGAATGTCTTCAAAACCGTCGAATACTTCGAATTGATACTTAAAAATGTCAAGCTCTCGATGATAGACGGGCATCGCGTCGAGAAACTCGCTTGGAATGTCGACATTCAAAATATCTACAGATACCAAATGATCGGGAACCGTACTCCGCCGTTCATAATAATGAAGCCCGCGAACAATCTTCCTCATGACCTTTAGAAAACGTTCGTCCGATGCGGGGTAGATCTTGTGCCGAAGACCACTGCTGGTTTCAATTGGCTTCATCCGATTCCATACATCCTCTAGTCTTCGTGGACCATCCTTCTCCCGAAGGCTTCGATTAACTTTTCCGTCCCACAGCTCTCTCACAACAGCATTGGGCTCGCCGGCAAGAGTGAGCAGCGTTCGAAAGTGCGGTTCATCATCAGACCAACCATGGTTACATTTTGAGCATGCTGGAACGGTAAGACGCTGAACTGTAGATTCTGATTTTGAGGGTGGATATAACTCCTGCGGGATTACGTGATCTTTTGTTTCGGGCGCCGGTGCTCCGCAATAGGCACAATGCTTGTTCTTTTGACGTCTCTTCATTCGATCTGACCTAACGGAAACGACTCTGTTCCTGTTAATTGCCTTTCATTTGATATTGCGCGTCGCAGCTCTACTCTGCCTTCGCATAAGTGTTTGATTGCAATGCGAGCACACTCTTGTCTTTCGACCTTCAATATTCCAGAAATACTTTTTCCTTTCCAAAAAGTTGCCACACACCCCACAACGCTTTCGGCGCATAGCGTAAAGAAGCAGGCCCCCGAGCAATACTATCCCAATTACTCCAGCGATTCCGGCGACAGGATTGTATTTGAAAAGCTGAATGCTCGCGCCAGTAGCCAACAAAATTAACAACAGACAGCCGGCGATCGGATTCTTCTTTTTTGCCATAGCCTAAAGAGATCGCGTCTTCTACCATCTCACTTCAACGTTGGCGGTCACTGCTTTATTCGAAAGAGCCGAAAACGTGTTGTCAAACACCAGCACGTATTCGCCTGGAGGCAAATTAACGTTGATATTGGCGACAGTAATCTTCTCAGAGTTGTAGTAGGTTTTTACTCTGTGGCCATTACGCCAATTCTCAAAACTGTCAGCGTCCAGAATCAGACACTTAATATCGTTGCCGCCTCCACCTTCTGCGCGAAATCTACCAACGACATTAGCGCCAGCGCTTCCAACTTGAAAATTCCAATACTTAGCATCACCGGCCTTGACAGTGAAAGCGGTGTTAACGATCGCAGCCCGTCCGAGCGGGCTTGCGGTTACAGATAAACTGAAAAGTACAACGACTGTGAGCGCGAGATATGTGGTCCAGAGTTTGCGAGGCATTTTGAAGTTCTCCTTGCTTTGAGGATAGAGATAGCAAGAGCAGTAAGAAGCTACTGCGTCATGGGCCGAGTGAGCACAGTCTTGTATTCACTCTGCTGTTGGCCTGAAGTAACCGTACATCGACCCTTGTTATCGTAACTTATATTGAGATTTGGAATGAGTGCCGTGATTGAAATGAGGTTTTGTTCAAACGTCGCCCTAAACGGAACTTCCGAGATTGCTGGATACGCGCAATCACTAACCAGCTTTTCATTAGTACAGATACTTAGCTTTCCTATGAGCAGCGTACCTTGAACTTGTCCGCTGAAAAGAGCGGACACGTTCTGTCCGTTGCATCCATTCGGCGAAGGATAGCTGGCCTTGATCGTATTCCCCTTATGGACTACATCCACTGGACCGGAGGCATAGGTCCAGGTGCCATTGAGATCAATAGGACCAGCGATAGGTGCTTCCACGCTCGCCAAGGATTGATATAAGGGCACTGCAATATTTGTTCGAATTTGGCCTACAGACGAAGCATTTACCTCCTTATAAACCTTTACGAACTTTCGGGCGAAGTTAGTGCTCGGCCTGCGCTCAAGCACTGATTTTTGAGTGTCCTTGAAGTTCATTAACAGACGTGGCCGTCCACTATTTGTGAACCTCACTACTAAGCCCTCTCCATCGGTAACTTTTCGGTAGATGGGGGTACTGGTTGATGTGGAGGTTGTTTGTCCTGAATATGTGGCTGTATTTCCCCAAACAGACAGGTTGCCAGTGGTCGAAGAGTTCCGTGAGTTCGAAATGCCGCTGAGAATAGAATATGAATCTGATGAGTAGATTAGAACGAGTTCCGCATCTTCAACTCGCGACACAACAACGATAGTCGGCAGGTCGTTTTTGATTATCTTGATTATGTTTTCGCGACCGCTTAAATCCGTTCCAGTATCTACAAAGATTTTCGTGATGCCCTTTAGTTCCTCGCGTTCACCATATTCAATGGCCGACTGTGCTTGAGACTTACCTGTTACTAATAAAAGGAGAAGGAGGATTCCGGCGAGAGATCTCATGTGTAATCCTTTCGATGGATTGAGGATTTGTCTCAGGATTATTAGTACTGTCGCGATTTTGCTGGTATGCGCCGGCAAGCCGACTACCTGAGAGGATGAGGTGGCTGGTTATCACCGAGGCCACAAAACAGCTTCCGGCGAAGGGAAGCTCCAAAGATAGTAGGATCACCGAAGCCTTGATTGCAAGGAAAATCTATTTTGTTCTTTGTCTCAAAATCTTGAGCTGTCGCAGTCTTCTCTCACTGAATACGTAGGTGGTAGGGGAGGCGGCCAAGAGTGTGGTTTCGGACATTGCCATAAAGTCTCCCCTGAGACGAATCAAGCCAGCCGAGTGCATGCCCAGTTGCGCCAAATTTTCCGCAGCAAAAGGTTCACACCTTTATCGCGGTCCAAACGGAGGACGTCATGAAACCCCTACGAGCAGTGGCTTCGGACTACCTTGCAGTTGTATCGGCAAATTCTGGTGCAACAGCAAATTTTGTCTAGACGCTTTGATCTTGCGCATAGCAGGATCATTCGCCAGCCATCAGCACATTTCGCCGATCTATCGGCCGAAAACTGAAACGATATCTGTGCAGTTCACACTTCCAGATGCCACCGCCAGACGAAGCTTGGCATTGTTTCTCCAAGCTTTGTTGGCAATTTGCCTCCACAGTTTGCAGGATGCGACTGATTGCACATCCTTTCGCCGAACACAACGGTATTTGCTAGACTTAGTAGCTAACCTTCATTGTTGCGCGCATCTATCCTGTGTCCAGCGTCAGTTTCATTCTTCTGGGTCGCTGCTGCGGAAGACGAACGCCTCATCTAGCCTGGTAATGCGCTCTATTTACCCTCGCCCATAATGTTTTGTTACTTCCCCAACACAATTAACGCAGCACAGTAATTCTGTCACACCCTTGAAAAAGAGTGACGTCTCTCAGCTTTCCCGTTAAACACACAGCTCGGTCAGTTGATAGAATTCCACTCTCTTGAATTCGGAAGTGTAAGACCATGTCTGCCCTACCATCATGATTCACGTCTTCGTTATGTGCTCGTTGATGGGCCTCAATAACTTGACCTCTTCCGAATCGAACAGTAAGTGGGTCAACCGTCCATGCGTCAAAGCGAGTGGTGCTGAGAATAGCCACCGTCAACAGCCCCTGCTTTGACAAGCTTACTGGATTGTTAACTGATCCAGGACTAATATCGATCGATACCTCAACTGGATCAGAACCGGCAAAAACCTGCAAGGGACGTATTTCTTCTTCGACAATGCCATCACCATTATGGTCCAGCCTTAACACTGGTAATGGAGCGCCCACTTCCGGAGTAATAAAGCCTTTTGTGTGATCGTTGACAGGAACGTTTCGATAAATTAGGGCTCTGATTGTCTCATCTGCCATCGTTTCATAGATTTTTAAGTCAAAACTTCCAAGGCCCGTACCTTCGATCCGAAGCACGAGGCCGCTCTCGACGACAAAGTTCAGTTGTTCAAACCCATTATCTTCAGCAGCCTCATAGGAGGATTGAGCGACTTGTTCCTCAAAGCCACCTTCATTCAAAGGACCGGTGTGTCTTCCTTGCAAGTCGATTAGATGAAGGTTTGCGGGTGAAAACACCTCAACACTCCACTGCGGTCTCGATACCTCACTCACTGAAGGCGGCGCATTACTGACGCTATAAACCGAATCGCAGTTGATCTGAAAGTTCTTGAGTATCGCCGTCACGATATGTTGTACGCATTGATCTTTCAGTAAGTCTGCGTGATCGACGCCCATCGGAAGCTTAAGAAAGTATCGGCCGTTGGCGTTAGGCCAAGAAGCACTCCACAACGGAACAGTTCTGTCTCCAGCTTGGTCTGCTATAGTTCGTACATAAGGACAAAAGGTAACTTGTCCAAAATCATCTACGCAGCCCTTGATATCCAGCCGGTCCTCATACAACCGATTTGTCAATTGTCCCCAAGCAGAAATTGTATAGAGTGAAACGTCCGAAGGAATGACCTGAGCAAATGAATCCAGAGCAGCGTGAAAAGTGTGGGCTTCGTTGATCAGATTTCCATTGAGGGTCCTCTTCGTAGGATCTTGGCCCTTATAATCTTCGCTTGGGAGTGGGTTGAATTGCTCGGGCGCATTTTCCAGAAAGTTGCGCGTCAGTGTGTAGGTCGTGGGATTTCTGTTTCCGTTGGCGTCATTGTCGTCAGGGTCAAGGATATAGCGAGGCGCACCGTACGGACCGACTGCCGCGGAATCAAAATACTTTTCGCTCGGTAGCAGTTGATAAGTTCCCGAGAGATTGTGGGAAATGCGTTTGCTCTCAAACGTATTGATCAGCAGCCTGCCGAAACCGGGAAGTGGTCGCCCATAGCGAAGCGCCTGGAACGCCGCTGGCGATCCGAGATAGGGCGTGGCTACAGTGATCAACTTCCTGATATGGTGCGGCCTGCCATTCTGAACTGAGTCACGCAGGTATTCGAGTGCCACCAATCCGCCCATGCTGTGCGCAACAATATCAACCTCAGAAGCTCCCGTTGCGGTCATCACTTGTGAAATTCGATCAGCGAGGTTTCGAGCTGTTGCAGGACAGACCAGATGCTTGTCTCGCAAGTACGCGCTATTGCTGATTGAATCACGCCAGTCGTAGGGAAATGTGAAAAGGCGCTTACCCAGGTTATTAGCGCAATCAACTCCTAGTGAGAAACCCTCATCATTCATACGTCCGAGGAAACTTCCGTATACGTCGTGGAATTTCAAGCCGCGAAACTCGATGACGCTTTCAATTACGTTTCGTGCTCGCTTATTAACACCGTCGATTTCATCACCCGCTGGTGTCTTTCGCATATCCTGCACACTATCAAACGGATGAAAAAAGCTTGGCCACAGCGGTTGGAATGTTGAGTCATCGTCGTAGCCGATTTCGCTGCCCATAATGCCGGGAATAAAGATCACCGGAACTGCCTCGGGAGTGGGGGTGGGAGTTGGTGTCGAAAGCGGCTGCACGTGAAAATCGGTTGGATCCGGAAACGCGGTTTTCCGTTCCATGTTACAGGGTGAGGAATCGAAGATGGTCCTATAGAAGATGGTAAAACGAATAGGAATATCCGACGAGATATCGGCAGCATTCACCCCTGAAATACTTGGGAAGCGCGTTATATATTGCTGCCCTGTAGTGTAGTCTTCCGGGCCCGGGCCGGCTATATTGCAGGGACTCCCAACAAGCTTCCACATATAACTACCTTGGTCCAGATTCATTCCCAACGAGCGGTCTAGGAAACTGTTGTCGGGCAGATTGCTGTTTAGCGATGGATAAACGGCAGTAATTTCCGAAGTCCACTTGCCCAACAAGGTCCATCTAACGTAAATCCAAGTTTGTCCTCCATCGATCTGCTTGTAAATCTGGTTGATATAGACGTATGGATTTGTGGGGGGCGCCGGAGGCGACGTTAATGGTGTGTCCGCGTTGTCGTAAGGATGAGTCAATTGACTTAACGACTGATACTTGTTGTCAGAAGCGATCCAAAAAACCTGCTGGCCCTTGCCGTAGAGAGTAAGAGTGCGTGACTGATCGCCGCAGTCTGGACCATTTATGGCATACCAATGTCCCGACCGAAATTTAGTGAAATCCTGGTCAGGCTGCACCTGAAGCGCGAAATGGCGCGGAGAGGTGATACTTGGGCCAGCGCCAAACGGGTTGTCTACAGCACTACCGTCGTCTCGCAATAGCCAGAAGGTATGCTTAAAGGGGGCTGACGCGACTGCATTAGTGTTGTTACGCATGTCAGCCTCGGTCTGGTATTCACTGATAAAAAAATTGCTATAAACGCACTCCCCCGCCATGCCATAAAGCCCAACATATAGATTGCTTCCGGCGCTATCCTGCTGCATGTGGCCCAAGAATATGGGGAAGGGGCGAAAAGTTGAGAGCACACCTTCGTCTTTCTGGAGAAAATTTCCCGAAACAGCTGCGGAGGCCTTTCTTATGTTAATTGATGCAAAGATCAGTAATAACAGAAGAATACCGATGATCCACCAATTGCTGAGGATCTTGGACGTTGTCATTTGCTCCTCCTTCTGCGCGGTGAAAGCGGTGGTGTAATTAGCTGCGATTTGAGTTGCGTTCTTCGATGCGTATACCTGATCAGAAAGAGAACGAATCGGAGAACGTCAGACCTTAGACCCAAGCCACTCAAGTGGCGCTTTGAATCCAACACGGCAGTAGGGTCTGAAGCGCAAAGGCTACTCGCGCGCCGTGACGGTAAACGCATAGTCGCCAACTGTTTCAGGTTGCCCGTTTCGGGCTTGCCCCGACAGAGTCAATAGATACTCTCCAGCAATTAGCAGGTTCCTTGGCATCCGGAGCGTAATTGTGTTTATTACTCGCATTCGTGGTAGCGCACGCCTCCAAACCTCGCCGATCCCTATTCTCTGAAGGGATGCGGCATAACTCTTGTAATTAACGTTTGAATCAATGCTCAGCCGAAATTCGACCATCTGGGCGTTATCGGGAATTTCGATCTGGTTTGGGTCGCCGGCAGTGCGTGTCAAACCCGGAGTCAGAATAAATGACGCAACGACAGGACGATCGGTGGGCTTTCGCTCTGGTGTCGATTTCGAGTTTGACACCGACTTTTCTTTTGCCGAACGAACCGGTTGCTCGTCCGTAATTGTGGCGGAGTCTGGTGCAGCGAGATTTGCAGTGCTCGATGGCGGCTCTTCATTCTGACTAACAGTACGTTGCCGATGGCGATTGTATTCTTCATTTCCCCTGTTTCTAAGTACCCACCAACCTAAGCCAAACGCGATCACACAGACCGTTAGCGCAGCGATACTCGCGAACCGAATCGACAGATGAGCTCGTGATAACCATGCTCGAATAGGCGCGATTAGAGACAAAGATTGATGCTGCCACACCGGCAAGCTTTCGACTTCTGGGGTGATCTTTTTAATCAACGCTCGGGCGAAGTGCACTTTGTCGCGATTGTCTGATGAGGCAAGAAAGAACCGTTCGAATTCTTCATTTTGTTCCGGAGAAAGCTGCCGCCGCACATAAGCATCCACCAGATCATCCTCCACGGCTTCAACGCGGTTGAGGAAGTTGGGGTCTGACGCGTATTTCCCCTCAATAGTTTCGTCCTCACTGCTGGTAGTTTGCCCTAGCAGATATCGAGTTATTAGTTGTTCAATGTCAGACGAGTTCTTCACGAGACCTTCCTCTAGTTACTAGTGTCAGGGCGTTGTGCCAAATTTCAGATTATTTTTGACTCTTCTTGTTCCTTGAGGCACTTCCGGCGGCAGTTGCGCAGTTCTTCACGATATCGATGTATCCTAGATCTAAGTCCGTCAATTGAAATTCCAAGCCGTTTCGCCATGCGCAACCGAGCTTGCTCATCGGCCAGTACATAGGAAGAGACGAATTCATATGCCTCCGCATGAAGGCCGGCGCACTTGCGAAGACATTCTGTTTCTCTTTCAACCTCCTCGATATCTGGAAGTGGTGGTGGGCTAAACGGTCGTGAGAGTTGTTTGAAGTACCGATACTTGACGTGACGCGCAATACCTCGCACGTAAGTAATCGGCTCAGCTTTGACTATCGTGCCTTTAACGACTTGCGATGCTGCGCGAGTCAGTGTCTCATCTGTCAACGCTTCCGGATCGACACAGCCATGCTTTGCAAAGAATGCGATTAACTCCTGTCTTACTCTTTCGTACGTTAGCCCAGCAATTTCGCGATCGGGATCGAAAAGAAGTAACAGAGCGTTAAGTGGATTTTTCGTTTCGTCGTTCTGTTGATTGGGCGGTGGGGCTTCCATGTGAAAGGATGAGGCTCTAAAAATCCTGGTTCACTCCATTCGGTTTGGCTCTCCCTGAATGATAAATGCAGCCCAATAATACGGATGTTGCCAGTTCTTCCGACGCCAGATTGCGATCTGTGCGGCTTGAAGTGCAGCGGCGGGCGACAAGCCTCGTTTGAACATCCCTTCATAAAAAAGCTTCATTAACTCTGCGCTCACGCGATCGTCAATTCGCCAAAGCGTCGATACTATCCGAGGTGCGCCGGAATACATGAAGCCCCGAGTTAATCCGATGACACCCTCGCCTCGAATCTCTTTCCCAAGCGCCGTTTCACATCCGCTTAGGACAACAAGCTCTGCCGAGAGCCTCAAGTTGTAAATATCGCTAAGACTCAAAGAGCCATTCACCGACTCACCGCTTTCATCAAAGCGCGACAGCATGACTTCAGAACGCTCAGGCCTTACGGAATCGATTCTGGTGTGTGTCGCGAAATGGACGATCCGATAATCCGCAGCTTCTTTACTGAGCGCCAAACTGCGAGTGGCATCGAAGTTTGATGCTTCTCTGTCACTCTTGGCGGGCACAACCGCGATGATATTTTTTGCTTCGTCTCGCGAAAACATGAGTCGAGGTAGTGGGTCTGGAGTGAGTAGATCGAGGTTGCCACCTTTATTGTTTGGGCTTGCAGGCTTGATTCTTGAGTCAGATCTCGTAAAAACGGGATCGGCAAACACGAGCAAGCTCTGGGTCGCTTTTCTTCGCGTTCGTGCCTCATGTCTTAAAACTGCCAAGGTTGAGGCCGAGGGCAAATTGATGATTTCGTGGTCGACAATTAGGGGATGAGAGTCACCACCAATCTTCGTCGGTCGAATCTGCTGGCGTTTATCGCGAGGAGCCGGCAGCGCCGCAAAAGGGACATATTGCAAAGCCCCTGATGCCACAATGAGCAAGCGCTTTTTCCCAAGCTCTCCCACGACCGGTACAAGTATTATCTGACTAAGCGCCTCAGCTGCTTTAATGTATTGGTCATCTGCGCTAGTCAGCCGCTTTGCGCGTTGCTCAGGACTCTCGTTGGGAGGACGCTGATTTCGTGCTTTTAGGGAGTCGTATAGTTGGGTAGCTACCCGTTCTATGTCTGAACGTGGCGGGAGTTCAAACGTGGAAATGGATGAATTTGTAACTGCAAATAGAAAACTGCGATCAGTTCCGAGAGCGTATTCCAACAGCAAACTATCAGAGTCCAAAACCTGTTGTTGAATTTCGTTCAGAGTGAGCGGTTTGGGTTGCATCAGGGCCGAATAGTGAGGATGAGACTTTATTAGGTTTGAGCGAACGTCCTCGTACTGGAGGGTAAGAGCGTCGATATCCCGTTCCGCTGTCAGCAATTGTTGAGGGTTCTGATTATTGCCAAGCAATCGAGTCCGGTAGTTCGTTTTCTCATCAAGCGCCTGCTTCAGGAGCTTTTGCTTCTGGAGCAGTTGAGCATCGGCACCTTCATGAATGTCGATCTGAGATTCAACTAGCACGTCAAGCAGACTGCGCGCTAGCGCTTGCTCATTCGCCTGCAACGCCAATGCGTCAAACTGCTTTTCCGGAGTCTGCTTGTGTAGGCGCATCAAAACGTCGATCTCAAAAGTGTAGTAATCCTGAATGGTAGCGAAATACGAAGCCCGTAGATCGTGAATAGGAATACTCCTTCGCAAGTTCTCGATGATACTTAGAGCACTTTGAATCGTTTTATAAGCAGCCTCAAAATCATTATGACTACTTTGAACGCGAGCTATGTCGTAAAGCGTCCGAATCTCTCCAGGACGGTCTGCTACCTGTCGGAACGTGGGTAGCGCTACCTGATAACACTCCATCGCCTTTTTATAATCACCAAGACTGTAATAGGCGCTACCGCTGTTTGCGAGCGAAGTGGCTTCGCCGACTTTATGGCTTGTCTTACGAAAGAGTGAGAGTGCTTTATCAAAGTAAATTAATGACTTCCGGAAGTCACCTAATCTCCAATAAACAACGCCAACACTATCGAGCGTGTAGGCTGCAGACCGCCGGTCGCCTACTTCTTCACTCAATGGAATTGCTTCATTGTAATAGGTCAGAGCCGTTTGGTTTTCGCCTTGCTTTGCGTAGATGTCACCGATGTTGCGAAGCGTGATTGCAATACCAGGACGATAGCCGCCCTTTCTCCTTATCGCGAGAGATAGTTTGTAATGCGTGAGGGCTTTCTCGCTTTCACCTAAAGACGCATAAACCAAGCCCATATTGTTCAGCGTCGAAGCTGCTGCCCGCTGATCCTTTTGGGTTTGTAAGGCAAGCGCCCGTTCGTAATGTTCAAGTGCTAACGCGCTTTCTGATCGGGTTGCATAGGCAAGTCCAATGTTATACAGGATGAATGCCTGTCCATCCTGATTCTCAAGCTGTTTCATAATCGAAAGCGCACGAGTGAAGTATTCGATTGCTTTTTCCCCTTCACCTACGGCTAAGTAGATCGCGCCAATATTGCCGAGCGTATAGCCTTCGCCGCTTCGATTGTCGGTCGCCTTACGCAGTTCGAGGGATTGCTTGTAGAAGTCGAGCGCGCTGTTGGCATCGCCTGTGGCCCAATATGTCCTTCCAATCCCATTCAACGAATGAGCTTCGCAAGACTGATCTTTTAGAACTCGACAAAGATTCAAACTCTGATTGTAGTATTCTCGTGCTTTTCCATACTCATCAAGACCGAAATACGTTGCAGCGATGCGCGAGAGTGCCTCTGTTTCGCGCTGGCGATTGTTCGCGCGATGCCATATTTCAGCAGCCTGTCGGTATTTTGGAATGGCCTTGCGAAGGAACTCTGCGTCTGCTTTTTTGAATAGCTCATCGCCTTCATTAAAGGCTTTTTCCGCATCAATTGGGTTTATCTCTTGTGTATGAGCAATATAGGTTTGCCCAGCTCCGAAAGGACAGAAGATGCCAAGTAGAATGGCTAATGTTAAAGCGCGAACTGGGTGGTTAAGCTGACGCAACCAGTTTACGGCGACGAAACTTACAAGGGCGTGAGAAAGCTCAAGCATGCGACCAAGATAAAGGGTTGAGTCAATAAGAGGATATTAATGTAGGCCTTGGCCGGCTTTCAATAGTAAGAGTGCGCAGATAGGCTAAACAAAAGTCAAGGAAGACGGCTAAGTAATACTCCCGGATTAATGCGGGATCACTAGCGTGATCAATCTGCCCAGGAGGCTTAGAACTGTGGCAACATTATGCGTGACAAAACTTTCGAAGCTTGGGAAGCTGGACTACAGAACAGTTTTCGTGCCTCTATATGAACAATATAAACCTATCACTAATTGAGAATGCTGAGAGTTTCATTAACGAATCTCTCTCAAAGACAATTCTTGCTGAAAAGGATCCTCCCCAGTGGAAATATGCGATTCTAAATCTAGTGCATGCAATCGAACTCTCATTAAAGGAGATACTAAGAAGAGAACATTGGGTCCTAATATATCAGAGCGTCGATAAACCAAATCACACAGTTAGTTTAGAGGGAGCTTTACAACGCCTCACCGGCATCGCAAAGATCAGCTTCGATAAGGATGATATTGCTGCCGTAAGCACAGCAATTAGTCTTAGGAATCAGATAATTCATTTCGAGTTTTCCTTTCAAGAGACTCAAGCAAAAGTAGTGTTTGCAAAGTTATTAGGATTTTTGCAGCACTGCTTTAGTAAGCACCTGGGTAAGGGGTTACACGAAGTCGTTAGGGAGCAGCTTTGGCAGGAAGCAATTTTTTTGTTTGATTTCGCCAATGAGCTTTATCGTAGAGCAGAAGAACGAATTAGATCCGAAGGCGTTAATGAAGCCTTTATACTAACATGTGAGCGTTGTGATTCAGATTCCTTTATCGCCAAAACAGATCTCGGTATATGTTATGTCTGTGGTTATACAGACCATATGGTTCAATGCGTTACTTGTGGTCAGCTTTTATATCTTGATCGGGCTAGCGAGGTCGGCAATTCAGACTTATTCTGCTGTGATCGTTGTATGGAGATTGGCGTTCTAGTTAATTCTGCAAATGAAGTTTCTCGTCTTGATGCTTATGAAGAGGTTCAAGATGAGTCAGGGGAAATATATTTGCAGCGTAAATCAAAACGCACTTAATAAAGGGATGCATGGGACCAGGAGAGCAGATTTGATATAGGTCCTTCGCAGATCCTCTGGCGAATACTTGTTTGAATCGCTCAATTTTGAAGAACTGCCTCGCAGAAGAAACCTCTACTTACTCAGTGAGTTCTTGCTCAAGGGATTAATTCGCCACGAGACACACAGTCACTCATTCGTCGGACCTTTCGGTTAAGATGCGTCCTCGTCGGCTAACTTCACCTAGAAGGAGAAACAATGACCCTCAAAACGATTTCCCGCCGCATCAACCTGTTCACGTTGTTGCTCGGCGCGGCGACGATTACCGCCGCCTTCACGTACGCCCCGCAGGACGACAGCCGCCCGAAGCTTGCCATCCAGAACGGGCACACGCGCGGAATTACCGATATCGCCTACAGTCCTGACGGCAGCGTTGTTGCCACCGCAGCTCGGGACGGGCAAGTTAAACTGTGGGAAACGAAGAATTTTCTCCTGCTCGACACCCTTGAGGGGCGCAAAGGAGAGAGTCTTGATTTAAGTTTCAGCCCAGATGGACGATTCCTGGCTACATGTGGGTTTGAAGAACTCAAAATCTGGCTGGTGCGTACCGGCAGTCTGATTCACGACCTACAGAAGAATAAGGGGAGCTGCGCCATATCTTTCAGCCCGGACGGACGACTACTAGCTTCAATAGACGGTGGCAACGATTCCTACGATCCCATCAAGCTATGGGACGTGCTGCGCGGCAGCTTGGTGCGTGATTTTGGCGAACGGTCTAAGGTGTCAACGCTAGGCTTCGCCCTCGAGGGGAAGGCGCTTGTCACAGGTGGTGATGACAAGATCAAAATCTGGATGATATCGGATGGGAAGCTGCTGCGCAGTTTTGACGCACCGGACGGCACCAACCCGCTGGTCATTCACCCTGGCGGCCGGACTTTCGTTACTGGCGGTGGTAATAAATCCTACGACTCGACCGTAACGCTCTGGGACGTGGAAAGCGGCATGTTGCGCAACCTCCTCTCGTCTTCGGATTCTACGGCGAGTCTTCAGGACCTCGCATTCAGCCCCGACGGAAGAATTCTCGCCGTAGGCTTCTGGGCAAATTCGAGCGAACTGATACCGAGGCTCGAATTGAGGAACCCCAGCACCGGCCGGTTAATACGCACCATTCAGACCGAGTACTCCATGGGAGTCAGTTCACTTGCGTTCAGCCCCGACGGCAAGAGGATCATTACCGCCTGCACTAACCCCGGGTGGGATTGGGGCAATACCGTCGGTTTCGTGTGGGATGTGAACAGTGGCGAACATCTCGACAACATAGTCGACGGCATGGACGAAGCCGATCTTCTTGCGATAAGTCCTGACGGAAAATTCATTGCTCGGAGCGGCTGGCGGAGCTTACAGATCCTAGACGCCGAGAGGGCTGAACCCATCCGCATCCTGCCATGGCCAACGGAAGATGCGCCAGCGGGCATCGCGTTCAGCCCTGATGGTAAGCGGCTGGCGTCGGTCAGTCCCAAGAGCGGTGGGAAGATTTGGAGTACTTCAGAAGGCTCCTTGATTAAGACCTTTGGCGCCGAAACCGACGGGCTGCTTTCGGTCACCTACAGTCCCGACGGGCAACAGCTAGCCGCAGGTGGTGCGGGCAATGTCGTCCAATTGATAGACGCAGGGAGCGGCGCGACCCTAAAGAAGTTGTCTGTGCCGCGCCTTCGGGCCTCGGTAGTGGCATGGTCCTTTTTGCCAGCCGGGTTCGCGGATGATCAGGAGCCCGAGGTTTACATTACCTCGTTAGCCTTCAGCCCTGACAGCCGAATGCTCGCCATCGGGGGAAACCGTTCGTCTCCCAGAGGAGAACTTGCGTTCGGGGTGACTCGGCGTGGATATCTTGTCTCAGACGCCATCGTGCCTGCGAGCTTCCAGAAACGCGAGCCGCCATACGCTGGACTCAGCCTCTGGGACGCACGCAGAGGGACGCTGATTCGCACCTACGGAGAGGAGCCTCCTGCGGTCAAGTCGATCCTTTTTAGACCCGACGGCGAAGCCTTTTTTGTGGGCTACCAAGAACTGATAAGGGTTTTGTCGGTCAGGTCTGAAATTCCGCTCATTTCTAGGAAGGATGACGAATACGTCACGGCGCTCGCGCTCAGTCCCGACGGAAAGCTGTTGGCCTCTGCGACCGGTAACGGCGCCATACGCTTGCGCAGCGCGAATGATGGCAGCGTGATACGAGAGTCCAGCGGACACTCAAACGGCACAACTTCGCTCGTCTTCGCGCGCGGCGGCAGAAACCTTGTCTCTGTAGGCGAAGATGCAACGACTAGGTTCTGGTCCGTGGAAGGTGGGAAGTTATTGGTCACGTTCGTGTCTAAGACCTGTAGCGAGAAATGCAGCGAGTGGGTCAGCTTCACTCCTGAAGGCTACTATTACGCCTCGACCGGTGGGAAGTGGGGTGTGCGATGGCGCTTGGGAAACATGCTGGAAGAAGAGTCGCGGTACAGACAATTTTACCGTCCGGACGTCATCGCTGCCCGGCTCGTCAACTCTGAGGCATTGCCCTCGGTCGCCAGCGCCCCCGCCATCCATAACACCGGAGGACTTGGCCTCGAAGTTGAGAGAGGACTCTGGGCGCGTATGCCGGCCAAGCAGTTTCACGCGCTCATCATAGGGAACAACGACTACCGCTACCTCAGCCCTCTGAAGACCGCCGTTCGCGACGCGGAGGCTGTTGAAAAGGTTCTGCGCGAGGAATATGGCTTCAAGACAAAGCTCCTGCGTGATACCGATCGGACACAAATAATGGCGGCGATTAACGAGTATCGAGAGCTACTTCGTGAGGACTCGAACCTTCTCATTTACTACGCCGGACACGGCGATTACGTCGAGAAGATGAGGAAGGCTTATTGGTGGCCCGTGGATGCCAAAAGCAACAATTCAACGAATTGGATCAGCGCCGACGACATCAGCGACAACCTGCGCGGAATGGACGCAAAGCATGTTCTCATTATCTCGGACAGTTGTTACTCTGGCGAGTTCCCAAGAGGGGAGATCATTGGTACTTACATTTCCTCCGAGAGCGAAAACAAGCTGCGCGACATGATACGCGGTACATCAAGGACACTGATTGCTAGCGGGAGCGACGAGCCCGTGATTGACGATGAAGGGAACGGTCATTCCGTGTTTGCCAACGCCTTATTGCGGAGTCTGACAGACCTTGAGTCGAACATCTTTAGTGCCTACGATCTGTTCTATCGCGGGATATTACCCAACGGAGCTGGCAGCAAACGTCAGACACCACTGTATTGGCGTTTGTACAATGCCGGACACGACAGTGGCGACTTCGTGTTTGTTAGGAAACGAATACAGTAACGGATGCCTTTGGATCGTTTCTCCATCCTCTAATTCTCTGAGGAACCAGTAGACTCAGTTCAGTGAAAAGAATTCAAGACCTTTCAGCGAAGTTATTTGCTTTACGCCGAGCGTTTAGTGACCACCCGACGCATTTAGCTCAGGAAGAGAATCGGCCGTTTGCAGAAACCCGTTGCCACCAGCGACTGGTGCTGCCGTTGCCGATCACATTGACCATGTAGTCAACATTGTGGGTATCGACTACGTTGGTATTGGCTCTGGATTTGACAGCGAAACGGAATGACCAGTGGGTCTCACTGATCCCTCCCGGCTCCCTAACCTCACGTACGAGTTGCTGCGTCGAGGGTACAGTGAGAAGGAGATCTAAAAGATACTCGGTGGCAATTTCATGCGCGTTTTCGCTGAGGTTGAGCGGGTATCTAAACCGCATCATACGGGGTAGGCTCTCATGAATTAGTACTCTAGGGAATTAGGTCCACCACATTACTTCGCATCACCATCCCTCAACTGCTCTACCGTTACTTTATCGCCCAGCTTCTGGTAAGCCTTTACACTGTGGGCGAAACTCGCGGCCGCCTGCTGGTGCTCTCCAAGCTCCGTATAGGAGCGACCGAGGGCGGAAAATGTGAGGGCCTGACCTTCGATGTCACTTTCGATCTGTGGGAGGTTTACAGCGATCTCATACTGCTTTACGGCTTCGCGATGCAGACCCAAGATTGCATATAGCTCGCCCAACAGGCGCAAAACCGACGGCGCCTGAATCGTCATGGTGGTTGCCGTTAGTATCTCGATAGCTTCAGAATAGAGCCCACGTGCAGCGTAAAGCTCAGCAATCAGAAATTGCGTATTGGCTTCTGGTAAGTTTTGTTGTCGCAGCTTCTCTTCGGCTGCGTGAATAGAATTACTATCACCCTTACGGAGTACAGTGAAAAAGGGGTCTTCGGTTTTCTCTTGGTTGGAACTCTTTCGGCCGGATTGAACGACAACCTTATAAACTTCGCCGTGTAAAAGGGCTGGCTCGCCTGCCGGGTATGCGAGCATCGTTCCGGTGATTTCTTTCTTGCGCCAAACCAAATCCATTAACTCGGTATACATGCTGACTTCATAGGTGGCACTCTCGTTGGTCTTGAGTGCTGTCCAGCGGATGATCGGCCGCGTCGCAAGTAGGAACCCTTTCCGTGGCGAGATGATCGCCGGGAAGTCACCGCGCAAGGAGTCGTATCCACGGGTTCTCGGGATGTTACTGCCATTGTAAATGTACCCCTGCGCGTCGACGGCGCAAGGGCAGCCCTGCACACCCGGACGCAAGTCGTGCTTAGTACCGTCGGCGCAGGAAACGGCAGCTTTGGCTGGCGGAGTTAGCGTGAGCAAGTACCCGCGGCGCACCGGCATGCCAACTGTCGCGTCGGCTGGTTGTTCTCCCTTTTTCTGTTTTACTTTCAGCTTGCCGGGCGGACTTCCCAACTCGATATAGCTTACGCGTCCAATGGTTGGATCTGGCTCCTGTGCAATAGCCGTCGTCGAGATATTGGTTGCGAAAGTCAAGAGGCATAACACGATACAAAATGCCGTTGCTGCCGGATATACTCTCATCTTGAACCATCTCCCATGACTTTCTCCTTCGCGTACCCAAGCCACTTGGCTTCAATGTCGTTCTCGCCTGGTTCGTAGCGTACGCAATCTTCCCACTGTTCTTCGGCACTTGGTTTCTTTCCCGCTTCGAGCACATAACCAAGCAGGCAATGTGCTGCGGCGCCGTCTTGGCGCAGCGTGAGCGCCATCCGCAAATCCGTCTCTGCCTGCTGATAGTTTTTTAGCTCGTAGTTGGCCCACCCGCGGTTTTTGTAGAGTGAATACTGAAGCTTGGTATCGATGGGCGAGCTCTTGAATGCTTCATCGATCATCAATAGTGCATCTTCGTAATCCTTCTCCTTGCCGCGCCGGAGTAAGAGCCGCGAGAGATTGTTTCGTGCGTGGCTGAAGTGACTATTTAGCTCTATAGATTGGCTGTACTCATTAATTGCATCGTCGTACTTTTGTAAACTCTCATAAACAAACGCCAAGCCGTAATGTGCTTGTGCGTAGTCCGGATTCAAGCTGAGGGCTCGTTGGTAGTAATATAGCGCAGCGCTCAGATCATTTTGCGCGACTGCCTGCGTACCACGGTTATTGTAATAGACCGCTACGAACGGCAGGGAAAGTCTTGCTGCCAGGACCACTGCGAGAACACAAGCTGAAATTATCATGCGCTTCATTACTCCGTAGTCTCTATAGAGGCCGGCGCGGATAAGAAGGCGCTCAACCCATTGCCTACTGGGTTCGACAAGCGTTCCTCCAGCCAGCAATGCAAGTGAGGCTTGGACCACTAAAAGTGGTATCTGGACGAAATCTCGGAGAATACCGAACTGATCGCTGCCGCCGCTCAGAAATCTCCGGACAATCTCGACAATTAGGTTGATCGAACCAGTCGCCATCAAGGCTGTGAGTATGATCCAAAATGCCCTTCGGCGCTGACTTCTCGCTTCGCCTGCGGGGTCTTGGCTATGGTTATTTGACCGGTCGTGTCTTCCTGGAGCCTCTCGGCGTATTCCGGCGACGAGACGGTTAAAAGCGGAGTCATCATTAAGATCCTTCGCAAAATCTACCCAAATGAGTCGGGAGAGGAATCGTGGCAATTGCCTGCGATTAGGCTTCCGTGCTCCGGGCAAGAGTACCGGGATTACGCGAAAACCCCCACGGCTGAAACGGTCTTGGAGGGTCGTGCGGATTCCGTTATTTTGCCACGGGGCGATTCCGCTCGGACCAAGAAAAACGGCACAAGTGTGCGAACCGTCCAGTGCTAGCTCAAGCGCTTCTTGGGGAGGTTCGCCGGGAACCAGATTCCATGCAGCGAGCCATGGTCGCAATTGCGCCTCATCCTCCAGACGTTGCGCCAGGCGCTCGACTGCTTCCGTGTCACTACTGCTGTGGCAGAGGAAAACATCAAAAGCTGCGTTTTCAGGCATTACATGCACTCCTGAAGGAGAGGATCAAGGCAAGCCGATTGTAGCGCGAGTTGCTTCTGGCTGCATTGGCCCATAGGTTATAGCTCAAAGTAGAAGTCTACCGCCCGCCTCGGTGTTCTTGTAAGATTGCGCAAACCTTCCCCGCTGCAAGACAGGCGGAGCCGGTCTGGACACTGGTTCCGTTACCGTTCGTTATTAAGGTTACTAAACCTACGGGTTGGAAATGTTCAAAGCCATTGCGACTTTAGACAGACGGACTTCTCTCCATTGTTTCAGTCTGAGATCAGTGAAAGCGTACAGAGAGGAAAACGCGAGGCCGTCACGAATTTCAATCCGCTTTGGGCCAAGCTCTCATGACTGCAGTTACTGGAGTCCGGGAGCGGCGCCGATCCCAATAGGATTGTGTTGCCGCTTGGTTGGGTACAACATCGATAATCTTCACAGTCAAGCCGAAGGAATGAACTTGTCTGCTTTAAGAATCTATCGTGACCGTTTTTTAAAAAAGACGAAGCCTCCACTGTCGTGGCCAGAATTGTAAAGCGGATCGAACTGCGGTGTTTGTGGCGACTTTCCCGCTACTGGAATTCGTATGTAATCGTAAAACAACTCTTCCGCAGTGAAGGGGTTATTCTCAATCCTTCGCAGCCCATTAAGAAAGGCATTGGCAAAGACTGAGTGACCGTTACCACTGTTATCTTCGACGGGCTCGACACCTCCACTTGCGATGAGAGTGCGAGAAGTGCCTGACATCATTTTGCGTATATATCGCTCTCGCTCGGTCAGCCGAGACGTGCCTACGACTTCACCTGCCCTTGGTATAGCGCCTGAGTAGCAACTGTCTGAGACGACAAGTACATGTCTAGCATCCATGCCCTTTAAGCTGATGGTGATATCGTCAGCGCTAATCCACTCTGTAGAGTCTTCGGGTGAAGCGTTCACGGGCCACCAGTATGCTCTATTTACTCTGTTGTCTAGATAGCCATGGCCAGCGTAATAGATCAATAAATTCGAGTCGCCGTCCAAGTCACGCTTTAATCTATTGATCTCGCGCATGATCTCTGTTCGGGTTGCATTTCGGAGTAAGGTGATCTGGAAACCAAAGTCGTCGTTCAAGATCTTAGCCACATCTTCAGCGTCCTTCACAGCCGTCTTCAGATGCTTGAAGTTGTAGTTGTTGTTACCAATGACGAGCGCGTAAAACTTTTTAGACGGCAAGTCGCGCTTCAGGCTCTCTTCCATTGAGCCCGTGGAAGCTATTACATCAGGTTTTGGAACTGGTCGGGTGATATTGGTCGTCGCTAAAATCGATGGCGCAACCGCACTACTGAGTCGATCTTTGGCAATTTCCGGCCTGCTAAACCGTGAATGATATTGTGCTGCGTTATAGTTACGGTTGCCACTCCACCAAGAGATGTATTTCAACGCTCCGCCTGAGGAGTCGTAGAATCCTTCGGGAGTGTAGGTTAGCCAGTTACCGTCCTCGAATGAGACTAAGCTAAGGAGTAATCGCCCATCGCCCGCCGACCAGAGTTTTGTCGTCCCATCGTCGCTGCCGGATATGAGAATCTTGCCGTTGCGGCTAAATGCTACAGTGTTGATGGCGGACGTGTGCGCATTGAAATCTCTAATTAAGCTGCCATCGGACGATAGCCTAAGACTGATTGTGCCAGCGCTAGTTGAAGTAGCGAGGAACGCACCACTAGGGTCAAGCGCTACAGACTGGACGGATGCTCTTTCATTGATTGGTCTTACGAGTTCGCCGCTAGAAACCGACCAGAACTTGACCGCTTTCTCATAATGGCCTGCGATGAGGGTCTTACCGTCAAAGCTGAAGACAAGGGAATTCGCGTTTTCCTGCCTATCCCTGATGGTACGTAAATGGTTGCCGGTGCGTACGTCCCAAATGTTTATGGGGAAAGAGAGATCGCCAGCAGCCAGAAGGGTTCCGTCTGGGCTAAACGCTAATGACAACACATAATTTGGCCCACTTACGGGCCTTTCGAAACTCGCTTTGATGAATAGTCCTGAAGAAAGTGTCGACGCGTTTCTCGGAAGTGTCAGAGTTCTAATAAGACTACCGCCTCTTGAGTTCAGAAGCTTGACTTCGAGGTTCTCTCCGGCTGTCGCTATTGAGCGCCCGTCTGGGCTAAAGAGAACACACCGTAAGTCGTCATCTCGTCCGCGAAAGGACCATAGCAATTGTCCACTGGTCGTCGACCACAACTTAACTCCTTCCTGGGAACTTACTGAAGCTAAGAGCGTGCTGTCGTGGTTAAATGCCAGGTCAAGTACTAAGTCGCTATGACCTGGAAGCACACGGCGCGGTTTGGCACTCTGACTATCCCAAAAAATGATTTTCTTTCCGCTACCCACAGCGAAAGTTTTGCCATCGCGGCTCACTGCGAGAACACCCACGGATTCTGCGGTTGGCGTGAGTGTAGCGACAAGTCTCGCTGTGTCGCGATTCCATAGTTGCACTGTAGGTTCACTGGTCCCTAGGATAAGAACCTTTCCATCAGGACTGAAGTTCAGCTTATTTACCGATAGGTCAAACTCGTCCTCATTTGCTTCTCTTATGACCCCATTCAACCTACTTACAAGCTGGTTACTCGGGAAGGCACGTAATTCGACACTGCGCTCTTCAGCATGATAGAACGCAAAGGTCCTGCCGTCCTTACTGAAAGCGATCGCGTTGGTCGGTGTTGAAAGATCAAGAGCGCGCAAGGAACGACCCTGAATATCCCATACTGTTAATACCTTGCTACTTACGGTTGCGAAGCTTTGGCCATCAGGGAGCACTGACATTGTGTCAATGTAATCCGCCGTAGTTAAACTGTTAAGCAACTGTCCTTCAGGCAGCCTCCATATTTTGATTGTCTTATCGAATCCATACGAGACAAGAGCGCGCCCGTTGAGGGCAAAGTCTGCGTGTCTGACAGCAGAAGAGTGCTCACCAAGGAGCCGCAATTGCCTGCCAGTCTGAACATCCCAAATTCGTATGCTATTATCCGAGACATCTTGATACTTACCCCCGGTAGTGGCTAATGTCTTACCATCAGGGCTGAAAGCAACTGAGTTGACGCCTGATCCGTGGCCACGAAAGCCGCGAATCAATCTGCCGCTCTGGACATCCCATAAAAAAACCTCATTATTTTCGCCGGCTGAAACCAACAGCCGACCATCTGGGCTAAAGTCAATAGCAGAAACTTCTCCTGAGTGTCCCTCGAGATCATTCAGCAGCTTCCTGCTGGTCGCGTCCCAAAGTTTAATTTTTCGATCATCACCCGCCGTGGCTATGAGACTGCCGTTAGGGCTATAGGACACATCGTTCACAGCTCCGCGATGGCCACTCTGGATGAGCAACTTGGGATTAGCCGTCTCCTGAGCATTACTGGCCAGGGGGTGAAGCAAACCTAACAAAAGAGCTGCAATTACTTGACGAAGGACTTGGTGGATAGTCATAACATCTCCCAGTAATTGTTAAGCAGTGCGGCCGACATCAGCAGAGATCTCTTCGGCAAGGTATTACTTCGTTGACGTGTTGAGCATAAAGACCAGTTGCTGCAAACCTTAATAGCGAGGTAAGAGCTATGCTTGCGTCGGTCGTTTTAGTTACTTATACCATAACAGAAATGGAACGCGCAGGAAGACGTACTTCAAGATCCTTACTGTCTGAGACGATTATTAGGCACTGCCATCTTGTTAGCTTTTATTTACTGATCGTCTTCGCTCTAAACATGGTCCACACCTGGAGAGGTTCTCTGCATTCCAACCGGTTGGCGACCGTGACTTCTCCGCAGATGATTTCTGCTGCACCCAAATACAGAGTTGAGACAGTGGCGGGCGGGCTTGAGGTTCCCTGGGCCATCGTTTTTGCCCCTGATGGTCGTGTTTTCTTTACGGAACGGCCAGGAAGAGTGCGAGTAATTGAGCAGGGAAGACTGCGTGCCGAGCCGCTGGCTAGGCTAGCTGACGCGGCTCCTTCTGCGGAGAGTGGGTTGATGGATTTGACTCTTCACCCACGGTTCAGTGAAAACCATTGGCTCTACTTAGTATACGTCTATCATGATCGAGGGCAGCGCATACGTGTCATGCGTTTTCGTGAAGTTAACAACTCGCTCACCGATCCAAAGGTTATTATCGAAGGAATTCCTGGGGCACCTTATCACGCTGGGAGCCGTATTCGGTTCGGTCCAGATTCTAAGCTGTATATAACTACCGGCGATGCAAGCGATGGCAGGTTGGCACAGCGTCTCGATTCACTTGCTGGAAAAACTTTGCGGTTGAACGATGATGGGACTGTACCATCGGATAATCCGTTTGTCAGTCAACCAGGCGTGCGCGCAGAGATTTGGTCGTACGGTCACCGAAATGCGCAGGGTTTGGCTTGGCAGCCAATTACAAACCTCATGTACCAAACCGAACATGGGCCGTCTCCTGGTTTCGATGGACGCGAAGGTGGAGATGAAGTTAACGTCGTGGAGCGTGGTAAGAACTATGGCTGGAATAGAATCAGCCATCGCGAGACGCAATCCGGCATGGAATCACCGTTGCTAGAGTACACGCCAGCAGTTGCTCCGGCTAGCGCAATGTTCTACCAAGGTGAGATGTTCCCATCCTTCCGTGGCGACTTCTTCTTTGGAACTTTGCGAGGTGAATCGATCATCCACGTCCGATTCGACGGCAGCCGTGTTGTAAATCAAGAGCGGCTCTGTGAAGGACGATACGGCCGTATCCGTGACGTTGCCGAAGCGCCAGATGGCGCAATCTATTTTTCAACTTCGAATCGCGATGGTCGAGGAGTGCCGGGAAAAGAAGATGACCGTATTCTTCGATTAGTATTAGTCAGATAATCATATTGATGAACGCAACTCCGAAACCTGGAGTAGTGGCTGAACGTCCCGAAATTGATCTCGTCACAAAAGAGTCTCCCCTGAGACGAATAGCCAGCCGAGTGCGATAGCACTCGGCTGGCTTTTTTGCCCCCGCCGCAACTGCGCCTATGGCGCAGTGCGGCGAAAATTTCGACGTTAAAATCCTCGGATGGCCAAGCGAGAATTCGCCAAACATATCAGCATTGATGTGATAAATGTGGGACTGAAGAGTTCTATGAACCGGAGGATATAGACGTTACCAGCACATCGTTGAACGCTGACGAAACCGCGAAGCTAACGAAGCAGTTCCGCCAGCCAGTGCGACCAGGTTCATTTCACATACCGTTGAATACGCAGGATCTCATACCCACGGCGCTGCGCTTGTCAGTCGTGTCTCTCGTAGATTTTCCTTCCAGCCACTCGAAAATCAACCCGTAGTAAAGGAATGCCGGAATGAGGATGGCGATCCAAATCGAAGGCTGAATGTCTCGCCCATCCGAAAGGCCAAGTGCCCCCAGATGAGCACTTGGTCCTTCGGTTACACCGCAATTCCTAACTCGTTTCACATCGCGTAGTTTCTCGGACGTCGCAGAAGGAGCATCTGCGACGGTCCTCGAAACAAGAGCGTTTCGGGACAAAGAACCTCAATTCGGACGGTCATCTGATAACAGAAGATTCCGTTCTCCCAACTACAGCGCCTGGCGGCGCTCCCGAACGGAATCGCTGTTATCAGGACGCCCGCTATTTTATTAATTCTCCCCCTTGCGCCCGCTGCGTTCGCGCGCTCGGCGCACCTCGCACCGCTCACTTCGCTACGCCCCCGCTGGGGGCTGGCGCGGTTTGGTTACTGCTCTGTTTAGCGTACCTATGGACCCGCCACTGCTTCGTTGCGCGATTTGTTAGACCACGTCGACGTGGAGTCTTGTTAGTCTGTAATGAGAACCGTTCCAGATAGTTGAACCGGATAGCCGCCAACGCACTGTAACCCATGCGAGTGAGGATAGCGCCACGAAGATCCGAATGTTGCTGGAACAGATCCGCGGCTGTATTTCGCAAACCCGAAGCCGTTACTACTCCGCCTAGCACCTTAAGCGACGCCCTACGCACAACGTCGGCCACGTGAATCTTAGTCACCGGCTTGTGACAGCGCGCGTTTCCCTCGCCCACCAGGAAGTGATGTTGATGGGCCACCTTTACGATTGTGGCGCGCTTCTCATAATAACGTTCCAGAATTGGCCTAAGCCAGACCAACGCTTTTCGAGGAAACGTAATCTTTGACTCCTCGCGTATAAATGACCGCCTGCCACGTGTTAATTGGCGCAACGGCAATTCGAGGTGTTCAAATTGTCTGGCGTAGCTCGGCGTAAGAGGCACGTGAGGATCATCTTTTGCTGGTGAAGGAATTCTAAGGTTCCGTAACTCCCAGTTCGTCAGCAGGTGAAAAATAATAAAATATAGCACTAAAGCTTCTTCGGGATCCGTGTCGGGTGCAACAATGTAAGCGCAATGCTTTTCAATAACTGAATCGTCGTATCGCCTGATCGCTCTTGCGATCTCGACCATCTCACCGCGTTTGTTGCGTATCGTAAACGCTTTCGACCCTCCGCAAACGATGGTAGTTAATGGGTTGGACGTCACTAAACCACTAAGCTCGGCCCAATCAAAGAACGTCCGAAGATGAGATATGGCAGTGACGAGCGATCCACGCGTGAGTCGCCTACTTCTGATATAAGAGTTAATCCGGCCGCATTTCTCGTTAGAGCATCTCTCGATTGATCGCTGAGACTCCAAAGGTACGCGCTTGTGGCACTCTTTGCACTCCCACTGCCACAACAGGGTCTCTTGATACTTCGCGATCAGCGATGGCCCAATCTGAGCAAGCGACTCTGTACCATGCGTTACGCAAAAGTTTAAAAATCGTGTCACCGCATTGATTCTGGCAAACGTCGTCCGCGGAGCAATAGTCAGTACCTGTCCGACTTGAGCCACCTCCACGTTAGGATTAACCATTCCACTCAAAAGCCACTGCTGAAACTCGGAGACTTGACTTAGAAAGACACTGGGTGCACGTTGTAGATATCGACGTAAGCCGTTTTCGTGGAGATACGAACTGCGCTCCTGCATCTCACCTCGTGCAGCAAGCAGATAACCTAATTCGAACAAGCACGAACGAATGAAACCGATTTTTGTAGCATGGGTTTGACCTACTACCGGTAAATGCTGCTCGATCGCATTCCAGGTTAGGACTTCCGGCAGTTCATATTTCTCCAGGAAACTGGCGAACGCCCGAAGACGTTTCAAATCCGTGCCCCGGACATTCGTAAGACCAGTATCGACCGCCTCCCAGTCGATTGCTGAAACGAGTTGCCTCCAATAGCGTTGATTCTGCGGAAATGGGGATGTGTAAGTATTGACGTACTCTCTCAATAATGTAGCTGCTTGACGGTCGTCATGATGCCGTTCGCAAAGTTGCGATTCCTTAATATCCATTCGCCTTTTGCAACCTGGATACACACACCTAGCGTCCCCGAGTCTCCGCCTCTCGTCGCAGCCGAAACAAATCATTTCTTTCTTTTTCCATCCTGGCTTCTCTTCCCCACATGAGATGCATACGATGGTCTTTTCTCTCAGGGCCTTCTTCAAATTGCGCAGGTACTCGTTCCGATGACATTTGCGACACTGAACAGGATCAGAGATGTACGCATAGTCGGTCACGCCGCAAGCCGCGCACGTTATTTTCTCTTTAAGTAAAATTTTCAAGCAGCCATTACAAATTGCGGAATTCGGTTGTAACCGGAACCTCGACCGGTTGCATGCGTCGCAGCGCTTCCTCGGCAGCTGCTTGCGCGCACATTTAGGGCAGATGTCAAACTCCGACTGGGTTTGCCGAGCGCCATTGCAAATCTGGCAAATTATGGACCGTCTTATCGGGTGTGACATACACTTTTGCTCCAACATGCCGACCTGCTGCGAGCAATTCGCGCGGCCGTTGCTGTTTTCGTAGCGAGTTTTATATGGCTCTAATTAGGACGAGAACTTTCGGGCATCAGGAAAGTAGCTTGCGAAATCCAGGTCGGAGTCTTCGCGCCCAGACCTAATATCCTTACTATCGTTACTCCTGGCGCCTTCACGTGTTTCGCCAATCGGATTAGCGGCCTTCAGCACGCGGGGTCTGTTTGCCGGCGAGTTGTAAACCCGCTCAGGCACTACTTCGACGAAGTCGTTCAGACAACAATGAAACGCGTTGCAGAGCGCCTCGCTCGTCTCGAGGCGAATCATTTTCGGTTGCTCATTAAAAAGATCGCAGACTGCTTGCGTGGAGAGTACATACCCGGTGCGATGGCGAACCAGCTTACTCACTTGGGATGCGCTGGTAATTCCGCGTTCTTTCAGGCACTCTCGCAACTTCCATTTAATCGGCATTAGTCCTTCCCCCTGCTTTCAATGTACGGATCAATAAAGATGTCGATGAGGTCGCCTTGTTGTTCTTCGACGTCTTCATCTGTAGCAATGAGGTAAGGGGCAGCCGAACTCGGATAACTATGACCGAGATGTTTAAGCACTTTGCGGTACGCCAGCGGATTTTTCTTAAGCCTGTTAGTTGAACACGTGCGGCGCAGGTCATGAGGCCTAAGATCCGGTGGTAATGGAAGGCCGAATTCTATGGCGCGCTTCACAATCCGCTTAAACATCTTCCAATACGCATATTTTGTGAGCCGAACGCCATCTTCACCAAGAAACAGGTAGTCAGAGTCTGGGGATTTAGGAAACAGTGGTTTGAAGAATTTCTGAAAGGGGCTTAATACTTCACTTGCCAGGGGCGTAAGAGGAACCCACCGCAGCCGTTTCCCGCTATACGCCGTGCCTTTGCCATAGAGTCTGATCCTGCCGTTGCGTTCATCTATATCGCTGCTTTCCCCCTCCGAACGGATGCCAAGCAGTTCACTGCTGCGCGCGCCAATTTCGGCTTGGAGGATTATGGCTGTGTAGTTTCGCGCCGCAACGAGCGGCTTGGGATGATTCCGTAGGTATTCGAGTCGGAGAAACTCAAAAAAGTCGTCTCGTAACTTCGGCGAAAGGGCGTAGCGTTTCTTGCGTGGCCTGTCTGCCGCATGAATAGGCAGATCGTACTTAGTTAACGATGTGACTAATGGTCCGTATTTCTCAGGCAGGCTCACTCGACTGGCACCGGGAAGGTTTGGTTTTGCCACCACGTAGTCGCAGAACCAACGCACCACACTCATATATTTGCGCCTGGTTCCCGGCGCCACATCGTCCTTCAGCAACGATGAGATGATCAGGCTAACGTAATGCGATCCACGAGAGGGGTTGAGTAGGTCCCATACTACGAGATGTCGACGACCAGCAGGGTGAGTTGAGTCGGCAATCTTGATGCGGCGAAAGACTGATTGAAGTTCAGCTTTTCGGTGCATGGTTCCTTCGACACTGCACCCACGAAAGATACAGTTTTGAATGTACTCTTCTAACTTATTCTCATGATCTTCAACCTGTTCTTCCCAGGGAACCTGATGCGCTTGAGTGTCTACTTCACTTTCTGACGGGTTTGCTTCATTCATACAACATGACTCCTGTTTTGTCTTTTTCTAATTTCAACCGTTGCTTGATTTTCTCAAGTGGCACTTGATCGTGTCTTTTTTCGTAAGCTCAAGACTTAGACCAGTTTGTCCGAGAAGTGGACCGCGCCGCCTATGTCCATTTCTCCAATCGAATGTGGACTGTGTCCGGTGCTTTGAAGTATGCGAATCCATGTTTTCAACCGCACTTGTTTCTTCTTTGAGTCGAGACGTGATCAAACGACCTGGCCGGAATGGTTACAAAAGCTGTGCCATGAGTTAACTGTCGCGAGGCGATTGAGCTATCGGAAACGAGTTTGTAGTTAGTCAGTTTTCTTGCAACAAATGATCTTGAAGTGGTCCATTCATAATAAAACCCCGCTTCTATCAACATATCCGGCGGTGGTAGCGGAGGTCATTCAATTGCGTCTCAGTCAAAAACTAAAGAGAGCTGAAGGGTAGGGTAGACGGCTGAGAGATTCCCGCTTCAACTAACTGGAGATCTCTGCAACAGCGAACGGAGGTTGGATCGACGCTAAGCAGTTCGCATATGCGAACCACATTTAACGGAGAGCGTTCGCATACGCGAACCATGATCCTTTGAATATTGAAATCTTGAGTGGGCTAACGACAAGTCGGAAGAACGACCGATTGCTACCAAAATATCGAGTTGCGAAGCATTAGGAGACTCAAGCGTGCTTTTCGCGAAGGAATCCAAAGGGGTCCCGTAACGTGGCACATGATCTGCTCCTGTGATTCTAAGCGACAAAATGAAGGTGCTCGCGCAATGACTCCAGCCGCATGTGAGTTTAATTACGAAAAAGACCCGCTTTCGTATTTCCGAACGCAGATTTTGCTCTAACGTTCGGAATTCCGAACGCGGATAGCGTATCAGCATCACACTTCACCTATTCACTGAAAACCATTAGTCACTATTCCACCGATGACATATCCGCGCTTAAGAGCAGGAGCTATCTCAACTCATTTTAAAGCTGACACCAAAGAAAACCATCAACCGAAGAAGAGCACAAGCATCGCAACAACAAACCGTCCTGATCCAGTTGTTGTCGGAGTAAAGGCTAACAAACAATTCAATATCCCAACTGAAGCACAAAGGATCACCCCGTTTCCAACGGCTGTCGCTTTTTGCGACACCACAAAACTCGCGCATTTTCCACCGACCGAGGATAAGAGAGATTTCTATATATAAAAGGACAGTATTTCCGATCAAAGCCAAGCTATTTTGCCCATAAGCGTGGCACAGGACATGCACTGTCCTAGTGTGAGGTTGGACCGCAACCTCCTTGCCCACACCTCAAATCACGACGTATGCCTACGAACGAACAGAAACAGAAACTCGATCAGAAATCCATTTACCTAGGCCAGCTCGCAATTTGCTGGAATGTGTCTCTCAGTGGTGTCCAGGCGACTCAACTCAAACTAGTGAGACGCATCCTGCTAACGAATTCGAATCGGTCAGACACACCAAATCGCTTGCCAAGCTAGCCGCCATCCCCAGCAACTAATCCACGGAGTGAAGAATATGCCTGGAGTTGAAATCGAGATCCCAAGAGAAGCGATCGAACAAATCACACGAGAAGTCCTTGAATCGATCTTGGGCAATAGCAGGGCGGTCCATGATGAAGAGGCAGAAAGGATTGAACGAACCCTCCAACGAATCATGGCCAAACAGTTTATAACGATTCCTGAGTTTGCTTTGCTCTTCAATTGCTCACGTGGTCATGTAGACAAACTGTTGGACCAGGCGCAACAACCAAACTGTAAGTATCCTTTGCCGTACGTTGATCTGAACGGCCTCATACAGTTTGACCGACTGGAAGTGCTTGAGTGGGCGCGGCTCCGAAAGCCATTTGATCGAAAGAGGCGAAAGACTGGTGGTAAGAAAAAGGCCTATCCCGTGGCGGTCAACCAATAGAAAAAAGTTGCGGCTCCCAGATTCTAGCTGTATTCTCCGGGCGCTCCTTGCCTGGACGCAATCCGCTCGTTTGGAAAGGAGCATCGCATGAGTGTAAGGAAACGCGGTGGTGTTTATCACTACCAGTTCCAGATCAGGAATAAAACGTATTATGGGACGTTTTTAGATGCGAAGTCCGATGCCGAAGCTCGTAAACTTGAGAAGGATGAAAAAGCGAAGGTTCGTCTCGGACTCCGCAAAGAGGATAAACCCATTGACGGGGATTTCTGCACCTTTGTCAACGACGTTTATCTTCCATACGCAAGAGAGAATAAGAGGTCCTATAAACATGACGAATTCCGCTGCAAGGTTCTCACAGACTACTTTGCTGGCAAATTATTTAGCGGTATCACAATGTTGGACGTGGTCCGTTTTATCAAGTACCGCCTCTCAACAAAGATCCGTCGCCACAATCAAGTGTCACCACCTACCAAGCTGCGGAGTGGGGTCACAGTTCACAAGGAGGTAGGATTACTGTCTTCCATCTTCAACATGGCAATAGTTCAAAAGACTGCGCTTGAAAATCCGTGCCGCAATATTCCAAAAACGGTGCGGAAGAAGATTCCGATGCGGAAAAAGCGGCAGTGCTCTATGACGCCTGAGAAGGAAACAATGCTATTCGAAAACGGGCTAACTGGTCGTTACGCGCATCTACGACCGCTTTGCTTATTCGACCGGAACACTGGATTGAGGTTCGGAGAGCTGTCACGATTGGAACGGGATCATTTCAATCTCGACGCCGACGTCAAGTGGGTCGAGGTAGACGGCGAATATCACGAGGTGCCGCGTGACTGCTTTATCGTGGTGAAAAGCAAAAACGGCAAGTCTCGCGTTATTCCCTTAAACGCTGAAGCTCGGTCCGTCGCGGTCCATCAACTAAGCGACGCAACGGTCAGTCAGTTTGTCTTTCCGAGTAACAAGACCAAGGAACAGATCAAAGAAGTGAAGAAGGGTTTCGCCGGCGCCTGTAGAAAGGCCGGAATTCCTTACGGCTTGGGAGTACGCGGTGGAATTACATTCCACAATTTACGCCACTGGTTTAGCACC
>DATEIS010000401.1:0-14436 GCA_035278765.1 Pyrinomonadaceae bacterium | reverse complement strand
TCGCTGCCAGAAGCTGTGGCTCAAGACGACGACAGCATTCGCGCCGACGTTCTTGTCCTCGTCAGGCAGAAACGTTCGGCCGAGGATCGGTTTGACTTCGAGAACGTCGAAGTAGTTGGCGGAAACAACCTGACCCCAGATAACGACGTTCTGGTTCTCAGCGTCGATCGCGGCCTGGACCATATCTTCGGCTGCCAGACCGGTGTATGAAGTGCTCTGATCGCGGTAGTCGACGAAGTCGGGATAGGAAAACTCATCGGTCACACCGCGGTCTTCGGCGATCTCCATTGGACGAACCAGGTTGCCGGGATTGGGCACCGAAAGCGGCCGCATCAGAAACGCACTGACGCCGCTGAAGATCGCTGTGTTCGCGCCAATCCCAAGCGCCAAAGTAATCACCGCAACCAGCGTCACACCCGGATTCTTCACGAGCATCCGAACGCCGTAACGAATGTCTTTGATCAGGTTTTCCATATCCGTTTTTCCGTGTTAACTAATCTGTTTGTTTTTAAGCAGTGTGGACAAAACTCGTCCTCGTTCGTAATCCGACTTGATCGTCTCAACCGCCTTCAAAAACGCACTCTTCAAACGCGCATCGCCTGTGTAAACATTCGAAATCTCAACGAGAAGCGTCGCCTTCTCATAGTCCGACGACATCTCCGTTGCCGCTTCGAGCAACAGTCGCAACACTTCCTCGCTCTGAATCTTTGTTTTAGCGAGCGCACTCAACACGCCGCGACGTTCGTAATCAGAAGAGATGCTTTTGGTTGACGACGCAACCAACACGAGCACCGCACTACTCGACGTCTCCTGCTTCAACAGTTTCTTGAGCACGCGACTGTGTTCGTAATCGGATTTGATCGTTGCGACGGCATCGAAGAACGGTTGTAAAGCAACGTCTTTACCCGTCAGCACCGGCGCCACCGCTATCAACAGTTGCGCCTGTTCGTAATCGGAAGAGATTTCGCGAGCGGCCTGGCGCAACACGTCACGCAATGCCGCGGCGTCAAGATTTCCCTGTTTGATAAGTTGATCGAAATAGATGCGTTTTGCATAGCTGCTCGAGATCAAATTGATCTCGGTGAGCACACCCGCAACACCGCGCTGCGCCAAAATTGTTCTCACTCGCTTCTCGGCATCGAAGCCTCCCTGTCGCACCGCGTTGAGTACAAACTTCGCCAGCCAGGTCTTCGAGTCCGCATCCAGCGGGTGCGCGGTACCGTTGAGATAAAATGCGCGCGTGACTTGGCCGGCGCCGTCGCGTCTGACTTCGTAGCGGCGTGATTGCCCCGAATGGACCTCCTCGACAATCACCCACCCGCCTTCCGAAACGGAGATAATGTCGGTGTAATCGTCGTTGAACTCAGCCTTACCACGAATTTCCAACCGACGTTTCTCTCCATCGTCCTGGATGATCCAGGTCGTGGTGTTTTGTTTTTCATCACGGCTTTTCTGCGCGTGAAGGCCGGGGATGGGCGATGAGATGAGTAACGCCACAAAGGAGGCGAGCAGCCAGAAGACGCGCGCTTTGAGTGAATGTTTGAGCAACTTCATTTTGATTTCCTCACTTTTGAACTGTCACAGGCTTGCACGTTGATGGTGACCTGCAAGCGGCGGCCGATGAAGCCGCGTCCGTAATCGATGCCGAAAGCCGAACGATCGAGCTCGGTGGTTGCGCTGTAGTAGACAAACTCTTCACCGTTTGGCGAACGGCTGCGGTCCATCTCGTTGACCGACAGAGCGACCGGCACTGTCTTGTCCTTGATTCTCAAATCACCGGCGAGTTCCAACGAATCGCGATCTCTGCCGCGACGGACGCTCGTGCTCTTGAACTCGATGTCGGGAAACGTTTCGACATCGAAAAAATCTTTCAGCAGTAGATGTGCGTCACGACGCTTGTTTCCAGTATCGATACTTTTGGCTTTGATCGTTGCGTGGACTGAGGAGTGACTAATGTCACTCTCATCCAAAACGATTTGGCCTTCGAGATCGCGGAACCTTCCCTTCACCTTGAACCACAGATTCCTGATCGTGAACTCGACAGTCGTGTACCCCGGATCGAAATGCCAAACACGTTGACTCTGACGTTCAGGCATTGCCATCGTGTACCCCCTGTAGAGCTTTGTACTTTGTACTTTGTTCTTGTCCGGCAGACTCACGGCAAAGAACAAAGCTCAAAGCACAAAGGACGCTTACTCGTACCGAAGCGCCTTCAACGGATCGACTTTCGTCGCCCGTCGCGCCGGCACATAACACGCAACTAACGTCACTAAAAATAGTCCAACCGAAACAATCACAAACGTAGCCGTATCAGTCGCCGTTACATCAAACAAGAGGGTCGCAATCAGTCTCGTCAATCCAAACGACGCTGCAAGACCCACCACGACTCCGACCACCCCAAGCACAATTCCCTTTTTCACCATGAGCTTCAACACATCGAATCGCTGCGCGCCGAGCGCCATTCGGATCCCAATCTCATGCGTGCGCTGCAACACCGTGTACGACATCACGCCGTAAATCCCGACCGTTGCCATCACGAGTGCGAGAAACGAAAACACGGTCAACAACGAGGCGCTGAATCGCGCTCGCGCGACCGAAGTTGCTAACAACGTTTCCATCGTGCTGACTTCGCCAATCGGCTGCTGTGGATCGAGATTCTTGATTACATTGCGAGCCGCCGGCCCTAACGCGCCCGCGTCATTGCGCGTGCGCAACATCAAAGTCATTCCCGAATAGACGAGTTCGGGATGCGGCCAATAAGCAACCGGCTCGACCGGAACATCGAGTCCGAGATGTTTGTGATCTGCCACAACTCCGATGATTTCACTCGGCACGTTATCGTCTTTCATGTTGATCACGACTCGACGTCCGAGCGGATTCTGCCCGCCCAGGTTTTTCTTCACGAACGTCTCATTGACGACCACCACGTGCCGCATTTCAGTCGCTTCCTGCTCGGTGTAAAGGCGTCCGAGTTTCAACGGAATCTGCATCGCCTGAAAGTAGTTGACGTCGGTGACGCACACACCGGTTCCCAGATGCTGACCCGGAGGTAATTTCTGGCCGTCGACCTCGATATTCGTGCCACTGTATAGACCAGTGAACGGAGGCGTGTTGATCGCGCCCGCAGCCTCCACGCCCGGAATTGCTTTCATCTGTTCAACCGCGCGCTTGTAGAAGTCGATCCGTTTTTGGTCGGTGTCGTACTTCCCCGGGAGCAGATTGAGACGAACGGCCAGGAGATTTTTGGGATCGAAACCAGTATCGACCGACCGCAAGCGATTGAAACTCTTCAGCAGCAGACCGGCGCCCACCAGTAAAACCAGCGCGAGGGCAACCTGAGTCACCACAAACAGACTTCGTATTCGCTGGCCACTGGAACTGCCACCGATGTTCTTGCCGCCCTCTTTGAGCGAGCCATGAAGATCGAAGCGAGTCGCTTCTAAAGCGGGGACAAGTCCGAACACAATTCCGGTGAGTAACGAGAGACCGAGTGTGAAAGCGAGTACGGGCAAACTCACGGTGACGTTCTTGAGATCGATGAGCGCCGGCGGACTCAGCGCCACGAGCGCCTTCGTACCCCACCACGCGACCAGCACGCCGAGCGTGCCACCGGTCAGCGATAGCATCACGCTCTCCGTCAACAACTGACGTGCGATGCGACGCCGCGTTGCACCCAGTCCCGCGCGCACGGCGATCTCTTTTCTTCTTGAACTCGCACGCGCGAGCAAAAGATTCGCGACATTTGCACAGGCAATCAAAAGCACGAACCCGACTGCGCCCAGCAGAATGAATAAAGGACGTCTGATTGCGCCCGTGACTTGTGTGCGTAACGGAACGACATTCACGGTCCAATTGGTATTGAATTCAGGATACTGCTGCGAGAGGCGCGCGCCGATCGTCGCCATTTCCTGCTGTGCCTGGTCCATTGAGACGCCGGGCTTCAGACGCGCGACCGCTGAAGCGAATCGACCGCGGCGTTGTCGCAGTTCGTTTGGGACTTGAAAAGGTATCCAAATATCCGCCGGTCTGCTCGCCTGTGTTCCCTTCTGAATGTGCCAGCCAAAAGTTGCGGGCATCACGCCGACAATCGTGGAAGGTCGTTCGTTGACGTTGATCTGGCGTCCCACAATATTTTTGTCGCCGCCGAATCGTCGCTGCCACAACGCGTAGCTGATCACGACCACGCGCGTCTGCGCATCGCGTCCGTCTTCGTCAACAAAGGTTCGACCCAGAACAGGGTTAGTTCCGAGGACGGAGAAGAGATTGGTAGTGCCTAGCTGTGCGGTAACTTCTTCCGGTTCGCCGTCGCCGGTGAGATTGAAGCTGCGGTCGAAGAAGACCGCCATATCCGTGAAGACCTGATTCTGCTCTTTCCAATCATAGAAATTGCCGAGGTTGATGACGTTCTGATCGTTTCGGGGACTCTTTTCCCAGACAAGTACGAGGCGTTCAGCGTCGTTGTAAGGAAAGGTACGAAGCAACACACCGTTGACGACACTAAAAATCGCCGTGTTCGCGCCGATACCGAGTGTGAGCGCCACGAGGGCCACCACCGTCACCACCGGACTCTTCAACAGCATTCGTAAGCCGAAGCGAATGTCAGCCAAAAGTGTGTTCATCGTAATTTTGAGAGGCTTTCGCTCCGGAGGAGCGAAATGTTTATAGCCTCTACCTACCTCCCTTCTTTCGCTCCGTTAGGAGCGATATGTCCATGCGCCAAACATTGCGCTCCTGACGGAGCGCGATCGGTGTTTGTTGTGGATGCTATAAACATGTCGCTCCTCCGGAGCGGGACACAGAGAATCAATCCGGTTCAAAGCTATTCGGAGCGATCCCCGGAATATGTCCCGTTGAAAACTATTCGGAGCGAGACACAGAGCATCAGTCCGGTACAAAACTATTCACACCGAAGTGCATTCATCGGATCGACTTTCGTAGCGCGCAAAGCCGGGATGTAGCACGCTAACAACGCGACGATCGCCAACAACACCGACACTGCCGCAAACGTAAATGGATCCTTTGCCGTTACTCCAAACAACAAACTCGAGATCAGGCGCGTCAGCGCATAAGCCCCGATCAATCCAATCGCCAAACCTAACGCAATCAGCACCGAACCCTGCTTGACGATCATCAGCAACACATCGCGTGACTGCGCACCGAGCGCCATGCGAATACCGATCTCATTCGTGCGTTGCGCGACCGAATAACTCATCACGCCGTACAACCCAACAATAGTCAGCACTAAAGCGACACCCGCGAAGATCGAAAGCAACGTAGTACTGAAACGCGGCGCCGCAACCGATGCCGACAGGTATTCTTCCATCGACTTTACGCCAAATAGTGGTACGTCCTGGTCCATCGCAGCCACTTCTTTGGTCGCGGCGGAAGTGAGACTGCGCGGCTCATTGGTCGTCTTCATGACGGCGACCATCGAGCTGAAAGGCACCTGCGTCTGCGGCACGTAGTACGCCGGCTTCGATTCGGCGCTTAGGTTTTGATTCCTGACGTCGCCGACAACGCCCACAATCTCCCGCATGGGGCTGTCTTCGTCATCAATCGTAGAGATACCGGGTTTTATACGTTTTCCCAGGGGGTCTTCGTTCGGAAAATGCTGGCGCGCGAAGGTCTCACTGACTATGACCACCGAAGTAGATCCGTGGCGGTCACGATCATCAAAGTCGCGGCCCTTAGTTATCGGGATACCCATCGTTTTGAAGTAGCCGACGCCGGTAGTAAAGAATTCGGCGGAGGGATGATCCTTTGGCGCCATCGGCCGGCCGTCGATCTCAAACGAGATCACGAAGCGGTCACCGCTCAAAGGCAGCGGATATATTGTGCTGGCCGATTGAACCCCGGGTGTCGTTTCGAGCCGTTTCTTCAGGTCGATGAAAAACTGACTCTGCCTGTCCCACTTGTACTTGATCTCGGGCAGAGTCAAATTGAAGGTGAGAATGTTCTCAGGTTGTAGACCGCTGTTCACTTTTTGCAGACGCCACAGACTTTGAATCAGGAGCGCGGCTCCGGTTAGCAGGAGCACCGCAAATCCGAGCTCGATTACAACCAGAGCTTTGCGAATCACGTTCGCGAAGCTGCCCACGCTTGTTCCGCGTGCACCTTCCTTCAGCGACTCAACCAGCTCTGTCTTCGAAGAATGAAACGCAGGCGCGAGTCCGAAGATGAGTCCGGTTAACAACGAAACACCGAGTGTGAAACCGAGCACGCGCCAGTCCATACCGACGTGGACCGCACGCGGAATGTCTTCTTTCCCGAGTGCGACCAGGAGATCAGACCACCACACTGCGAGCAGCAACCCGACAGCACCACCAACGAGGGAAAGCAACACGCTCTCGGTCAATAACTGACGCACAACGCGCGTACGACTTGCCCCGAGGGCAGAGCGAATTGCCATTTCTTTGTGACGGCTTGTCGCGCGCGCCAGTAAAAGATTGGCAACATTTGCACAGGCGATCAGCAACACACACGCAACCGCGCCGAGCAGTATCAGCAATGCGGGACGAATGTCGCCGACGAGTGCCTTCAAAGCCGAGTCAAGTCGCAGACTGCGATGTGTGTTCGTATCGGGATACTGCTGTTCGAGGCGAGCGCCGATTGCAGTCAGTTCAGCCTGTGCTTGTTCTTCAGTGACGCCCGGCTTGAGACGTCCGATTACCCTCAGGAAGTGCGCACCGCGCTGGCCGGTTACTGGCTCGTCTCCGGATGCATCGCCCGCGATCGTGGTCCATAGCTCCCCCGGATCGTTTTGAATCGGAAACTCAAACGATGGCGGCATCACACCAATCACCGTGAACTTGATGCCTTCGAGCGTGATTGCCTGATTCAAAATCGACGGATCCCCATTGAACCGTTGCTGAAAAAGCTTATGACTGAGAATGACGACGCGACCGGTTTCTGTCGGCTTATCTTCATCGGGAAGAAAAACGCGCCCCAGCATCGGTTGCACGCGGAGCAGCGGAAACAGATCTGTAGTGACAACGGCGCCTTGCAACCGCGCTGGTTCGCCTCGACCAGTCATGATGTAGTCGCCACTGCGATAGACGGCGATATGTTCGAAGACGGTGTTCTGCGCGCGGAGGTCAAAGAAATTGGGATACGAATGCGACCCGCGTTGCAGACCGCGTTGCGTGTCAGTCTCAAAAACCGCGACGAGTGAATCCGGATCGGGAAATGGCAAGGGACGGAGCAGCACCGCATTCACAACACTGAAGATCGCCGTGTTGGCGCCAATTCCGAGTGCGAGCGCGATAGTGGCAACGATGCTGACACTCGGCGACTTGAGCAGCATGCGGAGTCCAAAGCGAATGTCCTGAAGTAGTGTGTTCATATGATCAAACCCATCCACAGATTACGCAGATGTTTTACTTAATCTGCGTAATCTGTGGATGGCCTTTCATTCTTCTCTTAGCGCCGTCATCGGATCGACACGCGATGCGCGCCGAGCCGGTAAGTAACCTGCAACACCCGCAACCGTCGCGAGCAACAACGTAGCGAACGCGATCGTCAGTGGATCGTTTGGCTTCAACTCGTACAACAGCGACGCCGCCGTCTTCGTTAGCGCCAACGACGCGCCTACGCCGACCACGAGCCCGATCGCAACCAGCAACAATGCTTCACGCAACACGAGCCAGAGCACACTGAGACCACGCGCACCGAGCGCCATCCGAATTCCGATCTCATTCGTGCGACGCGCAACGCCGTAAGACATCACTCCGTACAACCCGACACACGCCAGCAACAACGCGAGCAGTCCAAAGAACGACCCGAGCCGCGCTACGAGTGTCTGCTGTACGAGGGAGCGATTAATAAAATCCGAAAGCGGCACAACATCGTCGACTGGCAGATTGCGATTGATCTGTTTGATCGTTTGCCTGATCTGCGGCACGACAGCGCTCGCGGGCCCAGAGAAGCGCACCACGAAATTGCTAATCGCATCCGGACGCTGTTGATGCGGGTAGAACGCCATCGGCACGAACTTCTCCTGCAGGTTTCCAAATTTCGCGTCCTTAACTACGCCGATAACTTCGATCGCTTCGGTAGATTCAGGACCATCGATTCCGAATCGTTTACCAACGGCTGACCCAGTGGGGAAAAACTTTTTGACCGCCGCTTCATTAATGAGCGCAACCTTCTGCGAATCCTTCGTGTCCGGCGGTCCAAAGTTACGTCCCTCCAAAATAGGAATCCCCATCGCCGCAAAGAAATCTTTGCCGACGATATTGTTGCGAAGCCGGCGGCTCTGTCCTTCAGCGATACCGTCTTCGCGCGTATGAGCAGAGCTGCTCCACTGGCCCTGATTAAAAATGAAGAAAGCAAACGAAGCGGCCTGCACATTAGGAATCGCCCTTACTTTCTCTTCGACTTCGTTCAGCATGGCAGGCAGTCGCGGATCATCTTCAGCTTTGAAACCAGTGGCTGAAGTGTCCACCTGAAACAGCATGGCGTTTTCCTCATTGAAGCCACTCGGAATGCTTTGCAGATTGATCAAGGTGCGAACAAACAATCCAGCGCCGACGAGTAGCAGGAGTGAGAGCGCGACCTGCGCGATCACAAAGGCTTTGCCGATTGGATTCTTAAGCGGGCTGAGTGTCGTGCTCTTGCCACCCTTGAGCGAACTGTTGGGCTCAATACGCGAGGCACGCAGCGCGGGAGCTATGCCGAAGACAAGCGCACAAAGTGCTGATACGCCGATAGTGAATGCGAGAACGCGCCAACTCGGCGTTACTTGTAACGGCAGAGCTTCTGGTCCATCCGAGGCCATCATTAAGAGCAGCCGAGTTCCCCACCAGGCAAAAGCGAGCCCTGCAATCGCGCCGAGAAACACCAGGAGGGCGCTTTCAGTAAATAACTGCCGCACGAGACGCAAACGTCCCGCCCCCACAGCCATGCGCAGTGCAAATTCTCTTGTGCGCGCGGCGCCATGGGCCAACAGCAGATTTGCGACGTTCGCACTCGCGATCAGTAATACCAGCGCCACTACGCCCATCAGAACTTTCAACGAGAGCGAGAACTGTTCGCGCAACGACGACAAGCCGCGACTGACAGGCGTCAGTTCGATGCGCGCGTTCTGCATGTCCTTTATTCGCTGAGCACTTGGTTGTGAACCCGCATGCACCTGAAGATATTGTTGTTGGAACATGAGATTTACGGCCGCATTGGCCTGCTCCGCACTCACCCCATTTTGCAAGCGACCGATGAGGTAGAGTGATTGGAACTGGTCGTTGTCTCTCTCGCCCCAATGTGCCGGCGGCATCTGCTTTTCCATCGAGAGCGGCACCCAGAGATCCGGAGCAGACCCAACAGTCGTGCCGAAGAATTCCTTGGGTCCGACACCGACAATCGTGTAGGCAACGTCGTCGATGGTGATTGTTTTGCCAAGGACGGACGGATCGCCGCCGAGTCGCTTTTGCCACCACGCGTAACTGACAACTGCAACCGGATGGCCGCCTGCATTCTGATCGTCACTCTCGTTCAGGACACGACCGAGACCAGCGTTGACTCCCAACACCGGGAAGTAACTACCTGCGACGAGTTGCACCTGCATCGATTCAATGTCGCTGCTCGTACCGTTTGCATTGACGAAACCGTGCACATCCCACGGAATGCTTAAGAGACTTCCCACACCCGAAAACAGATCGGTGCGTTGCTGAACCTTTCGATAAAACGGATACGAGTAGAGATCCGTACTTGAATCCGGGAAGCCGTCGGTGGCGCCCTGATTTTTGCCGTTTCCAAAGAGGACTAGCCGATCGGCTTCCTTCACCGGCAAGGTCTTGAGCAACACTGCATCAAGCAAACTGAAGATCGCCGTGTTCGCACCGATACCGAGGGCGAGCGAAAGCACCGCAACGAGCGTGAAGCCCGGTTTCTTAAGAAGGATGCGTAATCCGTAGCGGATATCCTGAAGCATTTTTTCCCCAATCCGATGTATCCACAGATTACGCAGATAAATCTGTGTAATCTGTGGATGGTTTTACTCGTAACGCAGCGCCACCATTGGATCGACTTTCGTTGCGCGGCGCGCGGGTAAATAGCAGGCCAGCAGCGCCACAGCGATTAATCCAGCCGAAACACCAACGAGCGTCGTCACGTTGTTTGGCGCGACACCAAACAACAACGTGCTCAGCAAACGTGAAAGTGCAAACGACGCCCCGAGACCGATTGCAACGCCGGCGCCAACCAGGATCACGCCCCTGATCATGATCAACCGGAACACATCGCGGCGCTGCGCACCGAGTGCGACACGAATTCCAATCTCGCGCGTGCGACGCGCGACTGAGAACGTCAACACACCGTAAAGACCGAGCGCCGTAAGCAACGTGGCCAACACACCGAAAGCTGCCGTGAGCCAGGTGACCAATCTTTCCTGGACTAGCGACTCATCAATTTCAGTTGAAAGAGTCTTGATGTTGTAAAGCGGCAGGTGTGGATCGATCGCTTTTAGTTGCGCCCGCAATTGCTCCGCGACCACATCCGGCGGCGTCAACGTCTTAACGTGTAGCGTCAGACCTGTGAGTTGCTTCTCCTGCATCGTTGGCACGTAGAAATGACGGCGCATGTTTTCGCGCAGATTGATGTATTGCGCGTCCTTGACCACGCCCACGATCGTCATGTCCGGCACATCTTCAAGTCCGATGTGTTTGCCGAGCACGTCCGTGGTGCCAAAGTAATGCTTAGCCATCTTCTCGTTGATGATGATGACTTTCGGAGCACCAACACGATCGCGCTCGTCAAAGTCGCGGCCCGTCACAAACGGAATCTCGAGCACCTTGAAGTAATCATTCGAAACCCATGTGGCATCGCACGTCATTCGTTCGCCCTGCTTCGGCGTATATCCTTCAACAACTACGCCCACTTGATCCCAACCCCCTGAGATCGGCGAATCGGTGGCGACACTCGCGAACTTCACACCCGGCATCGCCCTTGTCTTGGCGAGCAATTCATCGTAGAACGCAGTCGAGCGCTCTTTTGTATAACCATTGAGTGCGGGATTTATGCTCGCCAGCAGCACGTTCTCTTTTCCGAAACCGGTGTCGAGCGAACGAAGATTCTGAAGCGTCTTGAGTAACAGTGCAGCACTGATCAATAGCGGCAGCGAAAGCGCGACCTGGACCAGGATCAAACCGCTGCGCAAACTGAAGAGCCTGCCCGCGGAAGTGAAACTACGAGATTCGGATCGCAATCCCGGTGCAAACACCTGCCGGGCAGCCTGAATGGCCGGAGCGAGGCTAAACGCGAGCCCGATGACGAGCGAAATCACGAGAATGAACGCGTATAAACGCCAATCAAATGACGCGTTAAGATTCTGTTTGAAGTCAGGCGGAATGAACGCAATCAAACCCGCTTTGATCCAGAGCGCGATAAAAACACCGAGCGCTCCGCCAATCACAGAAAGGACCACACCCTCAGTCAGCCACTGACGCAACAGACGCAAACGACCAGCACCCAACGCCAGCCGGACAGCCGTTTCCTGCGCGCGCACAGTCGCTCGCGCGAGCATCAGATTTGCGAGATTGGCGCAAAGAATCAGCAACACTGCGCAGGTCGCGCCGAAGAGCAGCAATAACGAAGTCTTGAGCTCGGTCTGCAAATGTCGCAGACCCTGATCGCCCGGGAGTGCTGCGATTCGACCGGAGAGAAATCGTTCTCGATTAAAAGTGGTATTACTTGCAGACAACTGGTCCGCTTCCATCTGCCGAATCTGCTGATACGTAACGGCTAGTGAAGCTTGTGCCTGCTCGGGACTGACATCAGCTTTTCGTCGCGCCATCACACTCAACCATTGATGACGACGGCTCGTGAGCCGTGTTGGCGGCAGCGGATTAAAGACGGGCGTCATCATCAACGGCACACGCACGTCGGGATTGTTCCTGAGATCCAGCCCGTAAAAACCCGGCGGAGTTACACCAAGCACCGTGAGCGGTGTCTCATTAACGAGGATCGTCTTGTCGATGATGTTCGGATCTTTGTTGAATCTTCTTTCCCAGAATGAATAACTCAACACCGCAACGGGATGTGCGCTGGGGGTGCGATCGTCTTCCTGAGTAAAAAATCTTCCGGCCCATGGACGAACTCCAAGCACTTCGAAAAAGTTTCCACTGACCAGCTCGCCATGAACACGCTCGGTCTGATCGCCATAGGTGACGTTCATCTGCGTGCCGCCGCGCGCGATCATTCCCGTAAAAACAGAATTACGATCGCGCAGATCCTGATACATCGAGTAGGAGAATGCGCCGTCGATGTCTGGAGCATCTTTCGGATCGTAAGCCGACAGGACCACGAGTTGGTCGGGATTCGTCACCGGCAGACTCTGAATCAACACCTGATCGAGAAGCGAAAAGATCGCGGCATTGGCGCCGATACCGAGTGCGAGCGTAAGCACCACCACACCCGCAAAACCAGGATTCTTCGCCAGCATGCGGATCGCATAACGAATATCAGTGAGCATCTCTTTTTTATCCGTCCAATCTGTGGCTTATTCGTACCTGAGCGCTATTAGCGGATCGACTCTGGTAGCCCGCCGCGCCGGCAGATAACACGCAGCCACACCCACAATCGTCAATCCCACTCCAACCGCAACAAACGTCCACGTATCAGTCGTCGAAACTCCAAACAGCAAACTCGACATCAAACGCGTGAGCGCAAACGCACCACCCAATCCAATCACCAATCCCAACAACACGAGCCTCATTCCCTGCCCCATAAACAACCGCAACACATCGCGCGTTCCCGCGCCGAGCGCCATGCGAATGCCGACTTCCTGTGTGCGTTGTGAAACGGAATACGAGAGCACGCCATACACGCCCGTCACTGCAAGCGCGAGCGCGAGCACTGCAAATACTGAAAACAGGATCGCATTGAAACGCCGCGTTGAACTCTCGCGCGCCAGGACGTCCTCAAACGTCGCAACCTCCGCGATGGGAACGTCCTTATTAACTGCCTGTACAGCGCGTTTGACTGTCGCAACTAAGCCCTGCGTATCGCTCGTCGAAGATCGAATCAGCAGCATCGGATTGGCTTGTGGCATTCGCCCCGACGGCGTGTATATCCGGATTAGCGGTTTATCTTCCGAGCCGTAAGTGCGCACTTCCGGAACCACGCCGATCACTTCATGGTAGAAGGGGCCGTCGTATGCGATATGCTTGCCGAGCGCGTCTTCATTCGGCCAAAAACGTCGCGCCAGATTCTCGTCGACGAGGAGCACGGGTTTCCCCTGCTCGTCTTCTTCTTTCGTGAACGTGCGCCCACGCAGGATCGGAATCTTCATCGTCTGAAAGTAATCAGCAGTCACGATTGACCAATCGACGTTGAGCAATTCGTTTTTATTGGGCCGCTTGTAACCTTCGACCGCGATATCCGTTTGCCAGCCATTGGTGATCCCGGGAAGTCCCCCACTCAACGTTGCCTTCTCCACACCCGGCTGCGCCTGAACTGACTGTAAAATCTGGTGCAAAAATCGACTGAGGTCCTCACCTTTGCGGAAACGGGCTTCCGTAATTCTCAGTTCCATTGTGAGGACGTTATTCGCATCGAATCCGTTATCCGAATTCACCAGTCGCATCAAACTTTTCACCATTAATCCCGCGCCAACCAGCAAGGCGACGGAAAACGCAACCTCCGCGACCACCAACGTGCTGCGCAGTCGCTTGCCCTGCACGTCTGTCGTGGTTGAGCCACTGACTTTGAGTGTTTCCTGTAGATCAGTTTTAGACGAACGAAGGGCTGGTATGACGCCGAAGACAATTGCCGTGAGCAGTGAGATCAGCATATTAAAGGCGAGTATCTTGCCGTCTAACCGGATGCTGTTCATGCGGGGAACGGTTTCATGGGCCACTATCGTGAGCAACTTCATGGTCCATGACGTGAAGATCAGTCCAAGTACGCCGCCCGCGACGGCCAGTAGCAAACTCTCGACCAGCATTTGACGGATAATCCTGAAACGCGAAGCACCCAAGGCTGCTCGCACGGCAAACTCTTTCCGGCGCGTGGCGCCACGAGCCAGGAGGAGATTTGCGACATTCGCACACGCGATCAACAAAACGAGACCGACGGCGCCGAACAGGATCTTCAACCCAAGATTCACTCTGCCGGTAATGCTGTCTTGCAGCGACACGACGTTGACGACGTGCGTTCCCCCACTCGCGATCGGGTGTTCTTGGAATAGCTGTTGCCCGATACGGTTCATCTCCGCGCGGGCTTGCTCGATCGTAACTCCCGGCTTCAGACGCGCGATTACATTGCCGGCGTTTCGCACATCGCGATGTTTCCATCCTAGTGGACCGATAAGCCCCCACAGAGGCGGTGGCCCCTGGTGCACGAAGCTTTGCGGTATCACACCGATCACTTTGTAAGGAGTATCGTCGAGAAGAATATCTTTCCCGATTACATTTGGATCGCCGCCGAAGTGTTGCTGCCAAAACG
>DATEIS010000400.1:0-9033 GCA_035278765.1 Pyrinomonadaceae bacterium | reverse complement strand
TTGTCCGGCCGCGTTCTTGTTGGTGGACTTCGCGGGTGTCAGGTCACGAGTACGATCTGTGTTCGTGATGCCGACGACGATCAGTTCCGGGATGCGTCCGTTTTGTGTCAGGAATTCAATCGTGCTCGACGTGTGGCCCATGTGCGCGTCGCCGTCGGTCATGTACAGCACTGGATAGCTGAGTTTGTTAGTGTCATAGCCGGCTGGCGTACGCACGAGGATGACTCGCTCTTCACCCAGAACTGCTGACTTGAGCGGAAATCTTTTCACCGTGCTGGTGGCAGGTTGCGCGATTGCGACTGAGGCGATCATTAGAAGAACCGCAGTGCCTAAGAGCAAACGGATCGCGTTTGAGGTGTTTTTGTTCATGGCCTTCAACTCCAAAAAATTGTAGAAATCTACATCGATATGGTGGCGACAGCTCTGGGGAGCCGCTGATATTACAGGATCTGTCTGATACGTCAATGAAAAGTTGACGAAGCGGATTTGGCGGCTCTGGTTTCTACGATCAGCGCCAAAGGCGCGGGAATATGAAAGCCAGGGGCAAGCGCGAAGCGCGTCGCCCCTGGTCCGGATTCGTAATATTTGATGAGCCCTGAAAGGGCGAAATCCCGTGGTACGTATGTCGGCCCTTCAGGCCTCGGTCGCGCTTTTTATAGTTAACCAGGGGCGACGTGCTCGCTTCGCTTCGCACTTGCCCCTGGCTTTCATATCCCGCGCCTTCGGCGCTGACGGTCCAACGTTGACGCGGAGGGTCGATTGAGATTACATGAAGCTGTATGAACTCCGTGAAAGCTATCCTCTTCGATTGGGACGGAACGCTGGTTGACTCAGCGCACCTGGGATTGGCGGCGTTTGAAAAAACGTTCAGCGAGCTTGGCGTTATGTTTGCACACGATATTTACCAGGCGAAGTACTCGCCAAACTGGTATTCCACGTACGAAGCTCTCGGGTTGCCAAAGGATCTTTGGCAAGTTGCTGATGACTTGTGGATTCAACATTACGGCGAACAGTCGGCCCCATTAATCGAAGGCGTTGGCGAAACGCTGATTGCGTTACGTACCAAAGGTTATCAACTCGCCATTGTGACCAGTGGCAGCAGGAGTCGAGTCTGTCGCGAGGTTCAACAATCAGTTTTGAGCGATGCGTTTACGGTAATCATTTGCAATGAAGACATTGTGAACAAGAAACCCGATCCCGAAGGTCTTGTTCTCGGCATGCGCGAACTGAACGTCGATCCATCACAATGCGCTTACGTGGGCGATGCACCTGAAGACATCGAAATGGGTCGCAGAGGAAACGTGATGACTGTCGGAGTTTGTAGCGATTATCCGAGCAGCGCCCGGGTGCCATCTGCGAATCCGGATTTGTATCTGAATCGAATCACCGAGCTTGTGGACCACTTCTAGTTCATTTTGCTCTTGAGCTTCAACTCTTCGCGCCGCAGCAACTCCTGGAAACTGGCCGTGGACCTCAGGCTGTCAAAATCCTGATTGAGACGTAGATCCGGCAAAAGCAACCCATCTGTTTCCGCTGTGTCACTCAATATTTTGACAGCGCGTTCGTTCTCACCTAACACAGCGTAGACCTGGGCCAGACTGGTAGGAGTAGGTTCAGCATTTCGTTCCTGCTGATGCTTCACTAAGTCTTTGAGCAACTCCTGCGCCTCGCTACGTCGTCCCACATACGCCAAAAAGTAGGCAAGCCGTTCCTCACCAAACAAGCGAGTACGATCACGCGCCGCTATCTTTCGAAAGACGTCTTCGGCTTCGGCGTACATACTCTGGTACATATACGCCGACGCAAGGTTATCTAATGCATGGTAAAACTCGGGATCGATTTCCAACACAAGTTTGCTGTACTTCAATGCCTCGGCATGCTTGCGCTGGTACAGGTAACAGGCACTGATGTTCGTCAGAATGGTTGCTGACATCGGATCAAACTCGCGGGCCAAATGTAACTGCTGAAGAGCTTCGTCTATTCTACCCAGAGCTAGCAGAAGGTAACCGTATCTCACATAAGCCGTTCCGAAGTTAGGACTCAGGTCTATCGCGCGTTTGTAATACCGTTCCGCAGTTAAATATTTCTTCATGAACCGCGCATAGACCGCCCCCATCGCAGCATGCGATTCGGCTAAATTGTCATCGAGGGCAAGCGCTTTCTGCGCCATCTCCAATCCTTTTGCGCGCCTTTCTGAAGCTGAAACAAAGTCGTAACCATAAAAGTCAATCAGGACGTAAACGTCGGCGAGGGTGGCGAAGGCGAGCGCGAATTTCGGATCTTTCTCAGTTGCAAGGTGAAAGAGTTCAAGTGCTTTTTGAAAACCTTCTGCGGTTCGCTTGTTCCAATGATGAAGACCTATCGAATACAACTGGTAAGCCTCCGTGCTATTGGTATATCTCTTCGACAGCTTGTTTTGCCGGTCGGCACTAAGCTCAATCTCGAGAGCGCGCACCACCTTCTCAGAAATCGAGTCCTGGAGGAAAAAGATATCCGTAAACTGTTCGTCAAACTTGCCGGCCCACAAAGTATTGCCGCTGCGTAAGTCGATGAGCGTGGCTGTTACAAGAACGCGTTTGTCGATGTTCTGAACAGTTCCTTCGAGAACAGCATCGACCTGGAGCTTCTTGCCGATGTCGCGTGCGTCAAATTCGCGGCCAGTGAAACGTGCCACCGAGCTAGTGGGCAGGATCGTCAACTGGCGAAGACTGTTGAGCCGGTTGATAAGCGAGTCGGCCATACCCAGTCCAAGATATTCATCGTTCGATCTATCACCAACCACCTTGAAAGGAACAACGGCAACCAAACGGATGTTACTTGCCGCAGCCTTGCTGACACGCTGTCGTGAGACGAAGAAATACAAACCCGTGCAGAGTAATGCGATCAGACATATGCAAGAGATTGCGAACTTGTGATTCAACAAAGTCGCCTTCATCCGGAAAGCTGTTTGCCTTTTCACTCGCGTAGTTTCATCCAGCGTCACATCTTCAATCTCGTGGAAACTTTCTTTCACTTCCCCGACGAAGCGATATCCGCGCTTGGGAACCGTCTGGATGTAGCTCTCTCCACTGCCCTTCTCGTCCAGCACTCTGCGCAGCAACGAAATGTTGTGCGTTAAGTTCGACTCCTCGACGAAGCTATCGGGCCAGAGAGCTTGCAGTAGCTCCTCTTTACTCACGACGTGACCGTTGTTCCTGATTAGCGCGATCAAAGTGTCCACAACTTTCGGCTTGACCGGTAACTCTTCGCCGTCGCGGAGCAACAGCTTCTCTCCAGCATTAAGTTGGTAAGGTCCAAAGCGGTAAATGTGCGGCGCCTTCTTGCTCATAATTTGCCCACCTTTTGGCGATGTTTTTCAGAGGTAAATCAGCAAAAAGTCAGGACTCTCAACAAACGGGTGCGGTATACGAGAGCCTCAAATTCGAATGGTGCGGGAGACAGGACGTGCCGGGCATTTTAACTGCAAGCGCGCGCTAAGCAACGATCAATAAATCGTCATCCCGGATCCGAATTCTCGTAGCAGTCCGAAGGCGCAGCCTCAACCGCGGCGCGCGCTGGCCCAACATAACAACAAGACTCGATTTTTTGTTTGGAGGTACCTACATGAGACAGAGTATGCGAGCCAGACGTATCCGCGCGCTGGTTTCTATCTTCACCATCGTGATGCTTCTGGCGTTAACGTATTCCGGCCGAACGGTCGAATCAAAAATGCCGCCAGCCGATGTATCTAAGAAAATTGGTGCCAACGCGACTGCGGCACAAACTCAAGATCCTTCAGTTTACGGCCAGTGGGGATCACTGCAGACGTTGACATTCGGCGTGGACGATACGCAAACACCGAACATCGATGAGAGTAAAGTCACGCCGATCCACATCAACCTACTTCCGAACGGAAAGCTACTGTTGTGGGGGCGCGACCGAGACAATCTCGGACTCGATACGTCAGGAGGATCAAACGTCTTCGTCCTCGATCCTTTTTATATGAGTCTCACTTCCGTCCGTAACAACAGAACGAACCTTTTTTGCAGCGGTCATTCGTTTCTACCCGATGGCAGACTCCTTGTAGCCGGCGGTCACGACACCGTTGCGGATCGCACGAGAGAAGGAATCGGCTCCAACCACACGAACATCTTCGATTACAAAACCAACAAGTGGGAAGGCAATCCGGCTCCGAGTGGCACTCCTGAAACTCCGGCGCCACCGAATATGAATAATGGGCGTTGGTATCCTTACAACGTCACACTCGGTAACGGCGAAACGCTCACGATTTCCGGCTCATTCCTCAATCAGACAACTGATAGAGTCACACAAAACGATATTCCACAAATTATGAATGCCAACGGCGCCTGGCGCGACGTACGAGGTGTAGCACAAACATTCGGCGGTTTTGCTTTGGCAAACTATCCTTATGTTCACTTGCTGCCAAATGGACAGGTAGTTGTCGCCGGTGCAGAATCACAATCAGAAACAAGTTTCCTGACTTACAACTCGATACCCGGTGGAGGCACATGGCAAAGAGGCGGAGTTCTCAATGCACCGCACTTCGCCGGTGGCTCGGTTCAGTACGACGCTGGAAAAATCGTAAACATTGGTGGAGTTAGCGCGCCGCAGGCGTCAGCAACTGTCGAAACAATTAACCTCGATCATCCGAATCCGACGACAGTCACCTGGCAACCTGGACCAAGCCTGAATTTCGGGCGGAACAATCACACTTCGACGCTACTTCCAGACGGGAAAGTTCTTGTGACTGGCGGTTCAACTTGTCCGGGTTTCAGTAACTTGAACTGCGGTCCGAGCGGTCCTGCGAACACTGCCGAAATGTGGACGCCCGGCGGTGGATGGCAAACGTTAGCGGCTCATCAAATACCGCGCGTCTATCACTCGATCGCGATTCTTCTGCCGGATGGCCGTGTGATGGTTGGTGGCGGAGGATTGCCGGCACATCCGGGTGAGAGTCCCGCGCCAGGTGTCATCTGTGGACCAGGCGAGTTGCGTCCGGTTTGCAGAAACTACAGTCACAACGACGTCGAGATTTTTTCACCGCCTTACTTGTTTCAACCAAACGGACAGCTTGCACTTAGACCAACCATTAGATATGCACCGAAAGAAGTCACTTTTGGGCAGACGTTCAATATCAATGTTGGCAGCGTGCGCGCTCAGGATGTAACTGACGTCGTGCTCGTGAAGCTTGGCGCAGTGACGCACGGATACAACCAGGACCAGAGAAGAGTCAAGCTGACTATTAATAGCAGAAGTCAGGATGGACTAACTCTCAACGTCAGCGCTCCTGTCGATGGTAATGCGTGTCCGCCGGGCCACTACATGCTGTTTCTGATGAAACAGAATGGTCAAAATCAATTCACGCCTTCAGTGGCGAAGATTATCCGCGTGAGTAAAGCGACGACGCCCGATACTGTGCTCGCTTTTCCGGCAACGTTCGGAGCAAATCCGAGTGGCAGCAGAACTCTTACCGTTAACGCCGTCGGCGGATCCGATAGTTGGACGGCAGAAGTGACGAAGGGAACATTTCTAAGCGTCTCCAAGGCGGGCAGTCAGATCACCATCACAGTGCAGCCAAACACTACCCCTGGACCAGACGGTCCGGCTCGACGTGAAGGCCAGGTTACGATCAAGGTGACGGGCCAGCCTGTCTTCAACCACGTAATCGATGTTTATCAGGGCAAGCACTTTACCGACATTTCTTCCGCAACGACGTACGAGGCTGCGAGCAAACTCAACGCAATGCAAGTGACTGTCGGGTGCACCACGGGCACATATTGCCCGAATATCAACATCACGCGTGAGGAAATGGCGGTGCTCCTGGTACGCGCTGTCCTGGATGGACAAGAACCACCTGCTGTATCGCGGGTGACGTTTGGCGACGTGCCTGCAAGCCGGTGGTCTCACAAGTGGGTCGAGGACATATTCATCAGAGGCATAACAACCGGATGCACAATCACCCCGCGAAACTTCTGTCCGGATAATCCAGTTACCAGGGCTGAATTAGCGGTGTTCATTCTCAGGGTATTAAACATCACTGCTCCGCAGCCGAGTGGTCCAACATTTTCAGATTCGCAGAACAGTTGGGCTTACTTTTTCATCGAGGAAGCGCGCAGACAGGGTCTGATGGGTGAGTGTGCGCAAGCCGGCGCTTTCTGTCCCGATCAACCCGCGACGCGTGCGGAAGTTGCAGAAACGCTGGCGCGAGTGTTGAAGCTTTGAAGGACGTAATTGTAGGGGCGGCACTCCGTGGCCGCCCCTGGGCTTTACCATAAGGTTTGCAATGAAAATCGTTATTCTATTGTTCTTCTTACTACCAGCATCTCATGTTGCCGGTCAGCCTGGTCGGAAGATCACTCTGAACGATCGAGAATTCACAATCCCCGATGTGTTACTCATCGATCAGGATGGGAAACGCGTTCGCTTTTATACGGACCTCTTGAAAGACAAAACGTTTGCGTTGAGTTTCTTCTACACCGACTGTACTTATGTTTGCACCAGACAGGGCGAACTATTCTCGTCGCTACAGAAACGTCTTGGTCCACGTTTGGGAAAAGACGTATTCATCGTCTCCGTAACGATGAATCCCCAAAGTGATACTCCAAATAAACTCAGGAAGTGGGCTCGCAAATACGGAAGGCAACCCGGATGGAGGCTCGTGACGGGCCGCGTCAGTGAGGTGGAGAAACTTCTGCGACTCTTCACCGGCGAAGTCGCGGGGCCGAAAGAGATCCATTCGGGGCTCATCTATATTGGAGATGACCGGACAGGTCGCTGGTCACACCTCGACGATTTGAAACCTGCATCGGAAATCGAAAGACGACTCTATGAATTGAAGCGGTAATCTATGTTATAAGCCTGTCTCATGTTGCGCGATCAACTCAGATGGTCGTGGCTCGTTCTCGCTATCGCCTTCGTGTCATCGACGCCGGCCCACGCTCAGCTTCCGTTTTATACCGACGATGCAGACACCACTCCGAAAGGAAAGTTCCATCTGGAACTCTCCAACGAACACGACTGGCTACAGAGATCCTCGTTTCCTGGAGTACGACAGAACACCACAGTTTTCACTTTGAACTATGGCCTCACCGATCGCATCGAACTTGGAATCAATGCGCCCTTCATCAAGATCTACAACGACCGATCCTCGATGTTTGGAAACCCGGACGGAGTTGGAGACACACAGTTTGGAGCAAAGATTAGATTGCTTGACGAGCGTGAAGGTTCAAAGCGTCCAGCAGCATCGGTGGTCTTTTATATAGAAGCACCGACAGGGAGTACGCGTAAACAGATTGGTTCAGGATTAGTTGATTACACGTTATACGGAGTGCTGCAAAAATCCTTCACGAAGCGGACTACCGGACGCCTGAACGGCGGAATTCTCTTCTCCGGCAACGAATCGACGGGCCTCGTCGGAATCCAATCGGCACGCGGTCAAGTCTTCACCGGAAATGGCTCACTCGTGCGCAACTTCACGCCACGACTTAGGCTGGGTGCTGAATTGTTTGGCGCCGTTACCAGCAACTTTGCCTTGAGCCGCGGCCAGTTGGAGGGACAAATCGGCGGCGGCTACGCTTTGAAAGAGAACCTCGAGTTCACCTTCGGCGTGCTCAGCGGCCGCTACTCAGCCAGTCCCCGTTTCGGTGTTCAACTTGGATTTGCCTACGATTTCAAGTGAACAAATCGCTCTAATCCCGCCCACGGCAGTGGGCGGATTGTTCAAGTTCTTTCTACATCACATCCTCCCAACACTCCGGTTTAATCCCGTCCACGGCAGTGGACGGATACTTCAAGTCCAAACTATTTATGGAATAGTGGTAAACAGGGCGGACTTGAACCATCCGCCCACTACCGTGGGCGGGATTCGAACGGACGCCTATAGCTTCGAAATAGAAAGGACTTGAATGATCCGCCCACTGCTGTGGGCGGGATTCGAATGGACGCGTATAGCTTCGAAATAGAAAGGACCTGAACCATCCGCCCACTACCGTGGGCGGGATTCGAAATGAGGGCTGGGCAGCTAGGAAATAGTAAGGACTTGAATGATCCGCCCACTGCCGTGGGCGGGATTCTGTGAAATCAGTTACTAATCCGGATGTTCAACCAAAAACATCATTGACAAACGTCGTTTTTCCTCACTATTATGCCCAAGCGGCCGCTGACATAGGGTAAAGTGGGCGCCTGAACCTGTTTGGATTCCTTCCGAACCAGCTCTCCCTATAAAAAACTCTTTCCTCAGTCTCCTTACACAGCAGACTTGAGCTACTCATCCCCAACCATAGAGGAGTAACGACATGTTTAAATTTACCAAGAGCATTCTGTGTGCTCTGGCAATCTCGACTTTGCTCGCAATGAGCGCTGCGGCCACTTTCGCTCAAACTACGGGCTCAGTGACCATGAACGCGACTGTTTCCAACTTCGTGGAATTGACGTCAGGCGGCGCCGTCACACTTACAGGCAATTCCGGCGGCAGTATTATCACCGACGGTACCGCGAACTCGCCGTTGGCAGTGGTTGTAAACCTGGGCGAATTGGGCCCGAGCAACACCAACAGTTTTGTGAAACTGAGCGTGCCGCTCAGACTTCGCAGCAACGTAGCCTATCAACTGAACATGGTGAGCAGCGTTGCCGGCGCAGGTGCGACGGCCTTCAGTCTTAAAGATACCGACGTCGGTTTTGGTTTGACCCCGGCCGCGCGCCCAGCGAATCTCGCAGCGGGCGTCGATACCAACGCCACACCAGGCGATCCAACCGTCGGTGGCAGCACGGATGCTAACGGTCGCTGGGTTTATTCCGGAGCGAATTCCACTCTCGGTGCTTATGCTGTATCGGGTGCGGTTTTGAGTGGACCACGCGTCAATCAGGCAGTCTCGGCCAACAGTGCCACTAACCTTACTTTCCCGGCGATCTTCGCGATCAAACCGCAGTTCTTCGATCCAGCTCCGGCGATCACGATCACCGCTCAGTTTACAGTCGTCGCGCTGTAATTCTTTCAACGCCCCTCCTCTATTTGAGTGGCAGCGGCCGTCGCCT
>DATEIS010000399.1:0-5005 GCA_035278765.1 Pyrinomonadaceae bacterium | reverse complement strand
GATAACGACAAGGTGGGGAATTCAGACGATCTGTTCCGAGTGCTCGATAAACATCAGATTGGCGACACGGTTCAGGTTCAAATCTGGCGCGACGGCAAGCGTATGTCCGTGCCGGTGCGACTAATGGAGTCACCTGATTCGCGGCGCTGACGTTATGTAAACTCAGGCCCTATGCACCAGACGACCCACTTTTTCAATTTGGGTTATGGCTGGCTCTGTAAACACTGCAGCGCGGAGGCCGCAGAGCGTAAACATCACGGACATCATCAACAACACGGTGCGCAGCAACGGCCACAAGGCCCCGCACTAGCGCGCTGGGTTGATGAACAACACTGGCGGGGGCTCGTTTGCCCCCGCTGTGGCATTTCTGAGCAGATGCGCAGATAAGCCACAATCCGCGCTTATCCGCGTTCATCCGCGGTAAACTCTTCCTCGTAATCACGCAAGCTACGCGTAATCACATCCTGCGCCTCTGCGCGATCGTAAACATCCACGATCTCAACCTTCTTGTGCGTATCACTCGGAAGCTGCTTGTAGCTCAGAAAGTAATGCTTCAACCGATCGATTAGTCCCTGCGGTACATCACGGATCTCCACGATTTTCCCGTACGCAAGATCCGATTCAAGTACAGCTACGATCTTGTCGTCAGCCTCATTTCCGTCAATTATACGTAGCCCGCCAATCGGGCGCGCGTGCAAGAAGAAGCTGCCGTGTGTAAACGACTTTTCCGATAAGACACAGATGTCCATTGGATCTTTGTCGCCTTCAATCCCCTGGCGACCGGTCCGGATCGCGCATAGTTCGGCTACCTCGCGTCCGCAATATGTTTGCGGGATGAAACCGTAAAGCGTAGGCGACATCGAAGAGAAGCGCTGTGGCCGGTCGACTCGCAAATGACCCGACCACTTATCGAGCTCATATTTCACTGCGTCGGTGGGGACGATCTCGATGTAGGCGTTGACCAGCTCAGGGGTTCTCGGCCCTGGTGTTACGCCGTGCCATGGATGTGCCTGGAATAGTTGTTTGTTCATCGGCCGATGATAAAATGCCGGCAGCCCGAAACAAAGTCCTTATGGCAGCCACTGCTGAAATCATCACCAAACCAATAACAAGCGCGATCTCGTTGCGCTGGATCATCAGCGGGCGCGACGATGCGATCTGGTTTATCGGTTCGGTCGTGTCAAGTTACGTGCTGCTGATCCTCTACGTAAGCGGCCTTGCTCCACTCGTTCCGATGGTGGCGGCATGGGCCATACTGATTGACGCGCCACACGTCTTCGGCACTTTCTCACGCACCTATTTCGATCGCACTGAAAGAAAGAATCGCGCGCGTTTGCTTTGGGGGTCGCTGTTGTTCTTTGCGATTGGACCAGCGATGGTGCTTGCCGGTGCGGGCTTTGTGTTCTTCTTTGTGGCGGCGCTATGGGCCTACTATCACCTCGTCAAGCAGCACTATGGGTTTATGGTGCTCTACAAAAAGAAGAACGGCGACCTGGCACGAATCGACAATGCTCTCGATCGCTTGTTGCTACTCTTCGCTTTCAACTATCCGTTTGTCGAGTTTATCGCGAGAGATCCCGAGGCGATGGCGCGCGTGCCAGCAATGCTACGTGGCGGCGTGAATGGTTTTTCCAAACTATTGCTCGCGGGGACAATTCTGACTTTTGTCGTCTGGCTGGGACGCCAGGTTCAGCGTGGCATCATCGGCGAGCCGTTGAACGTTCCGAAGTATCTGTTGTTGGCGGCCGCGATCCCGATGCACTGGATCGTCTTGCTGACGCCGATGCCACACAAACCGATCGCGATCGTTGCGATACTCACGATCTATCACAACTTCCAGTATCACCGGCTGATCTGGTTTCACAATCAGAAATACACGAACGCCCGTGAGAAGTATGGCGCTGCAGAAATGATCAGTCGCCGGGTGCTCTTCTACATCGCTTTCGGAGTCTTGTTTGGGATTATTTACCAGGGACCGCGGCAGCTACTCGGGTATTACGGGTTGCAGAGTTCGACGCTCGCGATTCAACTGGGGATTTCATTCTTGTGGGGCTACGCGTTTATTCATTATTACCTGGATTCGAAGATTTGGCGGGTGAGAAGAGATCCAACGGTCGGTAAAGCTTTGAACATGTGAGCCACAGATAAACGCGGATTTGAACGGATTAGTCTTCGGCGTGTTCATCGCCGTTGAAGTGAAGGACGGTTGATTCGTCGTCGATGATGGTTTCGAGGTGGACCGGTCGTCCCCACAAGGCATGCACATGCTCGAGTGCTTTCCGCGCGTAGCGCATTTCCAGTTCGGTGCCTTCGTAGCGATGTTTCATATACAGCTCGCGATTCCCGTTGTAATCGCCGTCCTCGACCTGCAAGTACGGGAAGCCGAAATTGGTCATGTTTGAGACGAGTTGATCGCGCACCTTCTCCCAGCGCTTCTCGGTGATGGTCCACTCCTCTTCCTCGATGAGCTCGAAAACAAACAGATCCAGCTCTTCACACAACTCCTCGGTCAGGTAGTTGCGCAGAAACGAGACGTCGTTGTCGAGCTCACGCACTTCGAAGATCTTTTCGCGCCCTTCGTTACCAACGCGGCCGAACTTCTCACGTTCTTCCTGCGACGGCTCGTTCCAACGGCGCTCGATGTCTTCATAGATTTTGTAACCAAGGTAGTACGGATTTAACTGTCCCTTCTGCGGCGACACCACGCCCGAATGAAGATTCGCAAACTCGATGTGTTCGTTGTCGCTGAGATCAAGCTCGCGCATGATCCGCGCGTGCCAGATGCTGGCCCAGCCCTCGTTCATGATCTTTGTCTGCATCTGCGGCACGAAATACTCCATCTCTTCATGGACCATCGCAATCACGTCGCGTTGCCAGCTTGCAAGTGACGGTGAGTTTTTCATGATGTAGTAGAGCAGATCTTTTTCGGGCAATTGTTCGCGTGGCTTCTCTTCATCGTTACTAGCCGGCCGCCGTGCCTCGCGCGCAGCTTTGTCGAGCAGCCAGAGATCGTCGTACGGACCCTCTTTCGGGCCTTGTTCGGCGCGTCGTTTTTCCTCGGCCACTGAAATCTCGCGCTTGATAAAGAAATAGGGATCGATGTGTTCCTCGATCGCCAGCACCGCGTCGAGAAATCGCTCGACCGTTTTGCGCCCGTGCTTGAACTCGTAATCCATGATTCTCTGCGAGTGTGTGGAGACACTTTCGACCATGCGCCGATTCGTCTTCGAGAAGTAGGTGTTGTTCTTGAAGAAGTCGACGTGACCAAGCACGTGCGCAATCACCAGCTTGTTTTGAATCGGACTATTTGTTTCCAGCAGAAAGCCATAGGATGGATTCGTGTTGATGACGACTTCATAGATCTTCGAGAGACCGAAGTCGTACATCGTTTTCATGCGATGGTAGGTTTTGCCGAAGGTCCAGTGTGAATAACGTCCCGGAAGTGCGTACGAACCGACTTCATACATCACAGTCGCAGGCACAATCTCGAAGTTGGTGGGATAAGGATCGAGACCAAATCGCCGAGCAACATCCCAGATCTGCTCGACGGCTTTTTCAAGTTCTTTGATCTCCTTGTCTTCCATATATTTTGTACTTAGTTCTTAGGACTTTGTGCTTTGTTGGCCCAGGAACCAAGCACAAAGTGCCAAGTTCTAAGTACCAAGTTCAAAGCTCTAAGTTCTCAAAGCAGGCGTCTCAACTCCTCTTTTCCCAAAGAATTGCTTCAGCGCCGGATACACATCTTCTTTGTCATCAATTCGCACACCGACAAAACGATCTTTATTTTGCAGGCGGTCGCTGAAGATCGATAACAACGCGCCTGAAGATCGCCTGTAACTCGACGAACCTTCCTCGCCAATCTCGCCGTAGCCAAACAGATTGCACGTTGAAATCAATTCGTCGGCGAGCCGGACGGCTTCTTCGTTATCGGAGTAATAATTATCGCCATCCGAAAAATGAAACGGATAGATATTCCAGTCTGACGGGCGATAGCGATGGTTGATGACGTCGAGCGCGAGCTGATACGCGGATGACACAACCGTGCCTCCCGACTCACCCTGCGTAAAGAACTGTTCCTCAGTTACCTCTTTCGCTTCCGTGTGATGCGAGATGAAAACAATGTCGACGTTGTCGTACTTGGTGCGCAGAAAACGCACCATCCAGAAATAAAAACTGCGCGCGATGTACTTCTTAAACTCACCCATCGAGCCCGAAACGTCGATCATCGCAATCACGACCGCGTTCGACTCGTAGCGCATCACTTCTTCCCACGTTTTAAAACGCAGATCTTCTTTCTTGATGTCGCCAAAGCGCGCGTTGCCTTCGCGTGCGTTGCGACGAATGTTTTCGAGGATCATCCGTCGCTTGTCGAGATTTGCGATCACACCAGTGCGACGGATCTCGTTGAACTGAGTCTTACGCGACTGCACCGCTTTCTTTGCTTTTTCCTGAAGGTAAGGAAGTTGCAAATCCTCGAAGATCAGAGCGGCGAGTTCGTCGATGTTTACTTCGGCCTCGTAATAGTCGGCGCCGGTGTCCTGTCCCGCCTGTCCTGTTCCCTGGCCGCTGCCCGGACGCGACTCGCGTCCAATTATGTCGCCGACGCGAGTCTTCCCGTCGCCCTGCCCCACGTGTTTGGCCTTCTGGTAGTTGAAACGAAACTTATATTCGTCCAGTGCCTTGATGGGAACTTTGACAGTGCGTTTGCCGTCGGAAAGGATGATGGCTTCGTTGGAGACGATCGAGCCGAGGTTTTTGCGAATCGCTTCCTTGACACGATCCTTGTGGCGTTCCTGATCGATAATGCCCTTGCGCTGCAGCGACCAGTCATTGCGTTGAATAGACATAAAACACCGTCCACAGATTACGCCGATTTCGCTTTACAGAAATCGATCACCACATTCGTGAACTCCCACGGATATTCTTCGTGCGGGAGGTGGCCGCAATTCATAAATACAATCAATCGCGATCCGGCAATCTCCGCGTGCAATCGTTCTCCATCCAC
>DATEIS010000398.1:0-2498 GCA_035278765.1 Pyrinomonadaceae bacterium | reverse complement strand
ATCAAAACCACGGGCGGCCACGGAGGGCCGCCCCTACAGTACGTTCTTCACTATTTAGTAGTCACTATGTTACTTTTGCCCGCTTGGTACCCCAGTCTATGACCTACCGTGAATTGTCTGCACAGGCCCTGGCGGAACAGGACTACGACGCGTTTCTGAACGAGTTAGAAAAGTCGCTGACAGACGGACAAAGAGATCCTAACGAGGTTGTTCGCGATACCCTCTTCGAGATCTACTACGGAGCCTCACAACCGGATAGAGAAAATCTGAGTGTGGCAGCGCGCGCCGCAATTCACTCCCTCGACCCACGTAATATCGCCACTGAACCCGAGTACTACACAGATATCGACAAGAAACGCTATGCCGAACGCAAACCGATGATCTGGCTCTGGCAGATGTTTGACCGTTCACCACTCGGTCAAAACTCACTGCTGGGACATCGTTTCCGGCGAATGCTCGCGCCGATGATCTTCAGAAGCGTGGGTGAAAACTTCAAATGCTGGCACTTCGTCGAGTGGTCGTTTGGCTACAACCTCTCGTTCGGGAACAACGTCGTCGTTCACCGACACGTCCTGCTTGACGATCGCGGCGGCATCGAGATCGGCGACAACGTCTCTATCTCTGACTACGTGAATATCTACTCGCATAACCACGACATTTACGATATCCACAAAGTCGACACTCCGGTAACGCGGATCGGCAACGGCGTCCGCATTACGTATCACGCTACGGTCCTCGCCGGCACGCAGGTCGGCGATAACGCTCTGATCGGCAGCAGCGCTTGTGTCACGAGGAATGTCGAACCGAATCACATCGTGGTCGGAATCCCAGCAAAAACCGTAAAGATCAAAGACCATCGCTCGTAGTAAAAAATCTGGAACGGTTGAACGCATTATTCCAGAAACCAGTGTGCTTACGGCCCATCGAACCTACCTAACCTAAGTCATTACACGAGTTAAACCAAGAAAAATAGCGGTTGACATTGTTTAGCACGTTAATGTACTCTCACACAGTTGACGGCGAATGCTGCCGTCTGCCGGGTGCCCACCTGGTGCAACAGCGGTCAGTCCCGCGAATTCTATTGGAGCAACGATAAAGGCACACTTCGCGTGAGCGGAGGTCGCAAAGCCTACAGAAGTTGGCAATACCAACTTGGCTGGGTTTCCGATGAGCTTCATTCCTGCCGCAGCAGATTTCTCCAGCAGTATCCTGTTGACACCCGCCGGGACCCTACCTTTGCCCATTGGTGTCATGTCCAACAATCCTACAAATAAACGGACGGCTACCTTGAAACCAACTACTGAGTCTCTGACTTCAAAAATGTTTAGACGCCCACTGTCACGCGCTCGAAAAGCACGTGCCCGCCTGCGCCAGCAGAACAAATTGCGGATCGCTGTTGTGAGGAATAACTAGCCATGTTCAAAAAATCCTCGGGAAAAAAGAACCTTGTTGGTCTCGACATCGGCTCGAGTGCGGTGAAGGCTGTTGAACTTGGTCGCAAGGGCGCCGGTCTCTCGCTTCTCAACCTCGGTTTTGAAAACTTGCAGACTGACACGATCGTGGACGGCCAGATCATGGAGCTCAACAACGTCTCCAACGTCATCGCTCACATCTTCAGCGAACACCAGATACGGACCACGCGTGTAGCTGCCGGCGTCAGTGGCCACTCAGTAATCGTCAAGAACATCGTGTTGCCGCAGATGAGCCAGGAAGAGTTGCAGGAGTCGTTTAGTTGGCATGCTGAAGAACATATTCCATTCGACATCGGCGATGTGAATCTCGACTACGAATTGACAGGCAAATCGCAGGAGTCTCTGCACGTGCTGATGGCTGCGTGCAAGAGCGACAAGATCAATAACGTGAAGCAGGCGATTCAGCTCGCCGGAAAACAACCGGTGATCATCGACGTCGATGCGTTCGCGCTGCAGAACTGTTATGAACTCAACTACTCGCCGCGTCCCGGCGAGATCGTCGCACTGCTGAACATCGGCGCAGCGACGATGAACATCAACATCCTCAACGGTACTCGTTCGATCTTCGCGCGCGACGCCTCAGTCGGCGGAAGCCAGTACACGAGCTTGTTGCAGAAAGAACTCGGCGTCAGCTACGAACAGGCGGAAGCAGTGAAGCGCGGCATGGCGCTGCCTGAAGGTATTGAGCCAAGACCGATTCAGCCGATCATCGAAACTGTTTCTGACATTCTCGCGCTCGAGGTTAAGAAGACATTTGATTTTTATCGCGCGACGGCACAGGAAAGCGACGCGTCGATTCAGAAGATCCTTTTGGCTGGTGGCGGATCGAAGTTGCCTGGTCTACCTGAGTTCCTGGGCCGGCGTTTCGAGATCCCGGTCGAAGTGTTCGATCCCTTCCGGCAGATTGAAGTTGATGCACGGAAGTTTGATCCGGACTACATGCGAGAGATAGTGCCGGAAATGGCAGTTGCTGTTGGTCTCGCCCTGAGAGGAGTTGAGGCATGATTAAGATAAACCTGCTCGAGT
>DATEIS010000397.1:0-3925 GCA_035278765.1 Pyrinomonadaceae bacterium | reverse complement strand
ATTTCGATCTTTGCGCCGCTCGTTCGTCGCCATACTGAAGCTACAAACGGGAGTACCCTGGGCGGTGTAACGCAGCTCGGGATCGCGACCGAGATTTCCCACGAGAATTATTTTGTTAAAGGACATGAGGAGCCTTTCTTTCTTTTATCTGGGTTTACTGAACTATCTGATTAACTATCGTGGCGATACTACAAGCGAAAAACCGAAGAATCAAGCGAACCAAAAATTTAAAGTGATAAATATCTTTTGGTCACAAAAATGCACTAAAAGACCGAAAGTGTTGCTATCGCGTTTGGCAAATGATTTCTGGTAGACTGTCGTTACTTTAATCCGGTTCGAATAGATGAAGCCTCGAGTATACATAGAGACTTTTGGCTGCCAGATGAATGTTGCCGACACGGAACGCGCAGCCACCGGTCTCCGCGCTTCCGGGTACGATTTGTGTACGTCAGTCGATGAGGCGGACGTCGTTTTGCTGAACACCTGTTCGGTGCGTGAAAAAGCAGAACGAAAGGTTTACACGCGTATCGGTGAACTGCGTGCTGAGCGTAATCAGGATCTTCTGGTCGGCGTGATGGGTTGCGTGGCCCAACTTGAAGGCGAATCCGTCTTCGCCCACGCTTCATCCGTGAACCTCGTGATCGGCACACGCGCGACCGATCGCATTCCGGAACTGATTGAACGAGCACGCGAAGGCGAGAAGCGAGTACTCGATCTCGGCGAGCGTGGTGACAACGACTCGTGGGACGTTTCACCAGTCGAACGACATTCACCACACGTCGCTTTCATTCCCATCATCGAAGGCTGCAACAAGTTCTGCTCGTTTTGCATCGTGCCTTACTCGCGTGGTCGTGAACGCAGCCGTCCTGCAAGTGAGATCGTTGCCGAAGCCAGGCGACTGCAAGCGCTCGGCTACAAAGAAATTCACTTAATCGGTCAAAACGTTAATAGTTATCGACCTCGCGTGCTGGATGGTTTGGAAGGATTCGCAGGCGCAACTCCGTTTTGTCGTCTTCTGCGAGCAGTCGCTGCGACAGGCTTGCCGCGCATTAAGTTCACTACTTCGTTTCCGCGTGACTTTCATCCGGACATCGTGACAGCGATCGAAGAAAATCCGAACCTGTGCGACTGGGTTCACTTGCCCGTGCAATCCGGCAGTGATCGGATTCTGAAATTGATGCGTCGCGGTCACAAACGCAGTGACTATCTCGAACGAATTCAGCGTATAAAGAACTCCAGCAGGCGTCTGGCACTCACGAGCGACATCATCGTCGGCTTTCCCGGTGAAACTGACGACGACTTTCAACAAACAGTCGACCTCGTGAGAGAGTGTAATTACGACAGTCTTTACATCTTCAAATACTCGAAACGCGCAGGAACGCCGGCAGCAGAGTTTCATGATAACGTTCCGGAGACTGAAAAGACTGCGAGATTCCTGGAGCTCGAAAAAGTTCACCGCGCGGCGCAGGAAAAGATTTACAGTTCGTATGTCGGTCGCAAACTCAGCGTGCTGGCTGAAAAACGGAGTTTCCGTTCTGAGGACGATCTCTCAGGACACTCGACTTGCCATAAAGTGGTGAACTTCCGTGGCGATAGCAGTCTCGAAGGAGAGATAGTCGATGTGCAGGTGACGGCAGCGAAGACAAACAGCTTGTATGGAACTCTAGTCGGACGGTAGGGTAAGGGGTACCTACGTATGGAAATCGAGGTAAAGATCCGAGCGTTAATGATGGATCCCAACAGCGGAACTCCAATTATTATTTTAAAGGACGTTCAGAGTGATACGATGCTGCCGATTTGGGTGGGCGCGTATGAAGCGAACGCCATCGCACTGGAGATTGAGAAGATTGCGCCGCCGCGGCCAATGACTCACGACCTGCTGCGAAACCTGATTATAGAATTGGGAGTCCAAGTGGATCGAGTAGTGGTGACAAGCTTGCGCGATAACACTTTCTTCGCTGTGATTGAGATGCGAAACAGTGAGGGAAATCGGATGGTGCTCGACTCGAGACCTTCCGATGCAATCGCTTTGGCATTACGAGCTGACTGTCCAATCTACGTCGACATGGAAGTGATCAAAGCCTCGCGTAATACTATGCCGGCAGAGGAATCTGAAGAGCCCGAAATAACTGGAAATGAAGAGGAATGGCCCGACGTCATCGGTGAAGCCGGTGATTTACCGATGTAGTGTCCGCAATGATGAACCTATGGAGCGATAATTGGCCACTGCGCAGCGAATGGTAATCGCCATCGCCAATCAAAAAGGTGGGGTAGGGAAGACCACTACCGCCATCAACCTGGCCGCCGCTTTTGCCCGCAAGGGAAAACGTGTCCTCCTTCTCGATCTCGATCCACAAGCGAACAGTTCGATTTCCTTTTTAGATCCACGTGCGGTCGAGCGATCCGTTTATGAACTGATGATGGATGGTGAGGCGGCGGTTGAGGAGTCTGTTTACAAATCTCCGGTCGAGAACCTGCACGTCGTTCCCGCGCGCATCAATCTTGCAAAACTCGAGGCGAAGCTTGTCGGTGATTTCGACGCGCCATTTCGTCTCAAGGATCGTCTTGAACCTTTCCGGCAACAATACGAAGTCATCGTCATTGATACGCCGCCGACGCTTGGGCTAATCACAGTAAATGCTCTCGTTGCTGCTTCACACGTCTTGATCCCGATCCAGTCGTCGTACTTTGCACTAGAAGGCACTGACGATTTGTTGGAGACGATCGAGAAAGTCAAAGCGCGTCCTAATCCAAATCTGGAATTGTTGGGCGTGCTGGTGACGTTGCATGACAAACGGACAACGCTTGCCCGCGAAGTTCACGAACAGATCAAATCGGTGTTTGGTCCAAAACTTTTTGATACCGTGATCACCAAGAGCGTTAGACTGGAAGAATCGCCCGCCTACAAAGAATCGATTTTTAGCTTTGCTCCAAATTCGTCCGGAGCAATTGAGTATGGAAAACTTTGCGAAGAGGTAATAAGCCGTGTCTAAAAGGGGATTGCCGACAGGCCTCCAAATGCGTCACGACGCGCATTACGTCGAAGAGCTATCGCAACACCGGCCGCAACAAGTGGGCCGGATGATCGCCGTGGATAAGCTCGATCCGAATCCGGATCAGCCACGTGTGGAGTTCGGCGACCTAACGGAGCTGACTGCCTCGATCGCCGAGAAGGGCGTGCTCGAGCCGTTGCTCGTCAAACCAAATCGACTCACCGGGCGCTGGATGATTATCGCCGGGGAGCGTCGCTGGCGCTCCGCACAGCGTGCGGGACTGAAGGAAGTTCCGTGCGTTGAGATGGAAGTTGATGAAGGGACAGTGGCGGAGATTGCGCTCATCGAGAACATGCAGCGCAAGGATCTGACGGTTTGGGAAGAGGCGGATGGATTGCTTGCGCTGTGTGATCGTTATGGTTATACGCACGACGATGTGGCGCGCAAAGTTGGTAAGAGCAGGACGACTGTGAGTGAAGCACTTGCGATTGCGCGGATTCCGGCGGACGTGCGGGAAGTGTGTCGCGCTGCTGAGATTAATGCGAAGTCATCGTTGCTTCAGATTGTGCGGCAGCCTGACGACGAGTCGATGAGGCGTTTCGCGAAAGAAATTGCGACAAAGGGGTTGAATCGCAACGATGCGAGGGAAGTGCGGCGTCAGGAGATGGGCCCGCGTGTCGTGCCTGACAGCAAGCCTTATACGTTCAAGTACGCTTCACCGGATAAGGATTTCAATATCGAGGTAAAGTTTCGCGCCTCGCAGGTGAGTGACGCGGAGGTCGCATTAATCCTCAGAGCCGTGGCCGACGAGATCGACGTAGTCCCGGAATAATCATAGAACGAACTGTAGGGGCGGCCCTCCGTGGCCGCCCGTGGTTTTGACTGGTGTTCGCAAAGCCGAGGCCGTCGTTTCTTGAATCCGGTGGACAAAC
>DATEIS010000396.1:0-5984 GCA_035278765.1 Pyrinomonadaceae bacterium | reverse complement strand
GCACAACAAACAGCGGGCAAGCTCGCGAAGGCAGGCGTTCGCTTTGCGTTTCAATCGGGCTCGATGAACAACATCACCGAACTGATGGGCAATGCGAGAACAACGATCGAAAACGGGCTTCAACCTGCTGATGCTGTGCGTGCGTTCACGATTTGGCCGTCTCAGATCCTTGGTGTTCAAGATCAACTCGGATCGATCGAGGTTGGGAAGATCGCGAATTTGACTGTGACACGCGGCGATCTTTTTGACCGCAACAGTCGTGTGACTCATGTGTTCATCGATGGTCGACCTGTCGATATGAGACCGGCGGCCGGTGGTGGTCCTGGGACCGGTCGCAGCAGCGTGAGTGGCACGTGGACAGTAAATGTCAAACTGGAAGGCCAGGACGATAAGTCGATCACGTTGACTTTGCAGCAGGAAGGCGAGCGCGTAAGTGGCTCGATCGCTGGACCACTCGGCGCGGGTGAGATTTCGAACGCCTCGGCGTCAAACACGGGTGAGGTGCGATTCACTGTTTCGGTGAATGTTGAAGGACAAACGAAGGAAGCGACCTTCACCGGACGGCTCGCGAATAACGAAATCCGCGGCAACGTCGCGATTGTCGGCTCAGCGCCCGGAACATTCACAGCCACAAGACCAAGTCAGCCAAATTAGTTTTTCTCACGCCACGGCGCCACGGCGCCACGTTTTTCGTTGCGCCGTTGCGGGAGAAATTTCCCATGTAGGAGTAAACAATGAAACGAGTCATCGCTAAACTCCTGTTTTTAGCAATCGCCACCACATCGCCGATCAGCGCCGCACGCGCGCAGCGACCGTCCGCACAGGAAACGCTGATTCGCAACGCGACAGTGCTCACCATCACGCACGGCACGCTGCAAAACACCGACGTGCTCTTGCGCAACGGCAAGATCGCCGCCGTCGGCAAGAATCTCAACGCGTCTGCAAACGCACGTGTAATCGATGGCACGGGGAAGTACGTCATGCCCGGCATCATCGACTGCCATTCACATTCGATGCTCGACACGATCAATGAAGGCACGCTTGCCGTCACCTCGATGGTGCGAACGGAAGACATGCTGAATCCGACTGACGTCGATCTCTATCGCGAACTCGCCGGTGGCGTGACGACTCTGAACCTGCTACACGGTTCGGCAAATCCGATTGGTGGACTGAACACAGTCGTGAAGATCAAATATGGACGTCCGGCCAGCGAGTTCTTGTTTCCGGGTGCGATGCCGGGGATTAAATTTGCGCTCGGCGAAAACGTGAAACGTTCGAGCCAGCCGAATCAACCTGGCGTCACGCGACGTTATCCAAACACGCGCATGGGTGTCGAAGAAGTGATTCGCGATGCATTCACACGAGCGCGCGATTACAAGCGCACGTGGGACGAATATCGCGAAGCGTCGAAGAAAGACAAGAACCTGATTCCGCCGCGCAGAGATCTCCAGCTCGAACCACTTGTCGAGATTCTCGAAGGCAAGCGCTACGTTCACGCGCACTGTTACATCGCGAGTGAGATCCTGATGCTGATCAGTCTCGCGGATGAGTTTGGCTTCAAGATCAAAACCTTCCAGCACGTGCTCGAAGGATACAAAGTCGCAAAAGAGATCGCCGCGCACGGTGCCGGTGCATCGATCTTCGCCGACTCATGGGCCTACAAGATCGAGGCTTACGACGCGATTCCCTACAACGCCGCGATCATGACGCGCGCGGGCGTTGTTGTGTCGATGAATTCCGACTCCGACGAAAGAGCGCGCCGCTTGAATATCGAAGCCGCCAAAGCAATGCACTGGGGTGATCTGACGGAAGAGCAGGCGCTCAAGCTTGTGACACTCAATCCGGCGATTCAACTCGGCATTCAGGAGCGGGTCGGATCAATCGATGTCGGCAAAGATGCAGACATCGCGATCTGGAACGGACATCCGTTTAGTGTCTATTCGCGAGTTGATACCACGTTCGTCGACGGCGAAGTTTTCTTTGATCGCGAAAAAGATCTCGCGCGTCGTCCGGAACTCGCGAAAGAACGTGCCGCGCTTGAACAAGCTGAGCCGAATCGTCCTCGCACACAAGGACCATCGCCGCAAAGACCTCCTCGTCGTCCAAGCAAGCACGAAGACGACGATATTGAGATCGAAAAGCCATAAAAGAGATTTCTCACGCAGCGGCGCTACGGCGCCACGGATTTTACGTTGCGCCTTTGCGCCGTTGCGGGAGAAAACTTTGGAGAGATTCATGAGAACCTTAGTTGCAATTCTAATTTGCACAACTTCATTGTTCGCACAGCAGATCGGCAATCCAACAGCTCAGGATGGCGTGATCCCGCCGCGAGGCACGATCGCGATTCGCAATGCGAAGATCGTCACTGTCAGTGGTCCGGACATCGAGCGTGGCACGATCGTGATTCGTGACGGAAAGATCGAAGCCGTCGGCGCAAATGTCTCCGTTCCTGCCGGCGCGCTGACGATCGACGGCGCTGGCTTGTCAGTTTATCCGGGCATGATCGATGCCGGAACAAACATGGGACTCGTTGAAGTTCCACAAGGCGCAAGTGGCACGGTCGATCTATCAGAAGTGGGCGACTTGAACCCAAACGCGAAGGCAATCATCGCCGTTAATCCGCACAGCGCGCACATCGCCGTGACTCGCGTTGAGGGAATAACAAACACGCTGACGGCGCCGACAGGGGGCCTGATCTCCGGTCAGGCGACTCTGATCAACCTGCTCGGCACGGCGCCGAAAGAGATGGCGGTCGTTCCCCAGCTCGCACTCGTCATCAACTATCCACGCATCGGCGGCGGAGGCGGTGGCTTTGGCGGATTTCAACAACCCGCAAACCTCGCCGAAACGTTGACCGCAAACGAGCGTCAGGTCGATCAGATTCGCAAGATGTTGCGCGACGCCGAAGCATACGGCCGTGCGCAGGACGCATATGCGAAAGACAAGTCGTTGCCGCGTCCGGATCGCAACGTCGTGCTCGAACCGCTCGTTCCGTACGTTCGCGGTGAGCAGCCCGTGATATTCCGTGCCGATCGTGAAGCTGAGATTCGTGGCGCTTTGCGATTTGCCGACGAGATGAAGTTGAAACCGATCATTCTCGGGGGCAACGACGCCGGGAAGGTAGTAAATCTTCTGAAAGAGAAGAACGTCCCCGTGATTCTGACCGGCATTTTTTCGCTTCCCCAGCGCGAAGACGACGCTTACGACTCACTTTACGAAAATGCGGCGAAACTTCAGCAGGCCGGCGTGCGTTACTGCATTTCCACTGGTGATGCCGGTCCGGAAGTGCGCAATCTGGCGCAATACGCCGGAATGGCAGCGGCTTTCGGGCTGTCGAAGGCCGATGCAGTGAAGGCAGTCACGCTCTATCCTGCTCAAATACTGAACGTTGCGGACCGTCTGGGGTCGATCGAGGTCGGCAAAATGGCCAATTTGGTCGTTACCGATGGCGATTTGCTCGAAATTCGTACCCGCATACGATATTTGTTAATAGATGGCCGTTCGGTGGTGTTAACCAGTAGGCACACAGAACTGAATGACGCATTCAAAAATCGGAAGTGATCCGTGTAATCCGCGGTTTAAGGAGGATTTCCCTTGTTTACGAAGAGTCTTATAGCCCTCGCTGGCATTTTTCTGCTCTCCACCACCTCAGTTTATTCACAAACAAAACTCCTGCGATTTCCCGATATTCGGGGCGATCGCGTCGTGTTCACCTACGCCGGTGACCTTTGGACGGCTTCATCCAGCGGCGGTTCCGCCACTCGTTTGACTTCGCACCCAGGTGTCGAAGTGTTTGGGAAGTTTTCCCCCGATGGGAAGTGGGTCGCCTTTACCGGCCAGTATGACGGCGACGAGCAGATCTACGTCGTCCCGACTTCCGGCGGTGAGCCGCGACAACTGACGTTCTATCCGGCACGCGGACCGCTCGCGCCACGCTGGGGTTGGGACAATCAGGTATTCGGTTGGACGAAGGACAGCAAGCGTATCGTCTTTCGTTCACTGCGAGATTCATGGTCACTTCCGATCGCGCGTCTGTTCACTGTTTCGATCGATGGCGGCGCCGCGACAGCGATGCCGATGCCGACCGCGGGTTCCGGAGACTTGTCGCCAAACGGCGATGAGATCGTTTACTCGCCGCAGTCGCGCGACTTCCGTTCCGAAAAACGATACGGCGGCGGTCAGGCAAATCAGCTTTTTATTTTCAACCTGAGCAGCAACGCAGCGAAGCGCATTACCGAAGGTCCGAGACCGACCCGCGATGCGATGTGGATTGGCGACACGATCTTCTTCAACTCAGATCGCGACGGGCACTTCAATCTCTACGCTTACAACGTGCCGAATGGCCGTACAACGCAAGTCACGACCAGTCGCTCGTGGGATGTGCGCTGGCCCAGTTCAGACAACGAAGGCCAGATTGTTTACGAGATGGACGGCGAACTTGTCGTGATGGACGCTCGCAGCAAGAAGAGCACGCCGATTTCGATCAATGTTCCGGCCGAAGGAAATTGGAGCCGGCCGAGTCGCGTGTCAGCGTCGAATTTGATCGAATCGTGGGGTCTGAGTCCGAAAGGCGAGCGCGCTTTATTCGCAGCTCGTGGCGACATCTTCACGGCTCCGATCGAAAAAGGCCCGACTCGAAATCTGACGGATTCATCAGGCGCACATGATAAGTGGCCCACCTGGTCGCCCGACGGTTCGCAGATCGCGTTTGTCTCCGACAAGAGCGGTGAAGAAGAGATTTATCTCATCCCGCAGGACGGTTCGAAACCTGCAGAGCAGATCACAAAGGGTGGAACCGCGATGCGTTACTCACCCGAGTGGGCGCCCGACGGCAAGCGAATCGCTTTCAGCGACAAAGACGGCAAGCTTTACGTTCTCACGCTCGCGGATCGCAAGATCGTTGAAGTAGCGGATTCATATCGCGGCCAGATTCGTGATTACACATGGTCGCCGCGCGGAAACTTCCTCGCATTCACGATGCCGAATCAAAATCAGTTTGCATCGGTGTTTGTTTGGAGTGCGAACGACAGTCAAACCAGACGCGTCACTGACGATTTCTTTAACTCCTACAATCCTGCGTGGGATCCATCGGGTAACTATCTCTACTTCCTGAGTGACAGAGAATTTGCGCCACAGCTTTCGAATATCGAGTTTAACTACGCCACCAATCGTCCGACTTACATCTATGCGATGGCGTTGCGCAAAGACGTCAAGCATCCGTTTCCGCCGGAGAGTGATGAGGTAACGGTTTCAAAGACGGATGACGCACCAAAGCCGGCTGGGCCACCTGCTGAGAAACCTGCCGAAGGTGCTCCTGCTGCTGAACCTAAGCCCGCGGAAGCCAAGCCCGACGCCGCACCGAAGCCGCCGGCGACGATGAATATCGACTTCGACGGTATCTCGAATCGCGTCGCGCGCGTGCCGCTTGGTGCTGACAACTACTTCGGATTGTCAGTCAAAACTGGTCACTTGCTTTACGTGACCGGTGGCGCGGGTTATTACGGTCGCCAGGGCGATCGCACTCCTTCGTTGAAGATCTATTCAATCAAGGATCGCAAGGAAACGAACCTGGTTGACGATATTCGCGGCTACGCTCTTTCGGACGATGGCTCGAAGATCATGGTCGGACAGGGACCTGGTTACAACCTCTACGATGCCACACCGCTGGGTGAAAGGTCGCGTAAGGCGGTGGCGACCACTGGGTTGTATGTCGATCGCGTGCCAACTGAAGAGTGGAATCAGATCTTCAATGAAGTTTGGCGTCGTTATCGCGATTGGTTCTACGTATCGAACATGCACGGTTACGACTGGCAGGCGCTGCGCGAGCAGTACCGGCCGATGCTCAAGTATGTGGCCCATCGTTCGGATCTCAACTACGTGATCAGCGAGATGATCGCTGAGTTAACAGTGCAACACGCTTACATCGACGGCGGCGATTTCCAGATTCCGCCTCGTCCGCGTTCCGGTTTGCCGGGTGCGCGTTT
>DATEIS010000395.1:0-10912 GCA_035278765.1 Pyrinomonadaceae bacterium | reverse complement strand
TGCCAGTCGAGATAAAAGAGCGGGATCGAGAGCAGCACGATTCCCAAACCATATCGTTCGGGCAACTGCCACTTCGTATTCTCGAGCATCCAGCTTCCGATCATCACCAGAGCGAAGATCAGAGCCAGACCCGTGCTCAGCCCGCCCGCCAGGACAAGAGCCAGCATCGCCACCGCGATCATGGCGTAAGAAAATGCTCGAAAGTAAGTTAAAAAATTCAAATCGATCTATCGATCCGCGTTATTTCTTGATCTTAATCTCAAAAATTCGTGGCCAGAGCTTACCCGTGACATACAGCTTATCGCTCGCCTGATCGTAAGCAATGCCATTCAGCACGGCTTCCGGATCCGGCAGCTCGCTTTCGGGCATCAACCCTTTCAAATCGATCCACGCGGTCACGCGTCCACTCTGCGGATCGATCGTCGCAATCCGGTTATCGTGCCAGACGTTTGCATAAATCTCGCCCTGCACAAACTCGAGCTCATTCAGTTCGTTAACAGGCGTTTGACCGTCCTGAACACTAATCGTTCGCGCGACATGAAAATCCGACGGGTCGAGAAACCTTAGCCGGTTCGTACCATCACTCAAGATCAGCGACTTTCCGTCCGTCGCAAGTCCCCAACCTTCGCCCGTATATTTAAACTCACCCACACGTTCGAGGCTCTGCGCGTCGTAGATAAAACCAAGCTGGTGCTGCCACGTGAGTTGATAAATCTTTCCGTTCAGCAGCGTGATGCCTTCGGCGAAATACGGCACAGGCACATCAACCTTTTTCAAGATTTTCCCGGTTTCAATGTCGACGCGCCGCAGACTCGAAAAGCCTTCTTGGCCGGTGCTCTCCAGCAGTTTTCCGTCACTTAGGATTAGTCCCTGCGTGAAAGCGTTGCTGTCGTGCGGCCACATATTGACGATTTGATACCGGTAAATCGCAGCGGGCGCATTTGGCGGCGTTTCGGGCTTTTTCGGGGGCAAATTACCGTTCGCACCCGTCTGGCACTGGAATGATGACACTGAAAGAGCGAGCACCAGAATCAGCCGTAGTTTCAGTATGAATGACATAAACGCATTGTGCGCGACGCATCAAAAAAAGACAAAAGGAGCCACAAAAGGCACATAAGGCACAAAAAGCACAAAAAGATCCCGAGCACAAAAATGACTTGACTCCGTTTATGTGCTTTTTGTGCCTTATGTGCCTTTTGTGGCCCTTTTTGTGGCTGTTTATGGGGATTCGACGGCTTCCATGACGGTCCGACCGACCTGTCCGAGGCTTGCGGCTGAACACTTGTCAGGTGTGTCGCCTGTGGTGTGAAACCATTTGTAGCTGAAATCGATTAACAGGACGACAGGAATCCCCTTGTTCAAAAAAGCCGTGTGATCGTCGTAAACGAGTCCACCACGTTCATCGAGAATGCCGTTTGACCTTACTCTTGCGGCAGCGCTCCACAACCTCTCAACAACCGCTGAAGCCCGTGCAAGCGAGTCTCGCTCTTTTCGAATCGCAAAGTCGGCATCACCAACCATATCGAGCACCACGCCCCACTCAGGACGATAATCAGGAAAGTCTCTCAACCATGCCTTCGATCCGAGAAAGTAGTCATCGAGTTCAGGTCCGCGTCCGAAATCCTCGCCGTCAAAGAAGATCAAATCGACGCCGACGGGCGGCGGTTGGTCTTTCCAAAGCGCCGCCATCTCGAGCAGCACCGCAACACCCGACCCGCCATCGTTCGCGCCAATAATTGGCTCGTTGCGACGGCTTTCATCCGGATCTTTATCAGCAGTTGAATGCGTGTCGTAGTGAGTAGCAATCAACACGCGACGTGTCTGCTCCGGATTGATACGAGCGACGATGTTTCGAAAACTTTCCGGCCGCGTTTTGCCTTTCGGCATGTACTGGAACGAGTGCAGCCTCACTTCAACACCTGCATCGCGCAGCATCTGCTGAATCCACGCTTCCGCCTTCGCCTTCCCTTCGCTGCCGTGATTGCGTGGTCCAAACGCGCATAGCTCGCGCAGACGTTGAAAGGCGCGCTCCTGATCGAATCGCGGTGGCTTGAGTGGAGGTGGCGCCGGCTTCGCACACGCCATGAACGCCAAAGCGATGATGAGACTAAAAGACCATCGTATCGACTGGGGCATAATCGTCAGTCAGCAAGGGTACATCATCTGTTGGCAGACGCGCCTCGAAAAACTGTTGAGCATCTTCGAGGAATGTTGGTGTAAGCACGACCCTCGACTGCTCTAGCTGTGTCGCCGTCGCCATGACAGATTCTTTGGTCCAACGCTCACCACCATTGACTGCAATCAGGATGATGCTGCGCGGCCGGTCCTGGTCCAAAATCGCGTTCGGACGACGCTCCGTCTCTTGAAGATGTGGAAACAGGTAAACGTTTGGGAACACCGTCCCCAGCGTTTTGTATTCGGAACGCATGATACGACTTCGTCTGCCCCGCATTGTCCCGTTGATATTGGCCAACACAACCCCATCGGGCGACAGCGTCTGCCTGATCTCGTTGAAAAATTCTCTGGTGGTTAAGTGAAAAGGAATCTGGCCGCCGATCGTGAACGCGTCGAGGATCACCAGATCGTATTTTGTCTGCGAGCGACGGACGAAGCTGCGACCATCTTCGACATGAATGCGCAAGCGATTGCTGGGTTCGAGATGAAAATATTTCAATCCCAAATCAACCACGCGCTGGTCTATCTCGACCAGATCGACCGTTACATTCGGATCGTCTGTGACAAACTTTCGCGCTCCGATGCCGCCACCGCCGCCGATGATCAGAATATTCTTCGGCTTCGGATTAAAGATTCGCGCGAGGTGAAAGGCGTTCGTATAACTCACTCGCGTGTCGTACGGAGGGTTTAGATCGATTGCGCCTTCGATGTAGTTATTGAATTGCAGATAGCGAATGTTTCGCTGATTGTCGTCGACAACCTTGATGTAGTGATAGGCCGAGTCGCCTTCGTAAATCACCCCCTGCGCGGGAACTGCTCTGATGTAACTCAATACGATCAGTATCGAAGCAAACAAAACGATGGCGGCAGCGACGCCTGCTTTCTTTCGCGACCAGGGCACGACGATTAGGGGCAACACCAGCAAACATACTCCCAGGATTTGCAAGAGAGTTCGCACACCTAACGCGGGCACCAGCCAGAACGCCGTCAGCAGTGTTCCGGCGATGCTGCCAAACGTCGAGAGCGCATACAAACTGCCCGACACATTGCCGATCCGTTCGACTGTTTGCGCTGCGAGTCGCACCGCGTAAGGTGAGACCATTCCCAGCAACACACTTGGACCACCGAATAAAATAAGCGTGGCGAGCAATGGGCCGAGACGTTCACCGGGATTGAACCGCAGCAGCAGCCGACAGACCGGGTTCGCATAAAACGGGATCACCATCAACCAGCCACCGGCAATCAGCAGCAGCGCATTAAGTGGATAGAAGCTCGGACGGCGATCCGCCAGCATGCCGCCGCTGTAATAGCCAATGGATAGCGCCGCCAGAAACACGCCGATAATTGCACCCCAAACGTAGATTGACGAACCGAAATGGATGGCGAGAATGCGGCTACCCGTCATCTCGAGCCCCATCAAAACGGCCCCCGAAACGAACACAACCACCTTCAATCGCCAATCGTGTTGCAAGTTATTCTCTGTGCTTTTTGTGGCTTCAGTCAGAAATGATCAGCGGCTCGCCTTGCCGGCGCTTTTCGAGATACGCATTCAAGCGTTCTCGATCTTCGTCGGATATTTGATGGATGTTTGCGCCGAGTAGCCAACGCTTCTTGCCTTCTTCTCCGGCGCGCTCGGACGTGACAATCTTCACCACCGCTTCGATTGGTCCCTCGGGCAAGTCTACACGGACGAACAGCAGCCGGCCTTTGCGAGACAAGTCGGCTTCGGAAAAGCGTGTGCCTACAAGCGAGAGTCCCACACCAAACTTGCTGATCGTCTCGCAGTGACCTCGCGACGGTTGCGAGTAAGAGACCTTACCGCCCTGTGGCTGTCCATCAATTAATGAAATCGCCGTCGGCAGGTGGGCGTAAAAGCGTGGTCCACGCCGGCGATTGCGCACCTGTTTGGGTTTTTCGGACGGCTCACGCTGGTGCTTCGCGAGCGGATCGAAGCCTTTGAAAACGAGGCCACAGTTATTGCACAACAACTTATGCAACCCGAACATTCGGATAAAAAAGACCGCATCATCGTAGTCGCGTTGAATTCTTTCACTCTTACACCTTGGACACTGCATAGACCTATTCTAGCAGTACAGTGCTACGACTCATCTAAAAATGAATCCGGCGCGAAATGGATCTTCTGGATCGAAGTAGAACTCGTTGCGGCCGATGATGGAGGCGGTGCCGCTGACTTCGGGGATGACGGCGTCGTGAGGGCCGAAGTTGGTGGTGTCGACAACTCTCACCGACATCGTGCTGCCAAGGATGCTCTCGATCGTGATCGATTCATTCAAGCCCAACTCGCTTTTCGCGAAGTGCAGAGCAGCACGGGCACTGACACCGCTGCCAGTTGCTGATCGATCGAGTTCTCCGTCCGCAAAAATACAAACGTTGCGACTGTGATGCGATGGGTCGCGCGGTAGATCAGTGAAGATCGTTCCGTAGAGAAAGCTCAGGTCCGGTTCAAAGGGATGAGTGATCGGGAAAAGATCTATTACTGCGTGTTTGATCCGGCGTCCATACTCGATGATGCGATTGAAATGTTCCGGTTCGAGTGTTAAGCCAACAGATTCAGCATCAACGAACGCATAGAATGCGCCGCCATAAGCCACGTCGAACGTCACCAAGCCAATTCCCGGTACTTCAACCTGCTGTTCGGAAAGATAAAGAAACGACGGAACGTTCTGAAAGGATGCTTCCGTCACCCGGCCGCCTAAAACGGTCGCGCGCGCATGAATCCTGCCCGCAGGAACGCTAAACACCATCTCGTTCTTATTAACCAATCCTGTCTCGATGGCGAGCTTTGTGAGAGCAATGATCGCGTGTCCGCACATCGTGCTGTAGCCCTCGTTGTGCAGAAAGAAAACATCGAAGTCTGCATCTTGAGACGAAGTGATCACAGCTCCGTACATATCTGCATGGCCACGCGGTTCCCACATTAGCCCTGTGCGCAAATGGTCGTAGTGCTCGCGAAAGTATCGTCGCTTCTCAAGCACCGTCCGGCCTTCGATCGGCGGCAACCCATCGATGATGACGCGTAGCGGCTCACCACCAGTGTGCATGTCGATCGTGGTGATCCGTGTCCAGTGTTCAGGAGGGCGCCAGTTGGAAAGTTGATTCACCACAGATACTACGAAAATCCGTTTAAATAATCCGCGTAAAGCCGTGTCTACTCATACCTGAGGGCCACGATCGGATCGACTTTTGTAGCCCTTCGCGCGGGTATCCAACATGCCAACAATGCAACGATAGCCAACAGCAACGTGATTGACCCAAACGTTATCGGATCCGTCGCGCTCACACCGAACAGCAAATTCTTCATCGTCCGAGTCAACGCAAACGACGCAATCAGGCCAAGCACAACGCCTGCGATCGCGAGTTTCATCCCGTGTCCGATCACGAGTCGCATCACATCAGTTCGCTGCGCACCGAGCGTCATCCTCAATCCTATTTCTCTCGTACGTTGCGCCACTGCATACGAAAGCATCCCGTAAATCCCGATTACTGCGAGGGCGAGCGCGACAACCGCAAAAACTGCCAGCAACAACATCGAGAAACGTCGCGGCGCTACAGACTGGGACACGATCTGTTCCATCGTCCGCACGTTAAAGACCGCCTGATCTTTATTCAACGCTGCAATCTGCCCGCGCACCGACGCGGCGAGACTAGCGGGCTCAACATCAGTCCGCGTCAGCAAATTGATGCGTCGCACAGAACCAGGCCAGCGCTCAGCGGGCATCTGATTAAAGTTGAGATAGAACTGCGGAGTCCGCGCCGCCTGGCCCTCGAGATTGTACTGTTCGACGTGCCGCACCACTCCAACGATTTCATAAATTGGGCCGCCGGATGCAGACTGAGACAAACGCTGTCCAATCGGATCTTCATTCGGAAAGTGTTGTGCGAGCGCCTCATCGATAACAACGGCCAGCGGAGTTGTAGAAGTTTCCTGCGCGTTAAAGATGCGACCCTTAACCAATTCAATTCCCATCGTCTGAAAGTAATCGGGACTGACGGTGTAACGAATCGCGCCTGGCGCTTTGCCCGGTTCCGGTAGCGGCCGTCCCTGGATAAAGAAGACGGGATGATTCGCACCGCTAAGCGGCAGTCCGTTGGAGATCGCAACCGACTTAACGCCAGGCAGACTGCGCACATTCTCCTGCAACTGCTTGAAGAAGGAAACAACTTGATTACCGTCAGGATTGTTAACTGACACCTGCATCGTCAGCAGATTCTGCGTCTCAAAACCCGGATCGACTTGCAACACTCTGCGGAACGATTGAATCAGTAAACCCGCCCCGACAAGCAACGTAAGCGTCAGCGCCACTTCGCAAACAACCAACACATTGCGCAAGTGTTGACGTCCAACGGAACCGCGATCTCCCTCTTTCAACGCATCGGTAAGGTTGAGACGTGAAGCCTGTAACGCCGGCGCGAGTCCGAATAACAATCCGGTGACGATCGAAACGCCTAGTGTGAACATCAGTACACGCAAATCGACATTCGATTCACCAAGTCGTGGAATGCCGTCAGGTAGTTTGCTGGCGATCAGACTTGTGCCCCAGTGTGCGAGAAGTATTCCCAGCCCGCCGCCTATCACTGCGAGAAGTAAGCTCTCGGTGAGTAACTGCCGAATGATGCGCCAACGATTCGCACCGAGCGCCACGCGCACAGACATCTCTCTTTTGCGCGTTGAAGCGCGAACGAGCAGAAGATTCGCGACGTTCGCACAAGCGATCAATAAAACGAGTCCAACCGCGCCGAGCAGAATCAAAAGTGGCTGACGGACGGGACCGACAAAACTCTCGTGCACCGGCATTAGAACGCCACGCCGTCCAGTGTTTGTGTCAGGATACTGTTGCTCCAGACGCTTATAGACCACGTTGAGCTCAGCTTCTGCCTGCTGTTGCGAAGCGTTCGGTTTCAAACGCGCAACCACGCTGATTCCCGGATCGCTGCCACGCGACTTGAAACGTTCGGCGGAAAGTCCGATTGGGATCGTGACGTCGGCCGGAAGCGCAAACTCGAAATCCTGGGGTGCGACAGCGGTGACCGTGTAGCTCTGATTATTGAGTGTGATCGCTTTCCCGATGATGTTCGGATCGTTGCCAAACGTGCGACTCCAAAATCCGTAACTCAACATCACTGCCGGAGTTGCACCGGGGCGATCGTCTTCGGGAAGAAAGTCGCGACCAAGAAACGGTTTGACGCCGAGTAAAGTGAGAAAGCCTGCTGAGACTAGTCGACCCTGCAAGCGTTCCGGTTCACCGGCGCCGCTGAAGTTGTAACTCTCATTCGAACGTACTGCCGACGCTGATTCAAAAACGTTTCGATCGTCGCGCCAATCCACAAAGTTTGGATACGACACCGAACCGCCCGCCGCAAACTCACCAACGACGACGAGTCGTTCGGGCGCCTCGTATGGAAACGGCCGCAGCAGAACCGCGTTGACGATGCTGAAGATCGCAGTGTTCGCACCGATACCCAAACTGAGCGTCAGCACAGCGATGATCGTAAAGCCCGGATGTTTGAAGAGCATGCGAGCGCTGTAACGCAGATCCTGCCAAACCGATTCCATGAATCCTCCTCCCTTCACCTCGTACGCAAGGTCACGGATGCTGCCGATGTTGCCGAAGCTCTTCGCGGCCGACAGGCGTGCCTCTTCCGGCGTCATTCCCATTTCGCGATTGGCTTCGGTCTCCATCTCGAGGTGAGCACGCAGTTCTTCGTCGATGTCGTGGATAACTTTGTCGCGCCAGAGCAGCGCTCGGAGTCGTGCAACTAAAACGTTGAGCCATCTCATTGCAGTATTTCCTATGTGGCTTCGCGCATCTTGGTGACGACTAACACGAGCCGGTCCCAGCTTTCTTCTTCGAGGCGGAGTTGTTTTTGTCCCGCGCGGGTGAGTTTGTAGAACTTGGCTTTGCGGCCGGTCTCATTCTCGCCCCACTTGCCGCTGACCCAGCCTTTGAGTTCGATACGGTAGAGCGCAGGGTAGAGTGCGCCCTGTTCAACGGTGAGCATTTCGTCAGACATTCTGCGGATGCGCTGGATGATGCCGTAGCCGTGCAACGGGCCAAGTGAGAGGGCCTTGAGAATGAGCATGTCGAGCGTGCCTTGTAGTAAATCGGCTTTCGGATTGGTCATGCAGCCTTACGCCTAAACGTTTTAGGCATACTACGGCATGATACCTAAGATGGCAAGGCAATCCACAGATTACGCAGATTACTCGGACCGACGTACGCCAACCTCATCCAAGTGGTACAAGAGATCGGCTGGATCGTTATAAACCCTATACGCCCCGGCGCGTTCCAGCTCTTCGCGCCCATAACCACCCGACAGCAACCCAACACCGAGCGCACGTGCGCGACGCGCGGCGAGCATGTCCCAGATACTGTCGCCGATTACAACTGAGTCGCTGCAGTCAACGCCGAGCTTTTCAGCCGCCGCAAGAAACAGATCCGGATCGGGTTTCGCATGTGTGACGAGATCACGCGTGATAATCGGAACATCTTCACTAATTCCTAAAAGCTTAAGCGACAAACTCGCGCTCTTGAGATAACCACTCGTCGCAATCGCCCACGGCACCTTCTTCTCTGTCAAATACGACAACAACTCCATGGCGCCCGGCAGCGGTCGAACCTGCGACGCATATTTCTTAAACGCATCGCCGTGCGCCTGTTGTAGTCGCTCAGCCTCCTCCTTCGAAACGGTGTGCCCGGTCTCGCGCAGTAGAGCATTGACGAACAGACCACCGCTCATGCCGATCTGCCGGTGAATACGCCAAACGGCGAGTTGCATGCCGCCCGATTCAAGCGCTTCACGCCATGCAAGAACGTGTTGATAGACGCTGTCGACGAGTGTTCCATCCAGGTCGAAGAGAAATGCCGTTTGCCTCGGTGTTGATTCGCTTTGTGTCATCTCGTTTTATCCAATATCATCAAACGCCCTGGGAGGACCATCGATGAAGACCTTGTTTGCGCTTGTCGTCGCCTTAATCGTTCTTGCGGCTCTCATAACTCCGAGCCTGCAAGCCGCCGCTCCAGCCGCGATACTCTTCGACGATTTTAGCTACACAAACAGAGAACTGCTAAAGAAGAACGGCTGGATCCTTCGCACTGAAGCGGGCTGGCCGGGAGTTCCGGGAGCAACATGGAAAGAAGAAGGTGTTTCACTCCATAAGGAGTCTTCCCTTCAGTTCCTGCGAATGTCTTCCTCAACCGAAGGCACCGGCGCGACGACGACGCAAACCCAAATCTGTCATCAACGCAAGTATTTCGAAGGCACTTATGCCGCTCGCGTGCGCTTCACTGACGCTCCCGTTTCAGGACCGGGCGGCGATCAAATCGTCGAGAGCTTCTACACCATCAGTCCATTAAAAGCGCCGATGGATCTCGATTACAGCGAATTGGATTTCGAATATCTGCCAAACGGCGGCTGGGGCATTGATGGACCAACGCTCTACGCCACAACGTGGGAAACGTTTAGTCCGGAGCCAAACTGGAAGAAAGACAATGTCTTTAAGACCACAAACGGTAGCCAGGCGGGATGGCACAGTCTCGTGACCCAAGTGATGAACAAGAAGGTTCGTTATTTTGTCGACGGGAAATTATTTGCGGAGCACGGTGACGAGTATTATCCGGAAGATACGATGTCGATAAACTTCAACCTCTGGTTTATTCGCGACGGGATGACCAAATCGACGGAACGGCGACAGTATCAGGAAGATATCGACTGGGTGTTTTTCCAGACGAACACTGCTCTGACGCCGCAACAAGTCGAAGCAGCGGTGGCTGCGATGCGGCGGTCGTCACGCAGTTTCCGTGATACTGTCCCTCCCAAAGTTCCGGCTCTTGTGAGCCCATGTAACTTCTGACCACAGATTACGCAGATTATTGAGTCTTCTGATTCTCTGTGCGCTTCTCTCCTTTTTTGGTTTTCAGCCACTCGTCTATATTCTCGCGGATAAACTCGCCCATATCTTCAAACTCGCGCGCTGACTTCTCCCAGAACTCGCGAAACTTATTTGAATCGAAGGCGAAGGCGTACCCACGCCCAAAGCCTCTCGTTGGTCCAAGTTCATCTTCGTAGTAAGCCGCAAGCTGACGCGATGCCATTGCGACCACTGTTAACGAACTGCCAGTCGCCAAAGGCTCAAAAATCGCACCGACATTCGGATCAAGTTCCTTGAGACGCGCAAGCACGCGGTTGTACTGCTCAGTGCAGAACGCCGCCGCATCTTCCTTACCACCGGTCCATTCTGATTGCAGTGCCATACGCGACGTGCGTCGCAGCACATTGATCAGTTTCACCAACTCTTTCTCTCTCTCCATACCTACTCCCTTTTTGAAGAATCCTGTCTCACTTACAACCCACGAATAACGGCACGCAACGCACTCTCTTGCGTCTCGGCCGGTGTCTGCCGAAGTAAAATCCTCTCCCGAATCCGTGCACAAACTCCGGCTCATCCGCTTCGAAGTAAGCCAACAATTCGCGCGCGGCGATCCGCGTGACCTCCGCTGACGCCGATTCACTCAACGGCGTGAACAGCGGCTTGACGGCCGGCTCGAGTTCACTGAGTCGAGCGAGTACGCGGTTATACTGCGCGACGCAGAACTGTGTCGCGTCCGGTCCCGCTTTGGTCCAGGCCGCGTAACCAGCCGCACGCGCGATGCGTCGCAACACGTTAAGCAGTTTTACTGTCTCTTGTTCCATCTGGTTCTCCTCTTACTTTATCTCG